>CAYMZR010000062.1:0-12105 GCA_964394975.1 uncultured Dehalococcoidia bacterium | reverse complement strand
GAGTTGTGAATTTATGTTAGGAATGGGCAGCATGGAAATTTTGGTAATTTTGTTGATCTCTTTCCTATTGCTCGGACCACAAAAAATGATTTCTGGTGCACGTATGCTGGGAGATTTACTTGCAGAGGCCAAAAGGTTCGCCCGGCAAATCCCCCATATTGAAGTTGATACTCCCAGTTTCAGTGAAAATAAAGAAACGGTCGACGATGATATTGGTTATGGCGATTCTCAAGTTGACTCAGATCCAAAACCAGAGCCACCAATAGCTTTTGGATCGCGCAGGAGGAGAAATACCGATTCAAGATCTTCTGAGTTGGTGCAAGATGACCAATTAGATTCTCAGCAGACAGATAGCAATGATGAATCTGGAAAAACCTCATGGGGGTGAGCATCATTGGTTAATGAATCGCAATCATTAAGTGCACATCTTGATGAGTTGCGTCGTCGTCTTACATGGTCAGCAATTATCGTTGTGGTTTTTACAGTAATCGCCTTTATTTTTCATCAGCAAATACTTCGATTGTTAATGGAGCCGGCTAGTGGATTCCCAGGGGTTCCAAACCAGAAACCAGTATATACAGACCTTACCGAATTCATAGGTATTGCTATGAAAGCATCCCTTTTAGCAGGGATTTTTACCTCATTACCGTTTCTCTTGTGGCAACTGACGATGTTTGTTTCCCCCGGGTTGAGTTCCACAGAGAAAAAATATTTATATATATTGATGCCTGTCAGCGTGATTATCTTTATACTTGGTGCAGCATTTGGTTATTTTGTTCTTTTTCCACCGGCCGTAAAATTCCTCATCACTTTTGGGAGTGATGTTGCGACTCCTATGATCAGAATTGGCAACTACGTGAGCTTGATGCTCTCACTTTTGTTTTGGATGGGAGTCATATTTGAACTACCGATAGTTTTGTTTTTCTTGTCCAGGATTGGTGTTGTGAAGCCATCTTTTCTTTCTAGAAACCGGAAATGGGCCATAGTATTGGCTTTTATTTTAGGCGCCCTTATAACTCCTACATTGGACCCTATTAACCAAACCATGGTAGCTATTCCGATTTTGGCTCTATATGAGGTTGGTATTTTCTTGTCAAAAATAGGGGTTAAGATGAGGAATAGGACGGCGCCAGACAATCTTGACGAGACAGATTGATTTTTAATTTTGAGAGCAGAAACCAGGGACCGACGCGATTTAATTTTTTTACTTATCGAGGGACTTTATAGATTCGAAATTCGCACTAGTCTTTTTTGGATGTCGTATCGTCATCAGTAATATCTTTTTGGGTGGATCTGAATTCTTTAATCGCTTTTCCCATCGCTCCGCCTATCTCAGGTAGTCTACCTACCCCAAAAATGATTAACACCACTACTAAAACGATTATGAGTTCCATGGGGCCAAATCTAAAAGGCATTATTCCCTCCCCATACTAATTGTTTTTGATTAATACCACTAATTCTATCAAATGCAGTTACATCAGTCATAAAATGAATGCGTTTTGATAAATAGAAACTAGATGACAGAAATTACTATTGATTTAGAGACAAATATAGAAGTACAATCTTAGCCTTGTCATTTTAAGCTGTGCGGATAGCTAACTAAATTGTAATATGCGAAGAGATACTGAAAATGGATGCTCATAACCTCATACCAGTAGAAGAAAATAATAACATCGAGGATTTTGGACCTGGAGACACAGTAGTTGTTAACGTTAGGGTTGTTGAGGGGGAAAGGATCAGAACGCAGGCCTTCGAAGGCGTTGTTTTGAGAGTTAGAGGCAATGGTAGAGGGGAAACCTTCACGGTTCGTAGGATCACCAATCAAGTTGGAGTTGAACGAACCTTTCTGAAATGCTCTCCTAATGTGGAATCAGTGAAAGTTACAAGAAAGGGGAAGGTTAGAAGAGCAAGACTCTATTATCTTAGAGGGCTGTCCGGCCGGGCAGCTAGGATCAAAGAGGATAGAAGGTAAATGCGCTCTCTGAATAAATTTCGCCCCTGAATTCTGTTCGGTAGTATACTTTGCCTCGTACCACTTCGTCATGTGGAAAAGGGTTAGTAGTTTTTGAAATTCGCTGAAGTAGCAGTAGATTCACCTGGTTCTGGAGACAGAACTTTTACCTACTCAATACCTAGGGATCTCAGTTTGGAACTGGGTCATTCAGTATTAGTTCCTTTCGGTAATCAAACGAGACAAGGGATAGTTTTCGATATCTCCAGCACCACAAACTTGGATTTGGTTCGTGAAATATCTGAACTTACAGACGACAAGCCTCTAATTGACCCGGTGCGCCTGGAATTGGCCCGCTGGGTGAGTGGTCGATATTTGTGCACCCTATTTCAAGCATGTTCTTTGATGCTTCCGCCAGGCGGACGAAAACGAAAAGCTGTTTGGTTGTCTCTGTCCGTTCCTATTGAAGACCTTGAGTTAACTCTCAGTGAATTCCAATCATCGATAGTCAGGTATGTAAATTCAAAAAAACCTGTAAAACTAGATAGAGTGCTTGCTAACTTCGGGGAAAAATCACGTCAGACTATTAATCGCCTGATTGCAAAGGAAATATTGTTTTCTACCACGAATGAATCTTCCGTTAAAGTGGGAGCCAAATATGAAAATCTGGTTAAGATTACTCAATCTGGTAAGTTGGCCTTGCCCGCAAAAAAACTAGGTAATGCCCCCAAGCAATTTCAGGCTTTGACTGCCCTTTTAAAGAGAGAGGATGAGGTGCTGAAATTAGCTACTGTTAGAAGAGAATTCGGTTCTTATTCTGTCAATTCGTTAATAACAAAAGGCTATTTGGAAAAGTACCAAATTCAAATTGACAGAGATCCTCTCGAGGGAGAACTTTATAGAGTTGCTAAAGGTCTCCAGCTTTCAGACTCCCAAAAGCATGCGCTAATGCAAATTTCAGAGCTGATAGATGATCCTTCTATCAAAACTAGGGCGGTTTTACTGCATGGAGTCACTGGAAGTGGTAAAACCGAAGTTTATCTTGACGCTGTAGCTCTATGCATTAAGAATGGTAAAACGGCTTTAGTGCTAGTACCTGAAATCGCTCTGACCCCCCAAACTATAGAAAGATTTTCCTCGAGGTTTCCTGGGCAGGTAGCTGTTTTGCATAGTGGATTAACTATAGGTCAGCGTTTTGACCAATGGAGAAAAATTAAAGACGATGATTATCAGGTGGTAGTCGGTTCCCGAAGTTCGATTTTTGCTCCACTGAATAATTTGGGCTTAATTGTAATAGACGAAGAGCATGAATGGACTTACAAACAAAATGATGGCGCACCTCGGTATCATGCGAGGGATGTTGCTATGCAACTGGCGGGACTTACATCTGCAACAGTAATCCTTGGTTCAGCTTCTCCTGATATTGAGTCTTATCGCAGAGCCATACTTGGTAGATATCGACTGGCAGAATTAACCCAAAGGTACCGTCCTAATTCGATAAAGGATGATTCAGATAACGATTCAAGATTGCTAGCAGAAGTGAAAATAGTAGACATGAGGGCCGAATTAAAGGCAGGGAATACTGGTATTTTCAGTAGACGCCTAACAACTGATTTAGAGAATGCTGTCAGCAACAATAATCAGGTGATACTTTTTTTGAATAGAAGAGGCTCTTCACCTTTTGTTCAATGTCGTAGCTGTGGGTATGTAGCTAAGTGTAGAAGCTGTGATGTTTCCATGACATTTCATGCCGACTCTAACACTTTGATATGTCATTATTGCGGGAAAAAAAGGAAGAACGTTCAGAATTGCCCTGAATGCCAGGATGAAGCCGTTGGGAAATATGGTATCGGAACACAATTAGTTGTAGAAAAGTTGGGTGAGTTATATCCACAATTAGTTGTCGATAGATGGGATACGGATGCCATAGCTAAACATTCAGATTATGGTGAGCTACTTAACAGATTTCGATCTGGTCAGACCGATGTTGTGGTTGGTACTCAGATGATATCCAAAGGGCATCATTTACCTAATGTAACATTGGTGGGGGTAATATCGGCTGATGTAGGTCTTGGTCTGCCGGATTTTAGGGCTCCAGAGCGCGTGTTTCAAACTTTGTGCCAGGTGGCGGGTAGAGCAGGTAGGGGCGAACAAGAAGGAAAAGTGGTTATTCAAACATTTCAGCCTGACCACTATGCTATTAAAGCGGCAGCTTCACAGGATTATCGATCATTTTTTGATATCGAATCTTCTAACAGAATAAAAAACATTCACCCGCCTTATAGCAAAATAATTCGATTGCTTAGGCAAGATGTTGATGATAAATCAGGTCAAAGAGAGGCCAAACATCTAGCAAATCTATTGGTCCAACAAAAACAGATTTGGGGTCTTCCTGATACTGAAGTTCTTGGTCCGACACCAGCTTTTCCAAGTAGGATCAGGGGCCGCTACAGGTGGCAGATTATTTTGCGAGGCCCCAATCCCCGGACCCTACTGGACACTATAAGGATTCCTGTAGGGCAAGAAGAGCGTAGAACCATGAGAAGGGGCTGGATTCTCGATGTAGATTCCTATCTATCCACCTAAATATGTTCATTATCATCAAATGTGGAAACTTTGTTTTTTTGAGGCTTGATATAATTAATGTCCGCTCCGATAAAAATTTTAAGTCGTAGGTCGGTGAAAAGCTCCAATGCAAGAATTGAAAACTTCTTTGATTGAACTTAAAGAAAAAGTTTCTGATTTATTGGTGCGTCTTTGACCTTCCTTCAAAGGAACTTGAAATTGAACGATTGGAAAAAGAATCAATAGATCCTTTGTTTTGGCAAGATTCTGATTTAGCCCAATCTAAAATGAAAATTTTGGCTTCTATGAATAACCAGGTATCGATTTGGAAAGGGTTTCAAGAGCAAATTGAGAATCATTTAGAATTGCTGGAATTGGCTAATCCTGAAAGTGATATGAAATTGCTGGATGAGATAAAGCTAGAAATAGAGCAGTTAGAACAAGCGGTCGCGGAGCAGGAATTCACACTCACCCTTTCTGGTGAACATGATCAGCGTGACGCTATTTTAGCTCTGCATGCTGGTGCAGGAGGGGTCGATTCTCAAGATTGGGCTTCCATGCTAGCAAGAATGTATACAAGATGGTGTGATAGAAAAGGATTTGGATGTCAAATTCTTGATGTATCCCATGGTGAAGAAGCTGGTATAAAAAGTGTAGTTGTACAAATAGCAGGTGAATATGCTTATGGTCATCTTAAGGCAGAGAAAGGGGTTCATAGATTAGTTCGGATATCTCCATTCGACAACGATCATGCAAGGCATACCTCCTTTGCATTGGCGGAAGTTATACCAAGAATGGAAGAAGGTGCCGACGTTGAAATCAATCCAGATGATTTGAGGGTTGATGTGTTTAGAGCAGGCGGTCATGGGGGACAGAGTGTGCAAAAAAATTCCACGGCTATACGGATAACGCACGAACCAACAGGAATTGTGGTTACCTGTCAAAATGAAAGATCCCAACGGCAAAACAGAGAGATAGCAATGAGAATTTTGGCTTCTCGACTCGCTGATTTGGAAAGAGAGAAAAAGGATCGAGAAATTTCTGATCTAAAAGGGGATCATATTTCGGCCGAATGGGGAAATCAAATACGGAGCTATGTACTACATCCCTATCAAATGGTGAAAGATCATAGAACAGATATGGAAACATCAGCTACTAATGAAGTACTTGATGGAGATATAGATATGTTTATAAAAGCGTATTTAAAGTACCAAATGGGCACATAAAAATCATCTAAGCTATTCTGCATGCAGCATAGAGTGGTAATACCTAGGTGGAATTGCCGTTGTTAATACCTTATCTAGATTATTATTATTAGAAGGGATTGATTTTTTATAGACTAATTTGCTTTTGAGGTACGTATGACTAAGATTTTCCTTTTTGGGTTTTTATCCTCGATTCTGTTAATCGGGTTGGTTGCCTGTGGACAGCCGGCGGTAGGCAAAGCTGTAGGTGATTCTGGAAGTCAGGAGGTGGTGGGTCAATCATCTGGCTTAGAAGATTCGACACTTAAGACGGAAGCTAAAAAAAGCTCTGTTACCAAATCCGAAGTAAAGACTCTAGCTAATGTTTCTGAGGAACCATCGGGAGTGTTCAACCGGCTTTGGTCCGACCCTCCGACCCTTGATCCTCATTTGACTTCTGATACAACATCTGCGGGTGTTGTTGTAGAAATATTTGGAGGTCTTGTCGGATTTGATACTGATTTACAGTTGATTCCAGACATTGCCGATAGTTGGGACATTTCAGCTGATGGTCTTACATATACTTTTAAAATTCGTGAAAATGCGGCTTTCCATGATGGAACAAAAGTAACAGCTGGCGATTTTAAATGGTCATTGGAGCGTGCTGTTAATCCGGATACAGCTTCTCCGACGGCAAAAACATATTTAGGTGACATAGTAGGTGTAAAAGATGTACTGGAGGGTAGGGGTTTTGAGATAAGAGGTGTGAAGGTGGTGGATGATAACACGTTGCAAATACAGATAGATGCTCCGAAAGCATATTTCTTGGCTAAGCTCACATACCCCACCGCCTATGTTGTTGATAAAAATAATGTGTCGGAAGGCGGTTTAAATTGGACCGACAACCCTAACGGCACTGGCCCATTTCGGCTTACCGATTACAAAATCGGAGAGAGGATAATATTAGAAAGGAACGACCTTTACCATCTTGATAAGGCCAAACTGGCAAAGATTCAGATGAACTTGGCCGGTGGTTCTTCTATGGCTATGTACGAAAATGATGAGATAGATATAACAGGGGTAGGGCTGTTTGATTTAGAAAGGATCAAGGATCCTGCTGACCCTCTTAATGGAGACTTGGTTGTTGCAGATCCTGGTTATTCTGTTAATTACATAGGGTTTAATGTAGAACAACCTCCATTCGATGATCCTAAATTTCGTCGTGCTTTAAATCACGCAATAGACAAGGAATTAATTGCTAGAGAGGTATATTCAGATTTGGTTGTTCCAGCCTATGGCATTTTACCTCCAGGATTTCCCGGTTTTAATGCGAGCCTTGAAGGTCTTCGTCACGATCCTGTGTTGGCAAAAAAATTGTTATCAGAATCAAAGTATGCTGATTCGGCAAATCGGCCACGAATTGTGATAACAATACCTGGTACAGGAGGTACACCTGGCCTGGATCTTGAAGTGATAATTAATATGTGGCTGGAGATGTTAGGGGTTGAAGTTGAAATACAGCAAGTTGAATGGGCTACGTATCTGAAAGATTTGGATGAAGAGAAATTCCAAGCCTTTGGGGGATTAGGATGGGAGGCTGATTATCCTGACCCTCAAGACTTTTTGGATATATTGTTTCATTCTGATAGCGAAAATAATCACGGTTTGTACTCGAATCAAGAGGCAGATTTGTTGCTAGAAGATGCTCGGGTTGAGACTGATTCAGCGAGCCGAATAGATCTATATCAAAGAGCCGAAGAAATTATTGTCAATGACGCTGCATGGGTTCCTTTGTGGTTTGCTGGTGAGCGACACGTTCTAATTAAACCTTATGTAAAAGGGTACGAGCTTACTCCGATGACAATGTCTAAAATGCGATATGTGTATATAGAAGATTGAAATTAATGGGTTAATACATACTGTCTTACTACCAATGACACGATGTCGTTTATCCTATACTGACAGCATATTAGGATAAAGGGTGTATGTGGGTATATATAACTAGAAGATTGTTATGGTTGCCAGTACTGTTATTGATGGTGTCAGCTGTTACTTTTGTACTTGGAACTTATGGTCCCGGCGACCCTGTTAGGGTGATGCTTGGAACAAAATATGATGAAGATACTGCTGATCGGTTGAGGTCTTCTTTAGGACTAGACAGGCCAATTGTGGTCCAATACGTTGACTATGTTTCAGGTGCAATCAGAGGTGATTTTGGAGAAAGCCTAAGGTATAGAGGTAGGTCCGTGGGGAGCCTACTAGCTTCAAAAATGTGGGTTTCTTTCCAGGTCAATTTGGCAGCTATGATTGTAAGCTTGTTTATCGGATTGCCTTTAGGATTTTGGATAGCACGCCATCAAGGCACATGGATTGACCCTGCTGCTATTGCCTTTACTTTGGTTCTGATGTCCATCCCAATAATGGTGAGTATTCCGATTGTTCTTTGGGCAATGTGCTTGAAGTTGAGTTGGGTTCCGTGCTCTGGCTGGGGAGGGTTTTTTGATTTAAGAATAGTGGTGCCAGCTATCACAATGGGTATACCAGGAGTGGCTGGATTAGCTCGATTGATGCGAGCTAGTACTTTAGATGTTTTCGGACAAGATTTTATCAGAACAGCTAGAGCCAAAGGACTAAGTGAATCCACTATAGATATTAGGCACGTTTTGAGGAATGCCATTATTCCCATAATTACTATTTTGTCCTTCTCTTTGGCTGGTATGTTGACTACCGGATTTATCACCGAAAGATTACTAGGAATACCAGGTGTTGGAGATTTTGCCATACAAGCTATTTTCAATCGGGATTATCCAGTGATAATGGCATTCACTATGATATTGTCAGCAGCCTTCGTTATTGCAAATCTTATGGCTGACATAGCATATTCATTAATTGATCCGAGAATAAGGCTTTCGTGATGGATACATCTATAGGCAGCAGAGGTCACTTTTATAGAGCCTTCTCCAGATTGCTACGAAAGAAATTGGCGATTGCCTGTGTGACCACAATTTCTGTCATATATTTTTTAGGTATATTTGCACCTTTGATAGCTCCATATGGATACAATGAACAAGATTATCAGTCGATCAGAGAAGCTCCAACTTTTCAACACATAGCGGGCACCGATTTGAAAGGCAGAGATGTTTTTTCGAGAGTTCTTTGGGGGATACAAAACACGGTAATAATTACTATGGTCACAATTCTTACCGGTGGCTTGTTAATCGGAGTATCTTTGGGATTAATCTCTGGATATTATGGAGGTCGTGTTGACTCAATAATCATGAGGATAGGTGAGCTTTTCGCCTCTTTTCCTGACATATTGCTGGTCATATTATTAGCTGCTACTTTGAGGCCAAGGATTGTGGACTCGGTTAGGTGGCTTGAAGATAATACTTGGTTGGATGGAATAGTAAAATCAGGGGTTGCAGACTACCTAGTGATATCTTTAGCTTTAGTTTCGTTCAGTTGGGTTGGAATGGCTCGTTTAGTTAGAGGCCAAGTCTTATCACTAAAAACCTCCCAATATGTTGAATCAGCAGAAGCAACTGGAGCTACTACTTTTCGAATTCTATTTGTTCATCTTTTGCCAAATGCTATAGGCCCCATCGTGGTTACAGTTTCAATGGGCATGGGGACATTGATCGGTACTGAGATCATTTTGAGTTGGCTGGGCTTGGGTATCCAGCCTCCTCGACCAAGCCTAGGAACTATGTTGCTGGAAGCGGGCAGTATAAGTGCTCTTAGAGTAGTGCCTTGGATGCTAATTGCGCCTGGAATAGTGGCCTGGTCGTTAGTTTTATGCTGGAATTTATTTGGAGATGCCATGAGTGATGTGCTAAATCCCAATACACGGTGAATAAATATTGCAGGAGTGAAATAAAGTCATATGAAAGTACATCTTGTTGACGGGACCTATGAATTATTTAGATCTCATTTTGGCCAGCCTGAGAGGCTCGCTCCTGATGGAATGCATGTTTCGGCTGTAAGAGGCCTCATAATCACCCTGATTTCCCTCCTGAATCAGGCAGACGTGACACATTTAGCTGTGGCCTTTGATAGCTCCATCAAATCTTTTAGGAACGAGCTATTGCCTACATATAAAGATGGGTCTGATACTCCTCCTGAACTTGAGATGCAGTTTTCGCTTGCTGAGAGGGCTGTCGATGCTCTTGGGATAATCTCATGGCCAATGTATAAGTTTGAAGCCGACGATGCTTTGGCATCTGCTGCCTTGCTTTATTCCAAACAAGATGATGTTGAGCAAGTGATAATTTGTTCGCCCGACAAAGATTTATGTCAGGTGGTTGATGGAAACACCATCGTGTGCCTAGATAGAAAAAACGACGTCATCCTAAATGAGGGTGGGGTCCTTGATAAATTCGGTGTACCACCGGCATCTATACCAGATTATTTAGGCCTTGTTGGTGACACCGCAGATAATATTCCAGGAATACCGAAATGGGGCGCAAAATCTAGTGCTGTTCTTCTCTATAGGTATGGCCATATTGAGAAAATACCAATTACATATAAATTGTGGGACGTCTCAGTAAGAGGGGCTGAATCTTTGAGTGCAAGTTTGGAAAATAGCAGAAGCGATGCGTATCTTTATCGGAAAATTGCGACTGTTCATAAAAAAGTGCAGGTAAATAAAGCTGTTTCTGAATTAGAGTGGCAAGGAGCGTCAAAGACGCTCTTCCCGCCTCTTTGCAGAGAATTAGGATTAGGCAATCTTTCGAACAGGCCTCACCGTTGGCACTAAAAGTAGCTTTTCGGAGACTAATTTTTATTTGGATAGGTATTTTTGGTATAGCTGGTACCCTATGAGAGCAATCGCAATTGCTAAGTACCCATATGTAAAAAGCAATCTTTGATCAGTTTCAGTAAATGGCAAATGTGCCAAGAAAAGTACTAGCAAAACCATTCCCGATTTCCACCCAATAACTCTAGGCAAAACCAATATAATTGCCAATACAGAAACAGCAGCGGTCAACAAAAATTCCACTGCTTGCATGTTGTTAAGTGGGAAACTTAAAATCTCTCCTACTGAGAGACTGAATATTCCGACCATGCTACCAACTAGAAGAGTAAGTTGATTAACCTCGGCAGAAATAAGAGTTGTTAATCCTGCCACTGGGTTTGCTCGGAGACTGAATAGTACAGCAATTATTATCTCAGGGGATTCTGAAGCCAATGGCGCTATCCACTGTATTAATAGGAAGTCACTAATTCCAAAATCTCGGCCGGTTTCTACAAGGGCATGAACAAATGGTTCTGCAGCCACCAAAATCACAAAAGCAGAATAGGCGAATAACCCTAAAACGATTAATCTTCTGGCGATCTTAGACTGCTCTCCGATAGCCAAAGAGGGTCCCATTAGTTCTGGTTCCTCCGATTCTTTTGTTGAGCTGAGACATAGGTAAACAAGATAAAGAGCTATTAGGGCTGCAGCTACGATAACGTGTACTTGACCCATGAAAAATATCAAAAACGTGACAGCAGTCGCGATAGACAACATCAATATCTCAAGACCCATTGTATTTTGCATATTTAGGGAGGTTTTTCTTTTGATCCAAAAGATTAAAATAACGGCTGACCATCCTAAACCAACTAGTAATCTGTTGGCTCCTGTTACATTAGCGGCCACTCTTTCCATTTCAACCGTTACCGCTCCGCTTGCCGCATCATAGGACTGACCTGCGTCCCATGCCAAAACAGCTTCAACCGCGTATTCCGGCAAAATTGCTATTAAAGCCAGGATTGCTATAGCGAAGGAAGCCGAAACATCAAGCTGAGCAGCTTCAGCGGCCCATGAGATAAGAAATGCGCCACCCACGATTCCCATTCCGAAAATGAAAGCGTCCAAAATGGGATGGAAATGTATTCCTCCGAATACCATTATGAAAGAAGGCACCCCTAGGCAGGTGAATGCAGCTAAAAGAATCCAAGATGCTGAGTGACCAGATGTATTGTTCACAGCCAGATTACTCTCCGTTATCGATTTTTCTGAATCCCGTTGTCTTTTAAGGTAGGTAACCTTTTGTGAGCGGGGCTATTTTAGTGGTCAATACTGTGTTTGATTGTAGCATAGGCGTTTTTTGTTATTGATTATTCATGTGTATTCAACTAGAATTCTAAAGTTGGACGGAGCGTGACTGGGTGTGTGTTTGCAGTCTCTTTTGTGGGGGGTTGTTTCAGAGTGATTAATTAGGCACGGAAACGGCTTGACATACATTGGGGTGGTGCATATCATGAACTGGTTCACTCGCCGTTGGTGAGTCTGTGGTTTTTACTGCTTGCTCTTACAACAAGAAAATTTGAACTAAAATTCGTTCCTTTATAGAAAGAAGGGGGTCAAATGGGAAAGCTATTTAGCCTTCGGGCGTTATCAACAGCCCTGGTTTTCTCAGC
>CAYMZR010000061.1:0-12201 GCA_964394975.1 uncultured Dehalococcoidia bacterium | reverse complement strand
TACTATTCCCTATCGGTATAACTAGCAAGTTGCCTCTGATACAGGTTGAACCTTCGGTACATCGAAGAGTAAACCAAGCTGAAATTTCCTGATCATTGTCTATCCTTGCCTCCACTTGCTCAGGGCCGTCAACTTGACGATCTTTAGGAAAATTAAAAGCAACCAAGTTGCCATATTCAGAGGTGTCACTTCTGGCTGCCAGCCATCCGACCATATTTGGCCTTCCATCGGGAGTATATGGAATTAGTTGGACAAATTCTTCTTTGGTCTCCCCTGGCAAACGCATAATTACATAGTAAGGTTCTAATGGTTGTAAACTTTCATTTTGTCCAAATTTTTCTTGCGGAAAAGCCCACAAATCTTCATTTCCATAAAAATGTTGGGGGTTTTCCATGTGGTACTTTATGTACTTTTCGGCTTGGACAGCAAAAAGCCCTTGAGGATACCTGACATGACTCTCAATCCCCTCTGGCATTGATTCGATGTCTGAAAAGAGGGTCGGGAACATTTTTTGATATGTAAGTGCAAGAGGGTCGGTAGTGTCCCAAAGGTAAAAATGAAGATCGCCAGTATAAGCATCAACAACTATCTTGATACTGTTCCTTATGTAATTGTAGTGCTCCGGCGAACCTTCTTCGTCGGTAGGCTGAGAATACGGAAATTTATCTGAGGTCGTGTAAGCGTCTTGTATCCAATATAATTGCCCATTTCCAGCAACCACATATGGATCTTTGTCCAATTTGAGGAATGGAGCTACTGTAGAAATTCTCTCCTCCACAGACCTTCGGTACTGAATTTTAGTATTTTCGTTCAGCTGGTTACTTATTAGAATATTAATATCCCTCATTTGCCAAGCGTAAAGTAGCTTGCGGAAATAGGAACCCACATCTACACCACCAGAGCCTTGATAATTGGTGACTATCAAATCACCTTCACCCGTTTGATAATCAAGTTCTTGGGTATCAGTATTGACTAGTACATATCCTTTTGAATTCTCACCGTAATAAATCCTGGGATTTTTCACCATAATGTCAGGTGAGGCACCCTCATTGGGAGAAGAGACAGGAATTTCACCGTTTGCCGGGATGTCCTTAGCAAAAAATAGTGGTCTTCCCTCGGCTGTAAATTCGGTAGCCGGACTCATTGCGATACCTATACCATGAGTGTAGAACAGCTTTTCATTTACCCAAGTCTGGGCTTCCTCTTTCAGTTTTTCTGGAGCAACCTCTCTGGCAGCAAGTAAAACTTGCCTATATTCCCCATCGATGTAATATCTGTCGACATCAGCATCTTTAAAGTCATAGTAAGGTCGAATTAACTGAATTTGTTTGTAAACATTGGTCAGAGGTTTGTAATCCCAAAGCCGTATATTTTCAACCGTGTGGATGTTTTCTTGTATTAAATCTGAAGTGATTTCTCCTTCAGCCTGATAGAAAGTTTCATCTATAGATTCCAACCCAAAGCCTAGTTTGGTGAACTCTATATTTCGTTCTATATATTTTTTTTCTTTGACAAATTCATCAGGGTCCACTGAAAACTGCTGCACAACAGAAGGCCAGACAGTACCAAGTGCTATTATCAATATAACCCAGATCCCTACTGGAGCCAGGGATAATTTTATTTTCCCCATAAAGGACCCGACCAGCATCACTACGGCAACGGCAATTCCTGTGACACACAAAATCAACAATGCAGGCTGCCGGGCAAAAACATCGGCATATGCTGCGCCAAACACAATTCCCTGGTCAGACCTTACCAATTCCAGACGGTCGATCCAGTAACCGGCCGAAATGGCCAAGACAGCGATGGCTCCTAGTACCAAAAGCTGGTTACGCAAGTGATTGGTCAAAGCAAAAGCGGTCCCTCTAAGAGTGAAATTCAAAAATGCCAATGCTCCAGTGGCCACAATCGTCAAAGCGACAGAAATCAACACCCATCCCTGCAAAAATGCATAAATAGGCAATTCAAATACATAGAAAGAAAGATCGTTTCGATAAAGAGGGTCCGTAACACCAAATGCAGCCGCATTACTAAATCTGAGAAAAAGCTCCCATTTCGAAGCAACCATGTATCCTAGAATAATCCCTAATACCGAAGCGGCTACGATACACCCTATAACAATTAATTTTCGTATTGCTCCGATCAAGTCATCCGGTAAAGCGACCTCAATGGGACCAGTTGTTTTATTATTCACATAGAAAAGATTCGCAAGCACCAATGCAAAAACAAAAATAAATCCAACAACAAACAAAATTATCTTAGTCGTTAATACGGTTAGAAAAATGTCTTCAAAACCTAAATTCGAATACCAGAGATAATCGGTATAAATGCCTTTAGCAATCCAAGACACAACAAAGACAGGGACCAAAATCAATAACAATGCTAGCCATTTAAGACGGCCGCCGAATCTACCACTAATCGCGGACGTATCAAAATCAAATTGCGGAAATTGAGGATTAGCCATATTTTAACCTTTACTTGTCAGCCTATACGAGTCCCGCAATTATGTCCTAAAAGCACATCTTTCAAGGCGCCAGGGACTCGTCCATCAATTATTTGAGAAATGGCTCCGCCAGAAAGTGCCTCGATACAGGCTTCCATTTTGGGAATCATTCCGCCATCTATGACATGAGAAGCAACCAAAGAATCTGCTTGCTTTCTTGTCATACGAGATATCAACCTTTTTGAGGAATCTAAAACTCCTTCCACATCAGTAAGAAATACCATTCGGTCAGAATGGATTGAAGAAGAAATATATCCTGCAACAGTGTCTGCATTTATATTCAGTAACATGTTTTCATCGCCTAAACTGGAATAAACTCCAACTGGTGCTATAACCGGCATATAACCTGCCGCTAAAATAGCCTCAATCGGTTCAGTGTTAATTGATTTAATCTTCCCTACGTAGCCTAAATCAGGATCTGCAATTTCAGCATCTACTATCTTTCCGTCAGCACCAGATATACCGATTGCTTTACCGCCAATGTTATTGATAGAGGCCACCAGTGATTTATTGATCAAACCAGTGAGGACAGCTATAACAATATCTAAACTTTGAGAATCAGTGACCCTCAGTCCGTTTACAAACTTCGGCCGAACTCCTTGTTTTTCCATCCATTCGGAAATTGTCTTACCACCACCGTGAACAACTACAAATTGATCCCCTTTTGATTGAAGTTCGACTAAATCAGTAAGGGTTGTATCATGACTACCGAGAGTGCTACCACCAATTTTAATCACGGTTAAGGAACGTGTATTTTCTGATCCAAAATCCAAGTCAGTTTCAGAATCGACGGACACTTTGTCTCCAACTCGACTTGAAGAGTTCATGTTCTCCGTATGGTCATCAGTGGGTGAATGTTCTAATTCGTTAAACATTATCAAAACTATGTGCTGTAGGCCGAGTTAAATATCACGTATTCTTCGGTCAAATCGCATCCCCATGCTGTTCCGGAACAGTCTCCTACATTGAGACTTATTCTAAAATCAACCTGCCCGGAGTTCATTGCACTCACTACGGCGTCCTTTAAGTAAGGAATAGCAATTCCTTCATGCACAATGTGAATATCCCTAATGAAAATATCTATCTCGCCTTCCTCAAGAGGAATCGAACTTTTACCAAGAGCCATTACCAAGCGTCCCCAATTAGGATCCTTTCCATGCACCATCGCTTTCACTAAGGAAGAAGATGCTATCTCGCGGGCCGCCTTTCGAGCATCTTCAGTAGTATGGGCACCTTCTACGGTTACTTCGATAAGACGTTGAGCTCCTTCGCCATCCCTTGCCAATTCTTTCGCAAGTTCGGTGCAAACATATTTCAAAGCTTCAACAAAATTTTCAGTCCCTTCAGAGTTCCCATCTATCTGAGCTGTCCCAGAGGCGCCATTCGCCAGTACAATAACTGAATCATTGGTACTCTGATCTCCATCCACATCAATCATATTGAAGGAAACATCCACCGCTTCTGAAAGGGTTTTTTGTAAGAACTCAGCGTCAACATCTGCATCGGTAGTAATAAAACACAGCATTGTCGCCATATTGGGATGGATCATCCCAACTCCTTTGGCTGAGCCTCCAAGAGTCACCGTCTTACCGTCATGCTTAAACGAAACAGCCCTTTCTTTATGCTTGGAATCCGTAGTCATTATTGATTTGGCAAAATCAGTCCCACCTTCATTTGACAATTCTATATTAGCAATGTTTTGCCTTATTAAGGCCATCGGCAACTCAACACCTATCATGCCTGTACTGGCCACATAGAAATCTTTACCAGATACTCCAACGTGACTAGCAGCCAAAGAAGCTAATTCTTCAGCATCAGCTAAACCTTGCGGTCCCACACTGCAATTAGCGCAACCGCTATTTGCCACGATTCCTCTAGATATCACAGTTTTCTTTCTTTCCCTGCTGACAGTAACCGAAGGGGACTCTATACTGTTCGTCGTAAAAGTTGCCGCCGATTTGGCCGGCCTGTCAGAAAAAACAATACCTAAGTCAGGAACACCGGCTTCAGTTTTCAAACCAGCATACGTAGATCCAGCAGTAAAGCCAGCTGCCGAAGTGATACCGCCTTCGCTTATTATTTCGATCACTGCAACTCCCCTTTTTCCAAAAGAATATGATCCACCAAAAAAGCAGACAAAAAACGGCGGATCAGGTCCGCCGTTCAAAGCCTCGGAATTATAGCATATAGGCACAATACCGGTACGAAAAATCAGTCTATCCTATGCTACAATCCGATCGATTAAGGGATAAACAATAAACCCTACTATGGACAGACGAATTAAATTCCATCAAACAATCGAACTCCTAAAAAAAGGCGAACACATATGAGCATCGCAAAAAAACATCCAGAATACACATCAATTGGAAATAGGCCTTTAAGACATGACGGATATGACAAAGTCACTGGAAAAGCACAATACGGTGCCGATGTTGATTTACCCGGTCTAATTCACGGAAAAATACTAAGAAGCCCTTATGCTCACGCAAGAATAATTTCCATAGACACATCTGCCGCTGAAAAACTACCTGACGTTTATGCAGTAATTACCAACAATGACTTCCCTTCACAAAAAGATGAAGCTGTATCAAAGATACCGGGCCCAGCAATCAATTTAAAACAACAAACTGCCAACATTTTAGCGGAAGACAAGGTTCTCTATAAGGGACATCCAGTAGCAGCAATAGCAGCAACTAGTGCTCATGCAGCAGAAGAGGCTCTTGCCCTTATAGAGGTTCAATATGAAGTATTACCTCATGTCTCAACAGTAGAAGAAGCTATATCTGAAGGGGCTCCTCTCTTACATGATCAATACGTAAACAACATTGCTAGTCACGACGTTCTCGAGTTAGGAGATATAGAATCAGGATTTGGTCAGGCTGATCTTGTAATGGAAAGGGAGTTTAGAACCTCAACAGTTCATCAGGGATATATTGAACCCCATTCCGCAACAGCTTGGTGGACCCCTAGCAATAAAATAACCATTTGGGGAAGTTCCCAAGGACATTTTCCAATTCGCGATAGGACTTCTTTAGTTTTGGGAGTACCTGTCTCAAACATCAAAGTAATCCCAATGGAAATTGGAGGTGGATTCGGAGGGAAAACTACCATATACCTTGAACCTGTAACGGCTTTACTTTCAAAAATTACAGGCTATCCAGTAAAAATCACTATGTCCAGATCTGAGGTACTAGAAGCAACTGGTCCCACATCTGGCTCTTACATGAAGGTAAAAATTGGGGCGACAAAAGAAGGCAAAATAACTTCAGCCCAGGCGGATCTGAAATTTGAAGCTGGAGCCTATCCAGGATCTCCTGTAGGGGCCGCTTCAAACTGCATATTCACACCATACGACATCGATAACCTGAGGATAGATGGATACGATGTCGTCAACAACAAACCTAAAACAACCGCATACAGAGCACCCGGGGCTCCAATAGGTTCGTTTGCTGCTGAGACTTTAATTGACGAATTAGCCGAGAAAATTGGCATGGACCCGATGGACCTAAGGATAATGAACGCCGCCAAACAGGGCACAACAAGAGCCTCCGGAATAACCAATCCGTTAATCGGTTGCGTAGAGACATTCCAAGCAACCAAAGATCACGATCATTACAAATCACCAAAAACGACCAAAAAGACTGGCCGAGGCGTCGCTTCTGGGTTTTGGATAAATGGAAGCGGTGCTGCGTGTGCAGTGGCCAACGTAAATTTTGATGGAACCATAAACCTCACGATAGGTTCTATGGATATTGGAGGTCTTAGGCCTGTAGCCGCTCAACATGTCGCTGAAGTCCTTGGTATTCCAGTTGAAAATATAAACCCCCAAGTGGGGGATACCGATACGATCGGATACACCTCAATGACTGGCGGTAGCGGCGGGGCCTTTAAGACAGGCTGGGCGAGTTATGAAGCTGCACAAGACGTAAAAAGACAAATGCTAGAAAGAGCCGCTGAAGTTTGGGAAACATCTTTGGATGACATAAAACTGGAAAACGGTTTTTTCGTCCATTCATCTGATACCGAACTTAAGATGTCATTTAGTGAACTTGCTAGTCATCTTCCGGATACGGGGGGGCCAGTTGTTGGGAGAGCCAACTTGGACCCACGCGGCCCAGGAAGTGCATTCGCCACTCATTTAGTCGATCTAGAAGTGGACACAGAAACAGGAAAAGTCACGATTTTGAGATACACTGCTGCACAAGATGCCGGAACCGCGATTCACCCAAGCTACGTCGAAGGCCAAATTCAAGGGGGAGTCGTCCAAGGTATCGGTTGGGCCCTAAACGAAGAATATTTCATCGACGACACAGGGGGTATGACGAACTCGAGCTTATTGGATTACCGGATGCCTACTTCACTAGACCTTCCAATGATCGATGCCTTAATCGTAGAAGTCCCAAATCCTCTGCATCCATACGGAGTTAGGGGAGTTGGAGAAGTGGCAATAGTACCCCCATTAGCTGCAATGGCAAACGCCATTTATGACGCGATAGGAATACGGATGACAGAACTACCTATGAGTCCAGCAGCCATAAGAAAAGCTATCAGCGGAGCATAATTTGTCAAAACGAATACTGATAACCGGAATGAGTGGCTTAATAGGAGGCTTGCTGAAAGAACATTTGACCGCACAAGGCGGGTATGAACTATCAGCTTTAAACCGAAGTATCGTCAAAGATGTCCCTACCCATTCGGCAGACATATCAAATTTGAGTGAAATTCGCCCGGCATTCAACAATATTGACACGGTTGTACATTTAGCGGCATATCTAGGTTCCGACAGTTTCGAGGAACAACTTCCAACAAATATTGTCGGAACATATAACGTCTTTGAGGCTGCGAGGCGAGCTGGAATAAAACGAGTTGTTTATGCCAGTAGCGGCAGTACTGTAAGAGGAGTGGAAAACATATATCCATACAAAGAGATTGCAAAGGGGCAATATACCAAAATTAAAGGACCATTACCGCTTGTGACTCACAAAGATGTCAGGCCTGGCGGGGTATATGGTGCAACCAAAGTATGGGGAGAAGCCTTGGCTCGTCATTTTTCAGATGCGTACGATATGTCTATGCTATGCGTCAGGATAGGATCAGTAACAGAAGGTGATAAACCTTCTGACCCAAGACAAAAATCAATATATTTGAGTCATAAAGATGTCTGCCAAATCCTACAGCTTTCCATAGAGGCGCCGGATGATCTTAAATACGACGTATTTTTAGCCACATCAAATAATCGATGGTCATACCGTGACCTGGAACACCCTCGAAAAGTTTTAGGCTACCGACCAGACAGCTCTGCAGAGGACATTTAGATGCCATTGGTCATAGGGGTCACTGGAGCAATAGCTTGCGGTAAAAGCACAGCATGTAAGATTCTGGAAAGTGTAGGAGCGATACATTGCGATGCTGACAAATTAGTTCACCGAATGTATGACCCCGGCAAACCTGCATTTGATCGAATTGTGGCCTCCTTTGGGAAGGAAGTTATTGGGTCAGATGGCTTTGTAGACAGGAAAGTATTGGGATCTAAAGTATTCGGTAATCCTGAGAAAATGTCTAAGCTAACAACGGCCATAGGAGACATTAAAGGTGAAGTCCGAGGAGTAATGGATGACTGGAGAACTTCGCTCAACCCTCTACAAATAGGTCTAATGGAAGCCGTGAATTTCATCGAGGCAGGGTATGGAATATACAGTGATATAACATGGCTTTTTGCGGTGGACGATGAAATCGCGATTGAAAGATTGAAAACTAGAAACAATTTTAGCCAAGAAGAGGCAGTCCAAAGGCTATCAAGCCAGAAAAAATGGCAAGATAGGGCTGAGGCATCGGATGTTGTCACAATGAACAATGGCTCTCTAGAGGATTTAGAAAAATCCGTAATACAACAATACGAGAAATTGAGCGAAAAGCATTCGAGAGGGTTATTAATGCCCTCGAAGTATCTGGAATGGTGGGAGAAAAACTCCACCCCGAAAGATTAACCTCTTAATTCCAGTCTCTTAAATGCCTCTGCAACTTCAGCATTAACTTTTGGACCGTAGGCCGAAAATCTGTTTCTCAAGCGGACAGTGCCATCAGCCTTACTGCTAGACATCTGACTAGCATGACAGTACAAAGCGTTAATTTTGTCTTCAAAGTGATCATCTATATCGATGAAGGTATCTGGATCATCTGTACCCCATAGATAAACCTCTAAAGTTTTATGAGGTTCCAAGCCTTCATCTATAAGATCTGGGTATGCCAAATAATCTCGAGCATATGGGAAGACGGCATCGAGCGCTACTCTCCCTGTAACAAAATGGTCTTGGTGTCTAACCCATTTCCTTTCTGGATCTATCGTCACAACTATATCGGGCCGGTGGCTCCTTATTTCTCGAACGAGCTCCTTTCGAAAGAGTTCTCCATTTTCAATTCCTTGGTCAGGGTGATCAAGAAACACAACATTGGTCAACCCTAGCACTTCGGCAGATTCCAATTGCTCCTGCCTGCGAGTCTCAGCTATTTGCTGAGAACTAACATTCCGATCGCTAGTTCCCTTATCTCCGTTAGTGCATACTACCAGTACAATATCTGCACCAAGTGAAGACCATTTGGCAATGGTGCCACCTGCACCGCTTTCAGCATCATCAGGGTGGGGAGTGATTACTAAAACTCTTTTCCCTTTCATATCCTTCATAAAATCAGATCCCTTATTTTGAAGTGATTTATTAACATTGAGTTAATTTAGATTTTTATCTTCGGCATGATTTCTTTACCAAACCTTTCTAACTGCTCCGTAATCACTCTCTCAGGGGTACCAATCACTTGTCCTACATTTATTGCCTTTAGTCCTGGGTAATTCTCTTGAATTTCCAATAACTTTGAGGTTATGGTCTCCGGAGTTCCAACTAACCAGCTTCCAGCCTCAACCGCTTCTTCCAAAGTTGGCAATTTAGCATTCTTTGCAAATTGCCCTCCTCGCGACAGGTGGTTTATTTGGGAGTCCGTAAGACCCTTCACAAATCCTAATGGGCCAAACATTTTCATATTTTCCTCAAAAAATGGCCTGGCCTCTTCGATAGCCTGTTTTTCGCTATCTGCAATATGGAAGGAAAAGCCAATGCACAAATTCCCCCCTAAGTCCGTTTCTATTCCATATGTCTCTTGTATTTTCTGCCATTCCTTAATGACATTCTCACTAGCCCCGCCAGGAGCGGCTCCTCCCCCAATTATCCCTTTAATTCCATGCTTAGCCATGAAAGAAAGGCCTCTTTCACTTGCGCTCACTATGGGTTGCCAGCATTCTACGGGCCGTTGAAGTGGTCGAGGAACTAAGGTGATTTCCTCCAATTCATATCCCCGGTATGGAACCTGAGGTGGAATGACATAATTTTTCCCTCTGTGAGAAAAGGAGTTTGAATTAAATGCTTTAAATATCACATCAACTTGCTCTTCGAACAACTCCCTATTGGCATCAGCATCGAGCATTGGGGTTCCAAACGATTCAACTTCCCTCGTGTGATAACCCCTACCTACTCCAAAAACTACTCGACCATTAGTCAATATTTCAGCAGTGGCGTAATCCTCCGCCATTCTCAAGGGATGCCACATTGGTGAGACATTAAAACCACAACCAATTCTTATGTTAGAAGTGACATGGGCTAAATGAACAGCCAACATCAATACATTTGGAATACATTCATACCCTTCTTTTTGGAAGTGGTGTTCCGCCATCCAAAAAACATCATAGCCATTGGTATCCATAACTTTAGCAATAGACTCGGCTTTGGAGTAAACGGTATTCAATTGTTCCTCGGAATAGAGCCTGTCATTTGCAGGGGTGGAATCGAAGCCCACCTCTTCCAAGTCTATATGTCCCGCATACAATGTTCCAACACTTTCTATCATCGATGTGTCCTCCTAAAAGCTTTGTTAAACAAATATTATCTTTTTAGTAATTAAACCTATAACACTCTTTTTACACGGCGATATTTAGTTACAAACTCACGAGCATCTTCACTGTCCCAACCCTGGAAAATAGCCAATATATCTTTGGATCCAGGTACTGAAATAAGTACAGAAGTGTGAGGGGGACGGTTAAGGTAGCTTCCTAAGGTTAGATATATTCCAGCAGTTGCGGCCAGCATTGATATGAGGAAATATAAAGACTCTATTAAATCGCCCAGAACGTTCAATATATTAGTTCCAAAGAACAGATATGGAACCAGCTGCAGCCCTATCATAGCTAATCCGATGATTAGAAATCGGTAGCCAAGCCATTTTCGACCCGTTTTGCCTGCATTCTTTAATTTTGGTTCTAGGCATTCATCCAAGCGGGCCTCATTCCATTTGTCAGAAATTCGACCCGGTTTACTAGAGACGAATAAGCGCTGATTGGTCAATACCACAGTATCCCATTCGTCGATTAATTCTTCGCCAGACAAAAATTCCATTCGGTTTGTAGAAGCTTCTAGTTCCATAACAGGGCAGATTATACTTCAGTAGAAGAATGATGTTGAGCATTAACATTAAATAAATATTTACCAAAAAAAATACTTGGATTTCCATGTTGACTCGTAACTCTGTCAGGTATAGACTTTAGCACTAGAGTTTGAAATAGGATGACTACAGAGATTTAAACATAAAGACCTATAGGATCCTGACTTCGGTCGGGGGATGTCCCCCGGCTTTTTTTTTGCACCTTAACAACTGAATTCTGTCGAATTATAACGAGTCCCGACCTCATTATTTGAGGTCACGACTTTTGGTTTATTTATGCACCAAAAGTCAGGAACAGGCAAACAATAACAATAGAATTGCCTTAATGTGGGTCAAGTTATTAAGGGATTACGGTGGATGCCTTGGGTCCAAGAGCCGAAGAAGGGCGTAGTAAGACTGCGAAAAGCCTCGACTAGCTGTCTAACAAGCTTAATCGGGGATACCCGAATGGGGAAACCCGTCCTGGGTCATACCAGGACATTCTAATAAGAATGGGAACCGCGTGAACTGAAACATCTAATTAACGCGAGGAATATAAATCAACCGAGATTCCCCTAGTAGTGGCGAACGAAAGGGGAATAGCCTAAACCAGACGGGCTTAGTGGAATGAGGTCCTATGTCCGTTTGGGGTTGCAACACTTCTCCGCCCAAACCTCGAATGAGGGCGAAGAGTAAGAAATTTTTGAACTAGCCAAACGCACCTGGAAAGGACGACCATAGAAGGTGATAGTCCTGTAGGCGAAAGTGATAAAACTCTTGAGATTTTGTTAAGTACCACGAGACACGTGAAATCTTGTGGGAATCTGGGGAGACCACTCTCCAAGGCTAAATACTCTTGGACACCGATAGTGAACCAGTACTGTGAAGGAAAGGTGAAAAGTACCCCGAGAGGGGAGTGAAATAGACCTGAAACCGTAATCTTACAAGCCGTAGAAGGCTCGATGCGTCGGGCTGACTGCGTGCCTATTGAAGAATGAGCCGGCGAGTTAATTTGTGCAGCACGGTTAAGGAATTGGAATTCCGGAGCCATAGCGAAAGCGAGTCCGAATAGGGCGTTTAGTTGTATGGATTAGACCCGAAACCGTGTGAGCTACCCTTGGCCAGGTTGAAGCCCAGATAGTCTCTGGGTGAAGGACCGAACCCGTGTCTGGTACAAAAGGCTGGGATGAGCTGAGGGTAGGGGTAAAATGCCAATCGAACACGGAGATAGCTGG
>CAYMZR010000060.1:0-12417 GCA_964394975.1 uncultured Dehalococcoidia bacterium | reverse complement strand
CATGTTTAGTGCTGTCATAGCTAGATTTGCAGGTGATCTTGCAAATACTGGAACTATGCTTGTACCAATTTTGATTCGTTTGGTGACAGCTGCTATTTGGGCCAATGAAGTAAAAGCATCTTCCCCCCAAGATTCTCCCATGGTGACACAGCTATATCCCAAGCCGTCAGCCATAATCGCCAATTCTTTGGTTTCGTCCCAAGATCCACCTGGAGCTCTCAGGCCCATTATTCCTACATCACCCATGTCTTACTCCTTTTTGAGCTTCTGAATTTATTTTATATGCTAACTTGACCCAATGAATTCGTTCCCAACAATTTCCATCGTATTGACAGCTTCTTCGTGATTCAAATCTCCCCATTGGAAAGAAAGTAGTAAGAAATTGCAGCCGCTGCCATTTTTGTATTCTCTTAAATATCTAATAACTGATTCTCTAGACCCTGCGACAACCTGTTCTTTTTCGATTGCTGTTTCAAAATCAATTGTCCACGGAAGTATCCTTTTCCCGATTTCATTTTCAACCATTATTTTAGGTCTGCGACTTTCTCCCCCAGGGAGAGGTTTACGAAAATTGGACCTGTATATTTCAAAAGATTTTCTGGCTCTGAGTAACGCAGATTGATCAGTCTTTCCAATGAAGAGACGTTTGGAAACTCCTAAGAGAGGGTTTTGGGAGAAGTGGAACCATGATTTTTCATTCTCATATTCGGCACGTGTCTCTGAGTAAAGTTTATTTATCTTTGGCAGATCAGCAATTGTACCTTCGGTTATCAAATTGCCGCCGATTCGACCAGCTTTCATCGGATTTCCGGCAACCCATATTGGTGGATGTGGCTTTTGAAATGGACTTAGTTCCATCCATAGATCTTTGAATTGATAATGGTCACCTGAGAAGTTTATGAATTCCTTGGTAAGGCCCTGCATTATGATCTCTACAGACTCATTATATATATCATCAGAATCTAGAGGATTTTGTCCCCACATTGCGAGTTCATCACCCACGGGTGCTCCTCTGCCAAAACCAACGTCCAACCTTCCTGAGGTCAAGTTATCAAGAGTACAGATTTCTTCAATAATGCGAATGGGGTGATGAAGAGGTAGAACATACACCAAAGGACACAATCTGATAGTTGACGTTACTGTTGCTAGTGCCCCCAAATAAGCCCCTTGAACCGGAGCTGCCGTCAGTGGAGAATGATGGTGCTCAGCCACATGGTAAGAATAAAACCCTAGGGTTTCAGCCTTTTTCACCATGGATACCCTCTGACTGTATTGTTGGTGAAGTGGAAGGGATTTAAGCCGTTCCACGTGATCAAATATTCCTACTTTCAAGAACTTCCTCTTGATTGGTTTATGAAGCCGGTTCAGCTAAGAATATTGGAATGACACGTGTAGTTTTCTGTTGGTATTCGTGATAAGGAGGGTATGCGTCTACTGCAATTTCCCAGAGTCTTTTTCTTTCATCTGAATCAGTGATTTCCCTTACATTCATGTCGTATATATCTGATCCGTCCTGAATTTTAACGGATGGGTTGGCTTTGAGATTGAAATACCATACGGGATGTTTAGGCGCGCCTCCTGTTGAGGCGACTAATATGTAGTTTGAGCCATCAACCGCTTTCATAAGAGGCGTTTTCCTCACAGCACCGGTTTTATTTCCAGTATTTGTGACGATTATGACAGGAAGACCTGTCTCCCTCAGAGTGGTCCCTTCTTTTCCGCCGCTGGATTCATATAATTCAACTTGTTCTCTAACCCAGTCCCTAGGACTCGGAATGTATTCGGACATTGGAAGATCCTCTTTTTTCTACCTATTAGTTTCGTCGCTGTTTTTAAGCAATCGCAGACACTACATTTTCTTTATGATACTTTTTTACCTTTTCCCGAAGCAATGGTATTAGTTCCTTGCCCCAGTATATAGCGTCTTCAATGGGATTGAATCCTCTAATTAAGATAGTAGTGCCACCAATTTTGTAGTAATTTAGCAGGGATTCAGCCACTTGGTCAGCAGTTCCGACTAGCGCAGTGCTGTTTCCTGTCCCGCCGGTAGCAGCAGCAATTGGCATATAAAGTCGCTCGTCCTGTATGTCTCCCTGTTTGGCAAAGTACACTAGCCTCTTTGATCCGATGGACATGGTTCTATCATTGAATGGAGCATTTTTGTCTTGAACTGCATCCAAGGTGTCATACGCTCTTTCCCAAGCCTCTTTTTCAGTATCTGCAACTATAGGTCTGGTAGAAACGGAGAACCTCACCTTACTGACGTCTCTCCCCGCATCTCTTACTCGCTTTTTAAAATCATTGATTTTTTTACTAACATCATTCAGGGGTTCTCCAAAAGTGGCATAAACGTCACATTCTTTAGCTCCAATGTTTAGAGCTATCTCAGAAGACCCTCCAAAATACACTGGTATTCTAGGTTTTTGATAGCAATCCACATCGCTAAACGCCTGATTAAATTTGTAAAACTCGCCAGAAAAATCAAATGGTGAATCCTCACTCCAAATCCTCTTAATTATGTGCATAAATTCACCAGATCTTCTGTATCTGTCCTCTTTGGTCAAAAAATCCCCATCCTTCTGTTGCTCAACTTCTGAACCTCCACTGATTATATGAAGTGCAATCCTCCCCTCTGTGAGCTGGTCGAAAGTTGCAGCCTTTCTTGCGAGCAAAGTGGGACTAACGAAACCTGGTCTATGAGCGACTAAGAATCCCAAATTTTTCGTGTGTGCCGCTGCATGCATAGCTACAATAAACCCGTCAGCGGCGCTTGATCTGTAACCTACCAAAACTTTGTCAAAACCACTATTTTCATGAGCTTTTGCAAACTCAACTATATGGTCCCTGCTAACACCACTTCCAATGACGGAGACTTGATTTTTACTTGATGTCCCTTTCTCAGCGCCTATCATTCCGATTATTTCTACGCTCATTTTTGATCCTTTTATTAATCTTCCCAATAATTGCCTTGGGATATTTGGGTGACGATTTTTTCTGAAAATTCCCATAATTGTTTTGCCATTGCTTGATCTGCTCCGTGTCTCGATGTTGCCTCAATATTGCAGTTAGAAAAATATTTACCACTTATGTATTTGAGGTCTGGATGAGTACTCGCATATATTTGAGTGGCGGCACCTTGATGAATATTTTTGAAGAGCAATTTATTCGCTACAAGTGCGCCAAATTTTATGAGAGGGTTATAGTTTCGAAGTAGATTAGTTCTGATCACTCCTGGGTGGACAGCATTGGCTGTTTGATCGCTACCTTCTAATCGGTTGGCCAGTTCATTAGAGAATAAAAGATTCGCCAATTTCGAGTGCCCGTAAGCTTTATGAGGGTTGTATTTGTTAGAGCCGGAAAAGTTACCGAATTGGATTCCGTCATGATATGAAAAAACTTTATGTGCGGAGCTAGAGACCACAGTTATCCTGGCTTCATTACTGAGTAAGGGCATCAGCAGATTCACCAGCATAAAGTGTCCAATATGATTGGTTAAAAATTGTAGTTCGACTCCATATTTTTGTTGCAACTGTGGGAGTGCCATTATCCCTGCGTTGCAGATTATCGAGTCTATTCGAATTCCTAAATTAATTAGATACTCGGCACATTTGGTGATGGAATGTGGTTCAGATAAATCACATTCAATGGGGAGGAATTTGGGGTTTGCACTTGGGTTTATAGCATTGGCTTTTTCAAGGGTTCTTGCCATGCCTATTACTTTAGCCCCCCTTAAAGATAAAACTCTCACCGTCTCCAACCCAAGCCCTGAATTTGCTCCTGTAACTACGATCGTTTTGCCTGTAAGATCGATGGATTTGGTTACCTCTTCCGCTGTTGTGTGGAATCCCAAACCGTTTGGTCCATTTTTTGTGAAACGATCCATGAACGGAATTCGTGAATTAGCTAATGATCCTATCAATATGAACTACCTTCAAAATAGGTGCGATGAATTTTAGTATTCATACACTGCACAACGCTCGCAGATCGTCTCTGGTATAAGGCCCATTGCGATTAAAACCTTGAATACTTTGCAAGCAAAGCAGTACCCGAATACCGATTCTAGGAAGGCAAATATACTCAGTACGGAAAGCAGAAATAAACAGATAGAATAGAAGTTAAATAGCCACAAAATAAGAATTGATGTCGAAAATACCAATCCAATAGTTTGAGCAAACCGCTTTGGTGGTCCTGGTACCAACTTTTCGCCCAAATTGAATTTGGGGACCAAAACTTTTGTGACTAACAGGGCAAGAGGACTGATTTTTGGACCAGATGATACTCTGGCCCAAAAACCATAGGTCAGTATCAATAATATTACCCACGCAAAGTTCGCTTCCAAGCTGATTAAGAAAATCGATAGAATGGCCATTATAAGAACTCCAGAGGCTACCAGGCGAGCTGCGGGCTCATTTATTAGATCTGGAAATGAAAAGAATTCCTTCATAAATAATTCATCTTTATAAATTGGGCTGAGGAGTGGTTCGGAGGTACTCCTTTATTATTGTGTGGCCTTTGGGGAATTTGCTTGGAATTTCTTCAGTGGTAACTGCTGGGACAACGATACAATCTTGGCCGTCTTCCCAGTCTGCAGGAGTAGCGACTTGGTAATTAGCAGTAAGTTGAAGAGAGTCCAAAACACGGAGTATTTCACTGAAATTTCTTCCTGTTGATGCAGGGTATGAAATGACTAATTTCACCAATTTATCTGGGCCAATAATGAAAACTGACCTGACCGTTAAGGTATCATCTGCATTCGGATGGATCATACCGTATGCGTTTGCTATTTCCTTATTTGGATCTTCTACAAGTGGGAAATCAACATTTGCATTCTGGGTCTCATTTACATCCTTTATCCACTCATTATGTGATTCTAGAGGAGTGAGATCTGCCTTGGTGCCAACACTAATCACAAGTACCTTTGCATCTCTTTTCGAGAATTCAGATTTTAAATTTGCAACCCGTCCTATCTCAGTCGTGCATACTGGAGTGAAATCAGCTGGGTGCGACATAAACACGCCCCACTCATTACCAAGCCAAGTATGAAAATTTATTTCCCCTTGAGTGGTATTTGCTGTGAAATTCGGGGCTTTATCTCCAATTCTGAGGCTCATTTTTTCTCCTAATAAAAAAACCCCGCTTTTGCGGGGTCTTTTACTTGATCAGATGGTCTTTTTTTAACGAACGATCAATACCCCGAATCCCGTGGGTTGGTACAACAACAACAGTTATTTGTGTGTATTGATACGTTCATCTTGCCCACCATTCTAAAACATTTTATGACAAATTATCAAGAGAAGAAGCTAAGAAAATTATTGGCAATATTTACCTTTTCTTATCTTGTGTAGGTGATTTAACATGATTGAAATTAACGGGAATTTATCTGATATAGAGTTGCTGTCAGAGGTTTTATGCAATGGCTGTTTCAGCTTTAATAGTATTGGCTTTACGGATAGTTCTTCCATTATCAATATTCAGAAATAGGATAACAGGTGCCATTTTGTCTATGGCATTGGACCTATTGGATGTGGTGATAGTAGATGCTTTGCAGGCAGCTTTGGGGGAGGCACCAGTCGGGTTTGGGGAAAATTACCAGATGTTCGACAAGTGGCTCGATATGTATTATTTATCGATTGAAGCTGTGGTTTGTTTGGGTTGGCCAAATCGGTTGGCGAAGGTCGCTGCTATCGCTTTATTCATATTCCGGTTGGCGGGTATTTCTGCTTTTGAAGTAACAGGAGAGGAGTATAGGAAACTTATCTTCTTTTTTCCAAATCTCTTTGAGAATTTTTTCCTCTACTACATAATCTGTGATCGATTCGCTCCGCGTCTAATTCCTACCAAAATTAAGTCACTGCTGTTCGTTCTGTTACTTCTATATGCTCCGAAATTTGTTCAAGAGTATGTTTTGCATTTTGCTGAAGTGAAACCTTGGCAATGGATCAAAGCAAATGTCTTTTAAGTAGTATTGGGCATGGCTAGGATTTGGACTTTTCTCCCTCTAGCCCCTCAGTTTCCATTATTGTGGCAGCACTTTCATGTTCAGCAACATTGGTTAGCCTGGCATCAGTAGCTTTTGCCCAAGTTTCCCTATTATTCACTACAAATTCAATAGAGTCTCGGTAATCTACCAGCATGGAGTTTATTTCTGGGATTACATATCTTGCCACCAAATCCCAACTTTTCTTAGTGTTTTCTCTGTTAGCCCAGTCGTGAGCGAATCCAATAACGGTACCAAATCCACCTGTAACATCAATCATTTCCCGTATTTTGTTTATTAAATCGTCAGGAGTTCCAATTACTGCACTGCCTACACCGGAAAAAGCAGTGGCATCTACGGCGTCATCGGGTGTTTTGAAAATCTCACCATCTTCAGGTCGTAGAGCTCTAGTGGTGTATTCGTTATTGTGTATCAGTAGCCCATCTTTAGCTTCTTCCCTTGCTTGATCTCGAGTTTCCGCAATGTGCCAACTCATTAGAACCCGCCAATTTTTTCTGTCTATTTGTGTTCCATGTTTCAATGCAGATTCTTCCGCAAACCCCCATTGTCTTGCAAGTGACTTAAGCCCTTGTGAGGCCATTCCACCGATCGATATCACGCCAGTTTCATATTTTCCTGATAATGTCATACCAGATGGGGTAAAAGTCGAAGCGACAACAAATTCCATGTCTTCTTGCAATGGTCGCAGCTGCAATTTTGCATCTCTCAACGTAAACCATTCGGATTCGTATGAAAATCTTTCACCTGAAAAAAGTCTCTTAATTATTCCAATTGACTCATCCTGTCTCGAACGCAGGAACATTGGGTCTAATCCCAATGTGTGTGCATCAGATGGTAGTGCACCTGGGCCAGACCCGAATATGACTCTTCCCCTTGATTGATAATCTAATTGCACCAGCCTTTGGGCAACCATAAAAGGGTGGTGATAGGGAAGGGAAATGACCCCGGTTCCTAGTTTGATTCTTTGGGTCCGTTCCGCTGCTGCAGCTAAAAATAATTCTGGTGAAGCTATAATCTCCCAACCGGTCGAGTGGTGCTCCCCACACCAAAATTCGTCGAACCCCAGGGTATCTAGGTGTTGCACAAACCCTAAATCACTTTGGAGTTGGAGCATGGGGTTTTCACCAATTGGGTGATGTGGCGCCAAGAAGGCACCGAAGCGCATGTGGTTCAAATTAAATTCCTACCTTTTGACATTTAAGATTCTGCGGATGTTGCTTTTGCTTTCAGGCTTGTTAGGCCTGTTTGTATGTATCCTTGGAAGCTGCATAGAAACATTCTGCCACCGGCGGAGACCCAGCGTTCTATATTGTTGTCTCCTGCGGTCGATCCTGTGGCGTATCCTGCGCAAGCAATTTTCTTCATTGAGTTCTCAATGATTTCTTCAACGTCAGGATGGCTTGGCTTACCAAGATATTCTGGTCCCATGCTTTGAGAAAGATCACCAGGAACCACCATGAAACAGTCGACTCCATCTACAGTTAGAATTTCGTCGAGGTTTTCGACTGCAACAACATCTTCTATCAAGGCCAAAAGCATGATTTCATCGTTAGCTTTGGTTATATAATCTGAAACTCCTAGCCCCTGACGAGAAGAAAACATTCCTCTATTGCCTTCGGGGGTATATTTCCCACCTTGAACTAATCTCTCAGCCTCTTCCTTTGTATTTACATGCGGAACTAAAACAGCTTGGGCCCCTCTATCCAATGCTCTTCCTACTAGCCAAGGATCGTTGTTGTTTACTCTTACGAGTGAGGTCATACCCCATAGATCACATGCCCTAGAAATATCGCTTATTTGAGACCAGGTTGCTTCGCCGTGCTCCATTTCTACCCAAATTACATCCACTGCTCCTGTTGAGCCGAGGAAATCAATCATATCTGTATCTGTGCATGACACTGCAATTACTGTCTCACCATTTTTTAACTTCTGCTTCGCTTTATTTTTTCTTAACTCGGGCATGTTATTTATGGCCTCCTTGTTCTGTTGGATCCGTTGCGCTAGATGGCTTCAATATCACGTAGGGTTTTGATTTGTGATTCACTATATCCGAGTGCTGTCAGCACTTCATCGTTATGTTCTCCTAATTCCGGTGCAAACCCTGGGTTGCTAGGGGTTTCAGAAAAATTCCATGGAGAACCATGGATTTTAATGTTCTCTCCAATTTTTGGATGAAAAATTTCTTTGACATACCCATTCGCCACTACGTTCGGGTCATTAGAGGCTTCCAACATAGTATTAACTGGAGCAGCGACCATGTCTGCCTCACGCAAAATTGACACCCAGTGCTCTCGAGTATTAGATGAAAACAGGCTTGCTAAAGTCGCTAGTATTTCATTTTTTTTGTCATCAGAGTCAAACGCCAATCCTAGGTCTAGCAACTCTTTTTCTTCCATGGATTTGTGAAATCCAAGTATTTCAAGGGCCGGTATCCAGTGACGTGCATCTAGTTGGATAGCTAGAGGTTTGCCTTTACTGTCATTGAAACATGCTGCTATTCCTGCTCGATTGCGGCTTCCATTTATTCTCGCTCCCGTAATAGGAGCTTGATTTTTCCACATAGTAGTTGCCATAGTCCAGCCCATGAGTCGGAAAGCACTACCGACCAAAGAAGTATCTACTTTTTGACCTTGTCCGGTTTTCTTTGCATGGATCAGTGCTGCCAAGATACCTCCGAAAGTGAGAATAGCCGTAGTTTCGTCTGCGACCGACGCCACACCAGTTCTCATAGGCTGACCGGGTATAGAAAAGGCTTCAGTGACCCCAGATAAGGCTTGGCCAACGGCGTCAGTGCCCGGCAGGTTTGCATCAGGTCCTTCTAAACCATAAGCTGACACAGATGCGTAGACCAGGCTCGGATTAAGCTTCTTCAATTGCTCGTATCCGAAACCGTTTCTTTCGGCGGCTCCAGGCCGAAAATTCTGTCCAAAAACATCTGCACTTTGTACTAATTCATACAGGATTTTTTTCCCTTCTTCTGATTTTAAATTCAAAGTGACACTTTTTACGCCTCTGTTATTGGTTTCGAAAAAGGAACTCACTCCGTTTTTTATTTCGCCGGCACGCCTTGAACCGTCTCCAGATCCTGGAACTTCTATTTTGATGACTTCTGCTCCAAGGTCTGCCATTAGCATATAAGGAACGGTTCCTGCTTGAGCAGTCGAACAAGTTACTACTCGTATTCCTGATAATGCTCCTTCTTTCTTGGTCATTTAGTTTTTACCTCCGGAATTCAACAGTGTTCCTATCTATTTTGCTATTGTCTCAGTTTCAGTCTTGTGTGAATTAATCCAGTCCCAATTCAAATCCACTCCGATGCCGTCCCCTTGAGGAGCATAAACGTTCCCATCTTCATCTATAGCATCCAGGTCATCACTATAATCCAAATACACAGGTGCTTTAGTGGAAACCACATTTGGGTGTACTAAACCGAGCTCGTAAAAATTCGTATTTCTTATGGAAGACATTACGTGTCTATGTACCGGTCCGGGACCATGAAGTTCCATGTCAAGCCCGAAACCTTCCGAGGCATGGGCAATTTTCATAGCCCCGGTAACTCCCCCGTCTTCGTGAGCTCCACACCTAACGTAATCTGTACCATCTGCCACTATAAAATCAACATGTTGTTCAAGAAGCCGAATGTGCTCTGTTTGAAGCAAAGGTGTTTTGACTAACTGTCTTAGTTTCCTATGTGCAAATTGAGAAACACCGTTGTCTTGGAATGGATCTTCCCACCAGAAAAATCCAGCCTCATCACAAGCTTTTCCGAGTTTTAGAGCATCGCCAAAATTCTTTATTTCACAAGCGGGGTCAATTAGGAGGTCTAATTTTCCTCCTAATTTATTTCCTAAATTTAGGACGTTTGTGACTTCACGCTCAATGTTTGTGCGAGCTTTTCCCCATCCATGTACCTTGAAGGCCTTGTATCCCATTTCTAAGCATTCTTGGGCAAAGTTTTCAAAGTTCTCTGGGGTGGTTAGTCCGCCATTTTCATCTCCGTGCAAAGTAGATGCATATGCCTTTAGGGGTTTTACTTCACCTCCCAATAAACGAAACAGTGGTTCCTCATAAAACTTTCCTGCGATGTCCCAAAGGCAAATATCGATTACCCCCATACCTAACATGGCCCAGTGGCGGGAGCCTCTTTTTAAGTCATTATAAATTGATTCCCGAGCTAATGAGTCTTTACCAATCAAGTACGGAGCTAAGATTTTTATTTCTGCGAGGGCTATGCTATTGACGTCAGGATATTCTCCAATTAATCCAAGATCAGTGTGAATTCTTAGCAAAGAACTAGATTGTGTGGTTTTTCCGCCCGGTTCGTAAACCATATTAAAAGTGTTGTAATCTCTCCCCAAGTCGGTTAATGAGTGTGAGTAGTGAATGGCTTCGATTTTGGTTATTATTGGGGATTCTTTCATTACTTGACCTTCTTATAAATAGTGGTTAAACGGCAGTGGTTTATATTTCAGGGTTTTTCCATCCCCCTGAAATCTGCTCTAGTACAAGAGCTATTGCAAGAGAAACATCCTCTCTCCAGGGTTTGGATATGATTTGTACACCAATTGGCAAATTATCCTTCGTGTCACCGTATCTGACTACCGTTCCTGGCCATCCAGTCAAGTTATACGCACTCGTATAAGCAAAGGCATCTTTGTTTTTGCCACTGAAAGTTTCTCCATGGTCGCATGCGGTAAAAGGAGCGGTAGGAGTAATTATAGCGTCGTATTTTTTCATAAATATCAGCATTTCACTACGGTATTCATCTAATTTTTCAAGATTAGCAGTGTAATCTGATGTCGATACCGGGTTCGCACTATCTATTCGCTTTTTTAAGAAAGGAGAGATTTCCTTAGTACCTGCATTTGATATCAACCTTTTCACCCATGCTCTACCGTCACCTCCGTTTAAGCCATTAGTAATGTCAGGGACCATTTGCAATGCCCGTGGTCGGTCTTCGTCAACTTGGCAACCTATAGATGCCAGATCTTTTGCCGCTTTTTCAACAGTATTCTGAATCGCTTGAGACGGTTTATGGATCCCGTTATCAGTATAGAAAGCGATTTTTAAGTCAGCTACATTGACTGAACGCGGATCTTCCAAAGGCATTTGGATGATCGCTGGATCTATCCAATCGGGGCCACAAAGAATCGGCAAGGTTAGTATCAGATCTTCTACGTGACGAGCCATAGGACCGTTTTGAGTTAGAGAATCAACAGCTCCCATAACGTGGTTTACAATATGTCCGGTTCTTGGGATTCTCCCACTGTTGGGTTTGATACCTGTTATTCCACAAAAGTGTGCAGGCATCCTTATACTTCCTCCAGTGTCGCTACCTATGTCCAGTGGGGAACCTCCTGAAGCGATAATTGCAGCAGCTCCCCCACTTGAGCCGCCAGGTATCCTATCTCTGTTATAAGGGTTGTTGGTTCGACCATAAACAAGGTTGTCTGTTTCTCCAGCTAAAGTAAATTCCGGAGTGTTTGTTTTACCTAGCAATATGGCCCCGGCACCTCGTAATCTGGATGTGACCGTTGCATCTTTGTCTGGTACGTGATGTGCTCGGCCTTTCGTCCCTCCCGTCGATATAACGCCTTCTGTATCCAACGAATCTTTCAGAGTCATCGGCACTCCGTGCAACGGACCAATGAATTCTTTTTTGGAAATTTTCTCATCCGCTATTTTTGCCTCAGCGAGTGCTCTGTCAGCACACATTTGTACAACGGCATTAAGGATTGGATTTACTGAATCAATCCGTTCTAAATGCATCTTAGTAATTTCAAGGCACGAAGCATTTTTCCGTCTAATTTCTGATGCTATTTGACTTGCTGATGCATAGATTAAGTCGTTCAATGTAATTCTCCTTGCTTCGTTAAGCCAAATAATATCACTAGCACGGGATAAACCTTTGATAGAGGCTTGCAAAACAAGGGATTCCAGCAGTGTTATATTTGACGCATTTCCAAATTGGCTATTTGTGAAGTTAATGAACCAAAACAAATTAAAGGTGTGGTCCAGCAATAGACTTTGGGCCTTGTCTGTCGGTGAAACTCTTGCCTGGGCAGGCCTTTTCTATATATTCCCTGCATCTTTGCTACGTTGGAAATCACATTTTGGATGGAGCATATCAGAGTTATCAGTGGCACTTATGATCGCTCTTATAGTGTCAGCTGTTTCCGGAATAGGATCTGGGAAAGTGATTGATAAAGGGTTTGGTAGGGAATTGATGGTGATTGGTGTGCTGATGGGAGGGATTTGTTTGTCCATTGTGCCTTTCATTCACTCATTAGAATCGTTTTATATTTTGTGGGCTGTAATAGGTGTTGCTATGGGGGCCTGCCTTTATGATCCGTGTTTTGCTATTCTGACTAGGCAGTATTCTTCGGAAGCTAAAGAACCCATTGTGATGGTCAGCCTTT
>CAYMZR010000059.1:0-12510 GCA_964394975.1 uncultured Dehalococcoidia bacterium | reverse complement strand
AAACTATTTTCCATATAGCGTTTGTATGAAAAATGAATCATATCGGGATGATTTACAAAAAAAGTAAAACTGGGTGGATTAGAAGTGTCTTGCATAGCGCTATATATTTTCAATTCCCTTTTGCCTTGAATTGGAGGTGGGTGATTTGCAACTGCAGTCAAAATCGTTTTTCTTACCTTTGCCCGGGGGATAATTTTTGATCTTTCAGATTGAACTCTGGTAACAATATCTAACATATTTTCAATACCCGCTCCTGTCAGACCTGAAGTAAAGCAAACTGGGGCGTATTGGATGAATTTGAATTTGGCTCGCACTTGATTGGCCATATCCTGTTGGTTTGTGTCCAGTTGATTTGACAAATCCCATTTATTGACCAGCAGTACAATGCCTTTATGTGCTTCGAGGATATAGTTGGCTACATGAGTATCTTGGGAAGTTGCAAATTCTGAAGCATCAATTACGAGAGCAGCTACATCGCAGCGATCTATAGCCTGGATTGAGCGCAGGACACTATAGCTTTCAATTCCGTAATCAATTTGTCCTCTGCGCCGTATGCCAGCTGTGTCTATTAACTGGATATCCATATTTTTGTGTTTTATTACTGAATCCAGGCTATCTCGGGTGGTGCCTGCTATATCGCTCACAATTGCTCTGTTCTCTCCAGACAAGGAGTTAATCAACATCGACTTCCCAACGTTTGTACGCCCGACAATAGCCAAACCGAGGTCGGCTTCAGGTTCTGGGAAAAATTTAGCCGCTTGGAAATGAGCCACTACTCGATCCATTAGATCATCCAAACCTCGGTTGTGGTAGGCACTAATCGGTACTGGGTCTCCCATCCCCAGTGAATATAATTCTGAGGCCATTTGATCACGTATTTCGTTATCGGCTTTGCTGGCTACTGTTACCACGGGCTTACCAGTTTTGCGAATGGTAGCTACTATATCTTGATCGTTAGAGGTGATTCCATCCGATATGTCTACTAGGAAAATTACAACATCGCATTCATTGATCGCATAATGGATCTGTGATTTCACTTGATTCCAAATATCGTCATTTGGGAAAAGCTCCAGACCTCCAGTATCTACTAAAGTAAAGGTATGTCCAGACCAATTTGTTTCTGCGATGATCCTATCCCGAGTCGTCCCAGCCAATTCGGAAACGATAGAAATTCTGTGACCTACTAGACGGTTAAATAATGTTGACTTTCCTACATTAGGCCTACCAACAATAGCAACCGTTGGTTTTTGCAGCGGCCCTTGTGTTGTTTCCATATTGTTAGCCTAAATTTGCAGATTTTTTGCATGGGAATGAAAGATGGAGTCTTAGCCTGATAACAATTCGGCCATTATGGCCTTTTGCGCGTGAAGTCTATTTTCAGCTTGTTGGTATACCACAGAGTTTTTGTGATCAAGCATGCCTTCTGAAATTTCCTCTCCTCTGTGAGCTGGCATGTCGTGCATGAACAAGAAGTCAGGCTTGGCGTATTCTACTAGGGACTCATTTACTTGATATGGTGCAAAGGTGTTTAGTCTTTCTTCTTTTTCTTCTTCGTCTCCCATGCTTACCCATACGTCAGTATAGACGACGTCAGCGTTTTGAATGGCCTCCGCTGGATCAAGACTCCATTCGAGGCTGCTGCCGGTTTTCGCCGAAATTTCTTGCGCTGACCGCCATATTTCAGTGGGCAATTGATATTTTTCCGGGGAAGAAATACTAAAATCCATTCCGGCATCAGAACATGCCAAGGCCAAGCTTCCTGCAATGTTATTTCCATCTCCAATAAAGGCCAATTTCAAACCATCTAGACTGCCCTTATTTTCAAAAATCGTTAAACAGTCTCCCATCGCTTGGCATGGATGCCCTTTATCTGATAAGGCATTTATCACAGGAAGATCAGTGTTAGCAGCTAATTTTTCTAGGCTGCTATGAGAGAACACTCTTGCAACTATGCAATCCACTAATCTATCCAAAACTTTCGCGACATCCGATTCAGGTTCTCTTATTCCCAGACCCACCTCCGAATTACTTAGGAATATGCATGTCCCGCCCATTTGTTTGACACCTACTTCAAAGCTAACTCTGGTTCGAAGAGAAGGTTTTTCGAATAATAAGGCCACTGTTTTATTCGCCAAGATTTGAGTGGGTAAAGCAGCTTTCATTAAATTAGCTTTCTTTACTAAGTCTAGGACCCCAGAAGGTTCCAAATCATGGACTGTTAAAAAATCTTTACCTATCAAGAAGCTGGCTCCCTACTGAGCATTAATCTGACACATTTCAATTAAAATAGAACAATAGCAGATATCTCGTTGAGATTTAAGGATTTTCTCGTTCTATTAGAGATTATCCAAAAATTCTTGTTCCTCTTCAGTGACGTGCGCTCCGCATAGCAAATCTGGTCTTTTGTATTGGGTTTTTTTTAGAGATTCTTGCCTACGCCACTTTTCAATTTCAGAGTGATTTCCTGATAAAAGCACTTCGGGAACCTCCAATCCTTCAAAGTTAGCTGGTCTTGTATATTGAGGGTATTGCAATAAGCCGTTAAAAAATGAATCATTCTCTGCAGACTCAATATTGCTGATAACCCCTGGAAGTAGACGTGATACTGAATCAATGATGGTCATTGCAGGGATTTCCCCTCCACTAAGCACGAAATCTCCGATGCTAATTTCATCTGTAGCCAAGTTGGAACGAATTCGCTCATCAAAGCCTTCATATCTGCCACATATCAAAGATATTTCTTCCTTTTGGGACAGCTCATGTGCCACTTTTTGGTTAAATTTTCTTCCCTGTGGAGACAGAAGAATTAAAGGCGAATCTGGACTAATGATTTTGTTTTGTATGTTTGAGCGTATCGATTCAAAGATAGGTTCCGGTTTTAGTAACATACCTGGTCCACCTCCGAAAGGATAATCGTCAACTGTCCCATACTTATTAGCTGAATAGTTCCTAATGTTATTTATTCTTATATCAATTAAGCCAGAATTTAGAGCACGTCCAACCACACCTTCTGCCATAGGGCTTTCAAAAAGGTTGGGGAAAAGAGTAAAGATGTGAAATTTCATAGGTTCTTAGTCGGTGAATGATTAATGTATTTATCTAATTTGGTTCAACATGAGACTTCCAGCCCCTTATCATAGCAAGGGCATGAGGTAGAGACTCGATGACTACTTCCAAGCATTCCTCGACTCCCTTCGGGCTTCCAGGTAAATTCACAATTAAACATCCTGATCGTATTCCTGCAGTGGATCGACTTAGGATTGCGAACGGAGTTCGGTCTAGAGTTTTTATCCTCATTGACTCGCCGATTCCAGGAATTTCCAAATCTAGGATGTTTTTCGTAGCTTCTGGAGTCACATCCCGTGGGCCCAATCCAGTTCCTCCTGTCGTGAATATGATGTCAACTTCTCCGCCCTCCGCCCATTCAACCAATTTTTCGGATATAACAGGAATTTCATCAGGCACTATACCTTTCAATCTTTTATTAAAGCCAGCAATTTCGATTATTTCAACTATTCTTTCGCCGCTTATGTCTACTCTATCTCCTACTGAACCAGAATCGCTTATTGTTAGGATGCCAGCATAAAATATTTGTAGGTTGTCTTTCTCTGAAGGATTCATGAATATATCCTTGATAAAACGTTAAAATGATCGTAAATGTGTATAGAAAAACCTTGCATTAAACCTTAATGGATTGCCAAAATTATGTATGTCAAAGTAGGTATTTAGAGTTGGTGTTTCTCAGATGTATTTTAGCACGAGTAATGGGGTGCTCTGATTGAACTCCAAACACGAAGTCGTTACCCATTTGCCTGTGATGCTTTCTGAGGTGCTGGAGGCTTTTGATGACAGTCCGGAAGGGTGGTTTATTGACGGTACCTTTGGGCTAGGAGGCCATTCTCGTGGCCTCCTAGATCGATACCCAAAGCGGAAGGTTTTTGGGATAGATCTTGATGCCAACTCAACGGGAATTTCTAGAAAAGGATTTCAAAAATTTACTGATCGGGTTTTATTAGTTAATGGCAACTATGCTGATATGAAAATGCTAACTAGAGAAGCAAATATAAGTTCCATAGGTGGAATCCTATTGGATTTGGGTTTGTCGTCAATGCAACTAGAAACCGAAGGACGAGGATTTAGCTTCAAAACTGATGAAATGTTAGATATGAGATACAACCAATCGCAAGGAATTACTGCGTTTGATTTGATTAACACTTATGAAGAAAAAGACCTATCTGAAATTTTTTTTCAGTTTGGGGAAGAAAGAGCAGCAAAGCGAATTGCGAAGGCGATTTGCGCCCAAAGACCTATTATGACCACTGGCAAACTCGCAAAAATAGTGGAAGGAAAAGTAGGGAGATCTAGAAAATCGAGGATACATCCAGCCACAAAAATTTTCCAGGCGCTACGGATAGCAGTAAATCGGGAATTTGAAAATATAAACATCGGGTTGTCAGCAGGATTGGATTTACTTACCAATAAAGGGAAATTTGTAGTTCTTACCTATCATTCCCTTGAAGATCGAATGGTAAAACAGTTTTTTAAAAAAGAATCCTTAAATTGCATATGTCCCGTTAATGTTCCGGTTTGTATCTGCGAGCATAAATCGCAATTGCGCATTGTCAATAAAAAGGTTAGAACACCTAGTATTGGTGAAATTCAAAGTAATCCGAGAAGTAGAAGTGCAAAAATGAGAATAGTAGAGAAAATAGGTTGACTCAAAGTTTAATAGATACCAATTCTGATTTAATAGCTGCGATAGATGTGGGTACCAGCAAGGTGTGCACAGTTCTCGCTCGAAAATCAAAAGCTGGGTTTCCGGAACTTATCTCTTTCAGCGATATACCATGCTCAGGGGTTAAGAGAGGGAATGTAGTTGATTCCAGCGCGATAAGCGATGCTATAAGTAAAACGATTAGTGAAATACGTGCAGATGTAGGTATAGACATAAGGTCGGCTTATGTGGGTATTACTGGGTCTCATATTTCATATGAGAACAGAGTTGATTATTTTTCTAATATTGGCCAGCAAGGCGTAGTTACTTTGGAAGAGGTGGCCCAAATACCAGATATGGTGTCTGATGGGCTACATCTACCTGGTAAAACAATCGTTCATGCGTTCCCGATACAATATGCAGTTGATGGACATGACGGAATAAAAAACCCTGTAGGTATGCATGTAACAGGCTTGCAAGTTACCACCCATTTACTTACAGCTGATTCTTATTTTGTCGATAAGCTGGAAGATACTATAAAAATGTCCGGTGTAGATTTGAAAGCGTTGGTAATTGAATCATTTGCTAGCAGCGAAGCAATATTAACCCAAACTGAAAAGGATATGGGTTCCGCTGTCGTTGATATTGGAGGAGGCACTACAGATATAGTCATTTTTAAAAATGGGAGTGCTGTCTACAACGGCACTATACCGGTAGGTGGTTTTCAATTCACTAATGATGTTTGTTTGACATACAACGTGGGATTTTCTGAGGCTGAAGAAGCTAAAATAAAGTATGGCGACACTAATCTTTCTGCGGTAGATTTGACCGAAACTATTCCTATTTCTCCTATTGGTTCTTCGGCAACTATAGAATTGAGGAAAAGGGATCTTTGCCAACTTATGAGAGAACGCGCCATGGAACTTATTCGGTTGATTGATCTAAAGTTGCAGCAAGGGGGCTTGAAAGAGAATCCTAATTCGATAGTTTATATAACAGGTGGAGCTTCTCAATTACCCGGTTTTTACGAAATGGCTGAACAGTTTATTCCTAATTGTGTCATCAAAATAGGGGTGCCTGATTTTGTTATGGGTATAACAGAGGATCTAAAAAATCCTTGCTACTCAACAGCTATTGGGATGGTATTACATGCGTTCAGCGTTGAAAATTCTTTGGAAAGACGGACAGGTATGGATGATAGTATTGAGAGCCCAGGATTTTTGGGACGAATAAAAAAATTACTAAAGTTAACCTAGGTCGGAAAGGGTATTTTGTTTTTTGGAGGCAAGCATGACTACAAGCGGTAGAGAATTGGAAGGGGTGGCGCGCATCAAAGTTATAGGAATAGGTGGTGGTGGTTCGAACGCTGTCTCTCGCATGTTTAGGGAGAGAATATCCGGGGTGGAATACATAGTGATGAATACTGACATACAGGCATTGCTTAAAAGCGATGTACCGAATCGGATAAGGATAGGTGAACAACTCACGCAGGGAATGGGTGTTGGAGGAGACCCCGATAAGGGTTCGGCGTCGGCGGAAGAGAGCAGGGAAGAAATATATGATGTCATAAGAGATTCCAATATGGTTTTCATAGCGGCAGGAATGGGCGGTGGAACTGGTACTGGGGCAGCCCCTGTAATAGCAGAGATAGCTCAAGAAACAGGCGCTTTGACAGTAGGGGTGGTAACTAGGCCTTTTGCGTTTGAAGGAATAAGAAGGTCCAAGCAAGCTCAGGCCGGTATAGAAAAATTGCAAAACAATGTTGATACATTGTTGGTAATACCTAACCAAAGGCTTAGCATAATTTCTCAAGAGGAAGTAACAGCGGAGAATGCGTTTGGGTTAGCAGATGATGTTTTGAGATTAGGTGTTCAGTCAATAACGGAGCTTATAACTAACCCAGGAGATATAAATTTGGACTTTGCTGATGTTCAGAGCATTATGAGGGACTCAGGTCCAGCTTGGATGTCAATAGGCCACGCCTCTGGCGGGACTAGGTCTAGAGACGCAGCACAAGAGGCAATTACTAACCCATTAATGGATGTCTCGATTGAAGGGGCCACAGGTGTTCTCTTTAATATCACTGGTGGTAGTGATTTGAAATTGTCAGAACTTCACGAGGCCGCTGAGGTTATTCAAAGAGTGGTTGACCCTGAAGCAAATATAATATTTGGGATGACTACTGACCATAAAATGGAAAATGAAATTAAGATAACAATAATTGCGACTGGATTCCCTACCACTGATACTTTATTGCAAAGGGATATGGCGAGGACTGTAGAAGCCGTGAATAAAGTGGAAATAAATGAAGATTCGCTGGACCTACCGCCATTTTTGAGGAGAGGTGGAGGAAATATTTAGTTATTTCTCAAAATAATTAAATTGGAACAATATGTGTTTTAAATTGGAGACTTGTTGGTGGTTTTAAGGGTCCAAAAGCGTCTTTTGTGAAATTTTGTTCAAATGTGTGCTAAATTTGGTGTTCGTGCCTGACATTGTCTTTTATTGTTCAAAATCTCTCAAAAATAATGGGTTCTACCCCTTGAGACTTTCCCTTCAAAACCTCAATATATAGCGTAGCCTCACCGGGATAGCACGATTTATAGTATGTATCGATATATATACCAACTGTGCTAATTCCTTTTAGTTTTTGGAGTTAGTTATACCTATGTATTGCCCGTTTTGCAGTAATGAAGATTCGAGAGTCATTGATTCTCGGGATTCTGATGAGAGTATACGCAGGAGGCGCGAGTGCTCAACATGCGGGCTTCGTTTCACCACATATGAACGAATACAGACGAGAGCTCTAATCGTGGTAAAGCGAGATGGCAGGAGAGAAGAATTTAATAGAAATAAGCTATGGTCCAGCATGAAAAATGCCTGCGCAAAAAGGCCATTACCAATAGGTAGTATTGAAAAGGCAATAGATGAGATTGAAACTTATTTGTCCAATGCTGGTAGAGCGGAGATGCCTTCAAGAGCGATTGGGGAGTTAGTGATGGATAGGTTAAGGAATCTAGATAGGGTTGCATACATAAGGTTTGCCAGCGTCTATAGAGATTTTAGGGATATAGAAAGTTTCAAAGAGGAAGTCGATGCGCTGTTGGAGCCAAAAAGAGACGAAACGAGCAGTCAATTGTCATTTCTTAAAGATGATGAATTGACTCCTGTTGGGCGTAGAAAGAGAGGAAGGAAGCCGAAAAAGCCGACGGCTCAGATTTAAAAATTGAATTGAAACATGTATAATCCGCACATATGTTCGTATTGTCCGTATGGTTTGTTCTGGGTTTTCAAAAGATATTAATAACAGTTTTATTGAGGAGTAGTGTTAATGACTCAAGGAGTAGCTTCAGGGGGGTCTTCTAACAGTGGTGATAGAGAAGAAATCAGAGAAGACGTAGTAAAGGCCTTGGAGTCAGTTGGGGTTTCTGGAGAAGTAGCCGCAGCACTGACTAATACCATATTAGAGTCGGGCGAAATAGAAGTGTCCGATGATCAAGCTCAAAGCGATGATTTATCACTTTCCGATAATGCTAGGTTCATTATCGAAAAGCGCTATCTCAGGCGAGACGATAATGGAGAACCAACTGAAGATGCGGCAGGTTTATTTAGGAGAGTCTCCAGTGCTGTTGCACTAGGAGAACCTGAACTAAGACAAGCAGAGTATGAGGAAAAATACTATGAAATAATGTCGACTTTAAAGTTTTTGCCTAATTCTCCAACCTTAGTAAATGCTGGTACCGGAAGGGGTTGTCTGTCGGCGTGTTTTGTGGTTTCTCCAGAAGATAATATTCAATCCATAATGAAGGTGGCCAATGATGCTGCGATGATTGAAAAATGGGGAGGAGGTATTGGATTTGGCCTTTCTGACTTGAGACCAAAACAGGACCGAATATCTACCACACACGGCCAGGCTTGTGGGCCAATTGCCGTGATGAAACTATTTTCTGCTGTTGGAGCTACTCTGACCCAAGGAGCATTTAGATTGGGTGCCCATATGGGACAGCTGATCATTAGTCATCCTGATATTAGGGAATTTATTCACTGCAAAGATGATGATGATACTCTTCAGAATTTCAATATATCGGTTCAAATAACTGATGATTTTATGAAGGCAGTTGCAAATGATGAGGATTGGAACCTTATTAACCCAAGAGATACAGGTGATGGACCGACTAATGAGGTGCTGGGGACTGTCAAAGCACGTGAACTGTGGGATGAAATAGCTGAATCAGCGTGGAAGACCGGAGATCCTGGAGTGGTTTTTGTGGACAGGGTTTGGGAGACCGCTCCTAATCCTCAAATGGGGAAAATAAAGACTAGCAACCCATGTGGTGAGGAATTTTTGGAAAATTATGGGAACTGCTGCTTAGGGTCAATTAATCTGGATGCTCATATAGTAGGGGATGACTTTGACTGGGAATCCTTGGAGAATACTACTCGGACCGGAGTTCGTTTTCTCAATGATGTTATAGAAGTAAATTCATTTCCCCTACCGGTGTTGCGCGAAGTTAATTTGGATACGCGACGAATTGGATTAGGGGTTATGGGATGGGCTGATGCTCTTGTCAGAATGGGCCTACCTTATGATTCTCAAGAGGCCTTGGATATTGCTGACAAATTGGGAGGCTTTCTGAACGGTATTGCTTGGGACGAATCGGCCAAAGTTGCTGAGGAAAGGGGACCTTTTCCAGAGTATGAAAATTCTGCTTTGAAACAATGGGGAATGCCTCCTGTAAGAAATGCAAGTGTAGTGACTATTGCGCCGACGGGAACAATTAGTAGGATCGCCGGTTGTTCTAGTGGAATTGAGCCTCATTTTGCTTTGGCTTGGTGGTCCAATGTGCTGTGGGAAGATCATGAAGGGACGAGTTCTAGACTTTTGGATTCCCCATCTTCAATTGTTGAGAGTTTGAAATCTGCTATTGGTACTGAGGAGGCTGCCAGAGAAGTTTTGACCCAAATTGTGGAAGATCCTGATAATGCCGAAAAAATCATGGCTGACCATGGGTTGGATTCTGCGGTTTATCGAACATCAATGGATGTCTCCGCTGAGGCTCATGTGAAGATGCAGTCGGTATGGCAAAAACATGTAACTAATTCTGTTTCTAAAACGATTAATCTACCAAATTCGGCTACCGTTCAAGATGTTAAAGATGCATATAAGTTGGCTTGGGAGACGGGTTGTAAAGCAGTAACTGTATATCGAGACGGGTCTAAATCTATGCAGGTTTTGGAAACAGGCAAGACAAAAATGGAGGATGAAGATAATCAAGAGGATCATCTAAAGGTACCACGACAGAGGCCTGTATCCGTTACTGGGGTTACCGATAGAGTAAGGACGGGTCACGGAACAATGTTTGTAAACATAACATTTGATGATCAAGGTCATCCGTTTGAAGTGTTTGCGAATTTAGGAAAATCGGGAAGTAGTGACTCTGCTTATTTGGAAGCTGTTGCAAGATTGTGCTCAATGGCCTTGCGGGCCGGAATTGATCCTTCGCAAATAGTAGATCAGTTAAGAGGTATTACCGATGTTCCTGTTTGGGATGGGGGCACTCTAGTAAGATCTGCGCCAGATGCGGTGGCTCTTGCTCTGAGCAGGCATATAGCAAATCCGATTGTTGGTTCTGACGTGATTAATAATGTTGCAAGTTCGGCACAATTGGGACTATTTCCTTCTACCAATAAAGAAAATGATCAGGAAGATAATTCAAATGTTGCAAGTGGTGCCAAATGCCCGGAATGCTCGGGTTATTTACTTCATCAAGAAGGCTGTTTAAGCTGCCCTGATTGCGGATACAATAAATGCGAATAAGATGATTAACTAGAAGTGCCTTTTAAACATCATTTGTTCAACTAGTGGCTTTGAAAATATCAGTTTTTCTTTAGAGGTAGCTGATTTACTGTCCGCTTCGAGATTTAAATAGGACATCGACTAATGACTAACAGACCTTTTCTTGCTATCACCATGGGAGATTCTGCCGGTATAGGGCCAGAAGTAGTGGCGAAGACTCTTACAGACGGAAGTATTTATGAGAAATGCAATCCTTTCGTCATTGGAAATGCTGGAGCTATGTCTGCTGCATTTAAATTAATAGGATCGGATGTTTCAGTTAGGAAGGTTTCCTCCATCCAAAATATAGAAGCTAACTTTGAAACGGTGGACGTTTTGGATGAAGGAAATCTCGATTTCAGCAAAATAGAGTATGGTCAAATTTCTGCTGATTCTGGAAAAGCTTCGGTTGACTGGATCCTAAAGGCTGGCGAGTTAGCTGCCTCAGGCCAAATACAGGCTATAAGTACAGCACCAATTAATAAAGAAGCGTGTAATATGGCAGGCCATAAAGATATTGGGCATATGGAAATTTTCCAAAGTCAGACTGGAGTAAGCCAAGTGGCCACTATGCTTATGACAGGAAGTTTGAGAGTGGTGCATTTGACTACTCATAGGTCACTAAGAATAGCCTGTGACTATGTTACTCGAGATAATGTTTTGGCGAAAATAGCTCTAACAAATGAACATTTCAAGAAGTGGGGATTTACGACCCCAAGAATTGGGGTGGCAGCTTTAAATCCTCATGCTAGCGATGGAGGATTGTTGGGTGATGAGGAACATGTTCAAATCGCGCCAGCTGTTGAAGACGCTCGTTCTATGGGAATCGATGCCACTGGTCCGATACCGGCAGACACGGTGTTCAATCAGAATATCGACGGCATGTATGACGTGTGCATAGCGATGTACCATGATCAAGGTCATATTCCGATTAAAGTGCATGATTGGAAAAGAAGTGTAAGTGTAAATCTTGGTTTACCCTTTATAAGGACTTCAGTTGATCATGGCACGGCGTTTGATATAGCGGGGAAAGGGATAGCCGATCATATTAGTATGATGGAATCTATTAACACTGCTGTCTCTTTAGTAAGTGATAGTAAATTGCCTGGGATATAAGGATAAAGCGACTGAGGAATTAGCTATGACAATATCTTTTATTGGTGGTGGAATTATGGCGGAGTCCTTTATAGCAGGAGTGCTAAAAGAGGGATTATTCGTCCCAGATGAAATTTATGTGAGTGACCCTGTTTCTGAAAGAAGAGACCACCTAGAGACCACATATAAAGTAAATTGCGTAGAGGACAATTTAGATATTCTGAGGCAGGAAGGGAAAATCTTATTGGCTGTTAAACCGCAGACCTTGCCAGAAGTATACGTAGAATTGAAGGGAAAAATGTCGCCAGGTCGGCCAATAATATCTATCGTCGCTGGATGTAAGTTAGATGACCTTTCTTCAGGTTTGGGGCACGAGGAAATAATAAGAGTAATGCCAAATACTCCTTCCCAAATAGGCAAAGGAATGCTGGTTTGGACTGCAAAGGATGAAGTTCAAGAGTCAGAAAAAAGAGAAATTGCAGCAATCCTAGAAACCTTAGGGGAGGAATATTATGTCCATGAGGAAAAATATATAGATATGGCTACGGCCCTAAGTGCTAGTGGGCCCGCATACGTTTTTATGTTTATTCAATCTTTAATTGACGCTGGAGTATATTTAGGAATGCCCAGGGAAATGGCCAGGCATTTGGTGCTCCAGACCGTTTCGGGTAGTACGGATTTAGTTCTTGAAAGTGGTAGTCATCCATCTGTTCTCAGCGATATGGTCACCTCGCCTGGAGGGACAACCATAGAAGCCTTGGTTTCTATGGAAAATGATGGGTTGAGAGCAGCTTTAATAAATGGAGTGAAAGCCGCATTTGATCGCTCAGTTGAGTTAGGAACTTGAATCTAGGAAGCTATCTAG
>CAYMZR010000058.1:0-12538 GCA_964394975.1 uncultured Dehalococcoidia bacterium | reverse complement strand
AGATGGAGAATCTAGGAAGCATACTGGCAAAGCTAGATACATTTAAAGCCAATAGGGGATCAGACCTACCCCAAGATTTAGATCTGGATGCAGCTGTAATATGCGAAATTTGTAACGACAAAGGCTGGCTTGCCCCCAAGCTTCCAGCGGGTCATCCAGATTTTGGAACTATCAAATCTTGCATATGTAGGCAAAACGTAAAACAAGAAGAAATGACTAATAGGCTACTCGCCTATAGCAACCTAGGGTCTTTATCAAGGTACACTTTCGAGTCTTTGGATGTTGCAGAAAAGCCCACAACCGCAGGGAATCAGGATATTTTTCGAGATGCGTTCATAAATTGCTCAGATTATTCTGAACGCCCAAGAGGTTGGATGCTAATAAATGGTCCGCACGGCTCCGGTAAAACACATCTATCAGCCGCAATTGCTAATAGATGCATTTCGACGGGTAAACCTGCATTTTTCATATACGTCCCTGATTTAATGGATCATCTCAGAGCCAGTTACACAAATAGCCTAGATTTCGAATATGATGATCTTTTTGATCAGGTTAAAAATGCTCCTATATTGGTACTTGATGGTATAACTGGAGGCAACATAAGTAGTTGGGCCAGTGAGAAACTAAATCAGATCCTTAATCATAGGTCCAATGGGCGCCTTCCCACAGTTTTGACCACATCAGAAGATATTAATTCTCTTGATCCATTTATCAAAAGCAGGATAAATGACTCCAACCTATGCAGTATCGTGGCAACAGATTCGAGGGTAAGCATTTATGGTGAAACCACTGGTGTTGGAGCCATTCCCAAAGAATTATCCAAAATGAACTTTGACAACTATAACCCAAAAGGAAGAAGAGGAAATTCAAATTTAGAACCAATTTTGGAAAGTGCCAAAAAATACAGTCAAGACCCAGACGGTTGGCTAACTTTTTATAGCGATAATTCCGGAGTTGGAAAAACACATTTGGCGATCGCAATTGCTAACCACAGAAAGTCGGTTGGAGATGACGTATTTTTTGCATTTGTCCCTGAACTAATGGATGAACTTAGATCTGGGTTTTCTCCAGACAATTCGATTAATTCATCACTAATGTTTGAAAGGGTCAAAGAATCTGAACTCTTAATTCTGGATGATTTGGGTAATGAGCAGGACACAGATTGGTCTCAAAAAACGATATATCACTTACTAGTTTACAGACATAACCATAGACTACCTACGGTGATAACCACCCGCACAGATTTCAGCAGCATAGCTGACCGAAGTGCCCAGGCCTCCAGGATACAAGATGCCAATATTGGCCAAATCGTAAACGTTAAGGCTCCCGATTATAGAATGGGTAGAACGAGAGGCCGTTAGGGTAACAAATACTAAATGCATTCCGACACCAATTGTATCTTCTGCGAAATTATATCTGGATCTGAGCCCGCAACCTTTCACTATAAGGAAGCTGATTTTGTAGTTTTTGAAAATAACCTCGGATGGTTTCCTACCCAGCTACTTTTTGTTCCAAAAGAACATATGCTGCAGTCAGGTCTATGGGCATCTAAAACTCTCTTAGCCGATATGGGATTCCTTGCAAATCAAGTAGGGCAGCAAAGATGCCCATATGGTTACAGAATCATTTCCAATTTTGGGGAAGATGGAATGCAATCTCAAGAACATGCTCACCTCCACTTAGTCGGAGGCAAAAATTTAGGCATGTACGTATGGGGCAAACTAAAAAAACCACCCAAGTAAAACTTATACATCAAACCGATTAAATTTCAGAACCAGGCAGTTCACTATTTATCTGTAGATTAAAACTAAGAGTCTAGAGTATTATCCGCCCACAGAATTATCTCTTCGGTTTTGTCCCAACCAACACAGGCATCAGTAATCGAAACCCCATATTCCAAAGTACTAGGGTCTCCGCCGAGCTTCTGACTTCCTGGATTTATATTACTCTCTAGCATAACCCCTACGATGCTCTTATCTCCTTTTGCCCTTTGGGAAACCACATCTTCAAACACAAGAGGTTGCCTCTCATGGTCTTTGTTCGAATTCCCATGGCTACAGTCAACAACTAAACGTTGATCCAAGTGGCCCTTCTCTAATATTTCTCTGGCTAACCCTATTGATTCAGAGTCATAATTTGTGCCTGATTTTCCACCTCTTAAAACTAAATGCCCATCTGGATTACCGTCAGTTCTTAGAACACATACATGCCCATCTGGTCCAGTGCCAACATAGGAATGCTGGTTCCTCGCAGCTATAATACCGTCTGCTGCTGTATCAAAACTTCCATCAGTACTATTTTTAAACCCCACCGGAATTCCTATTGCACTGGCCATCTGCCTGTGCGTTTGACTCTCAGTTGTCCTTGCACCAATCGCAACCCAAGATACTAAATCTTCAAAATAATGTGGGACAACCGGGTCCAAGAATTCACAAGCCGCAGGCATGCCCATATCATTAATTTCCTGCAACAATCTTCTCGCACGTTGCAATCCTTGAGAGATATCAAAAGTTTCATTGAGTTCCGGGTCATTAATAAGGCCTTTCCAACCCATTGTGGTCCTAGGTTTCTCAAAATAAACTCTCATTACAATAAATAATTTATCTCCAAGCCGGCCTCTCAGCTCAATCAACCTTCTAGCATAATCTAATGCAGCTTCCTCGTCATGGATAGAGCAGGGACCAGTTAATATCATCAACCTATCGTCATCTCCATGGAGGATATTCTTTATGGTTTCTCTTGCCTGGTTGACTGTATCTGCGGCTTTATCCGACCTTGGTAACCTATCCACCAATTCCAACGGGCTAAAAAGATGGTTTGAAGAAAATCCTAACCCTTGAACGTGACTTTTCTGACTACTCATTGCCTAACCTCTAAGTTTTAATATTAATTTGTTGTTCTATTTATATTTTGCCGTTTTAATTCGTTACTAAGAGCAAAAAAAAAAGCCCCAATCGCTACCGATTGCGGGCTTCTGTCTTGCTTTGGAAGTTCGTTAGAATTTACACAAGTCCTTGGTCGGCAGCCGATTCAAGCTACTAAAATAATAATACAAACATCGTGTTTTTTCTAAGTCTTTCTTCTCCATAGCACGCGGGATAGTATACTCTTTCACAAATAGTGTCAACAAATTTGCAACCGTGACTAAAAAACATATTAATGACAAATCAAGACTCTGAAATGAACCCTTGCTGTGCAGCTTCTAGAGAATCCGAATTGCCGCTGCCTGTAACCTCGCAATCAAAATCTGTACAAAACCAACCAAAATTAACAAACACAAAAAACATGGTATCCGTAGAAGGTGGTACTTATCTAATGGGTTCCGATTACGAATTTGGATTCCCAGCAGATGGGGAAGGCCCCATACAGGAAATAAAACTGGACCGTTTTCTAATTGACAGTACTACAGTCACAAATAGAAATTTCGCCGATTTTGTCAAAGAAACAAAATATAAAACTGATGCAGAAAAGTTTGGTTGGTCTTTTGTATTTTATAAATTCATTCCTCTAAGAAATCTACAATTAGCAAATCAATATCCTGTTGGAACCCCTTGGTGGAGACGAGTTGACGGCGCTTCTTGGAAACACCCGGAAGGGCCTGGATCAAATATAAAAACAAGAATGACCCACCCCGTTGTGCATATTTCATGGAATGATGCATACGAGTTCGCTACCCATAACGGTAAACGCCTACCTACTGAAGCTGAATGGGAATACGCAGCCAGAGGCGGGCAAGAACAAAAACTTTACCCTTGGGGAAATGAATTGAATCCAGAGGGACAGCATATGTGTAATATTTGGCAAGGAGAATTTCCAACGGACAATTCAGAAGAAGATGGATTCTCCGGTACATCACCCGTGAAAAATTATCCTCCAAACGATTATGGCTTGTTCAGCATGGTAGGCAATGTTTGGGAATGGCAACAAGATTGGTTTACTCAAACCTACCATCAAATCGCCAATAGCCACAATCCAAAAGGCCCTACTATAGGCACATCAAAAACTATAAAAGGAGGGTCTTATCTCTGCCACGAGTCATATTGCAACCGGTACAGGGTGGCAGCTAGAAGTGCAAATACGCCTGACAGTTCTACTGGAAATTTGGGATTCAGATGCGTGGCTGATATCTGAATTTACACACATTAATAGATACTTCAATATTCTTACGATATAATTTTGCTGTCTGGTCTGTTTCCTAAATGCTTTACCTCGGACCATTCACGCCAAACGGGTAAATATAGATATGACTAATAAAATGACGAGCGATGAAATACGGGAAGCCTTTTTACAATATTTTGAGAGTAAAGATCATCTCAGGATTCAAAGCTCTCCTCTGATACCAGTAGGCGACCCTACACTTCTACTGACAATTGCAGGAATGAATCAGTTTAAACCATATTTCTCTGGCCAGCAGACACCTCCACAAAAAAGGCTGACATCTGCTCAAAAATGCTTCAGAACTCCAGATATTGATATTGTTGGTGACGCAACCCACAATACTATGTTTGAGATGCTTGGCAATTTTAGTATCGGGGACTATTTCAAGAATAAAGCAATCGAGTACGCTTTAGAATTTCTCACTGTTAAGCTGAAGCTGCCAGAAGAAAGGTTCTACATTACTATCCATCACACAGACGATGAGGCTCAAGAAATATGGGAAAGCATCGGCGTCCCAAAAGATCGGATATACAGATTCGGAGACGATGATAACTGGTGGGGACCACCTATACATGGCACTGAAGGGCCATGCGGTCCTTGTAGTGAATTGCATTATGATTTCGGTTCTGATAGGGGCTGTCTGAGAGATGATTGTGCCCCTAATTGCGAAAATATTATGGATACCGGTGAAAAGTGTACTCGCTTCGTTGAGCTATGGAATCTGGTATTTATGCAGTACTACCACCACCCCGATGGATCAAGGGAAAATTTACCGGCACCCAGCATCGATACAGGAATGGGACTGGAAAGGGCAACTATCGTCATGCAAGATGCCAGAACTATGTATGAGACGGACCTTTTCGCTTCTTTGATAAACCAGGTCTGCTCAATTAGCGGGCATGAATATGGTACAAGTCTAGAGATTGATTACGCGATAAGAGCGGTTGCCGAACATACAAGAAGCTCCACTTTTTTGACCGCAGATGGAGTGGTACCAGGTAATGAAGGTAGGGGGTATGTCCTCAGGCGAGTCATCCGAAGAGCAATACGGTTAGGAAGAAAGCTTGGACTTCAGGACTCATTCATGTCACCCCTCGCCGAATCTGTGATAGAGAAGATGGGTGCGACATATCCTGAATTGAATAACCATAGAGATTTTGTCTTGAGTGTACTAACCCTAGAAGAAGAAAGGTTTCAGCAAGCTTTTGAAAATGGTTTCAGTATGCTTGAGGAGGCAATTACAAATTCTTCTAGTCTGAACGGAGACCTAGTGTTTAGACTTTGGGACACTTACGGATTCCCAGTTGAAATGACCCAAGAAATGGCCGCAGAAAAAAACATTACGGTCGATATGGATGGTTTTGAAAAAGCCATGAATGACCAAAAGGCTCGGGCTCGATCCAGTGCACAATTCGATGGAGATCATGCCAGAATACGACTTTACGAAGATTTAGGAGTTGGAAACACTAATTTTACCGGCTACGAAACCCTTGAAGGTAAAAGTGTAGTGGTTGGTTTAATTTCTAATGAAGAATCTGTAAATACAGTACCGCAAGGTCAGCAGCTGGAACTAATACTACAAGAAACACCTTTCTACGCCGAAGGAGGAGGGCAGGTGGGAGACGGTGGCACGATTAGAAATTCAGAATGTGAAATCACGATAGACGACACAAAGGAAGCTATTCCAGGTCTTATTGTTCACTATGGAACGGTTTCTATGGGTTCCGTTTCCATTGGTAATACAGTAGAGAGCCATGTCGACCCAATCAGAAGAGATGACACAGCGAGAAATCATACAGCTACCCACATGCTACACGCGGCTCTCCGTGAAATATTAGGTCCCCATGTTAGGCAAGCCGGCTCTCTGGTGACTGCATCTCGGCTTAGATTTGATTTCAGCCATATCAAATCAGTAACCCCGGAAGAAATGTGGCAAGTTCAATTCCTAGTTAACGAAAAAATTAGACACAACGCAAATATTAATCGAAGTGAAGATACCTACAGTGGAGCAATAGAAAAAGGAGCTTTAGCCTTTTTTGGTGATAAATATGGCGATACTGTCAGGCTAGTGGAGATTGTGAACGGAGAGACTTTCAGTTTTGAGGTATGCGGGGGTACACACGTCAATCAAACTGGGGAAGTGGGAGCCGTATATATATTAGGTGAATCTAGCATAGGTGCCGGGATGAGGAGAATAGAAGCTATAAGTGGCAGGGAAGCGGAAAGGCTTGTATGGCAAAACATGCGAAGAGATGCCAGAATTGCAGATTTACTACAAACTACCCCATTGGAAATTGAAGAGAGAATAACCGCAATCTCTCACCAAATATCAACAGCAAACAGCCAAATTCAAAAGTTAGAAAGACAAATGTCATCACTAGCAGCTGCAACTCTTTTGGATGATGTGCAAATTATTAATGAAATAAAGGTTCTTGTATCGACAACAGAAGATCCATCAGCGGAATTACTGCGATCCACAGGAGATTGGCTTAAAGATAAACTGGGGAGCGGAGTAGTTGCCATTGGATCAATAATAAATGGCAATCCCATGGTGGTATGTATGGTAACCCCAGATCTTGTTGAGAGGGGATTACATGCTTCGGCAATAGTTAAGGAAATCGCCACAATAATAGGCGGTGGGGGTGGAGGTAGACCCGAATCTGCTCAAGCCGGCGGCAAAGATCCAAACAAATTGAAAGAAGCTTTAACTATTGTCCCTGGCATAGTTTCAAACCTATCCGAAGGAGAGTGACAACTGAACCCGGGAAGTATACTGGCTTTAGATGTAGGTGACGTGAGAATAGGGGTGGCCATAAGCGATCCTACCCAAACAATATCCACTCCACTCGAAAGTTTGCCTCGAAATAATGCAATCTCTGAAATCAATAAAATCTGTACTTCTAGAAATGTAGTTCTGATCCTAGTCGGCATGCCATATCTGATTTCTGGTGAGTTAGGCACTCAGGCAAATTTGACCGAGCAATTTATTCAAGAAATGAAAACGGCTATCAAGACACCAATCCGAACCGTGGACGAAAGAATGTCAACAATAGAAGCAAGAAGCCGCCTCAAAGAGGCAGGTCATAAAAACATAAGTAAACGTAGACGCCAAGGAACCCTTGACTCTGCTTCGGCAGCGGTGCTAATAGACCACTACATCAGACCATAGCTGATTAATTTAGAATTTAACCACCATTTGCACCTGGGTGGATGGTTTAACCAAGGCTTCAAAAGCGTCCTGTATCCCATCCAAGGTCAGAAAATCAGTGTCCGATATCATCGGTTCCAAATCAACCTTACCGCTAGATATTAAATCAAGAGCTACTTTCCAGTCATAAGGTTCAGCACCAAAAGTAGTGTTCAATTGAATTTCTTTACCAGCCCAATCTACTGGAAGAACAGGAACACTTTCCCAAGCTAAGGCCACTAACATTACATTCCCTTTCTTACGCACCATATTTAAAGCTGCATCCAGAGTAGGCGGGGCTGCTGCACATTCAAATACAACATGCGGACCATCCCCATCAGACAAATTAATTATTGCAGAAATCGCGTCCTCGTCGGACGGATCAACCACTGCATCAGCACCTAATTTAATAGCTGCATCCCTACGAGTTGCAGATGGTTCTGAAACGATTATCTTCCGCGCCCCAGCTGCTCTCGCTGCCTGCATAGTTAGCAATCCGATAGGTCCTGCCCCGAGAACTGCCACCACGTCACCTAGTTTCATGTTTGATAATCTGACCGCCCTAACAGCAACAGAACAAGGCTCAGTCAAAGACGCATGCAGATCAGAAACGTTATCTGGGATACCGAGTGGTGCCCAATCATTCACCAAAGTAAATTCAGCATATCCTCTTTTCCGGGTATCGGTAAATCCTTCTAATCTATAGTTGTATTGTTCCTGCCTTCTCAAAGGAGCTTCCATTCCAGGGGGCGGGGTTCCTCCACCTCCTATAACTCTGTCACCTTCTTTCCAAGCGGTCACACCGGGGCCTACAGCAGCCACGGTCCCACTAAATTCATGTCCCATCACGGCCCCCACTGGAGCAATATCGTAGAGAAAGGCATGTACATCTGTACCACAAATCGCACTATGACTAATTTTTACTAAGACCTCTCCCGGACCAGGTTCGGGAACAGGCAATTCTTCGATCACAAGTTTCTGGTTACCTTGGTAGACAGCTGCTTTCATAAAGGCCTCCTGCAGATACAGTTCATTCTAGAAGAGGTATTATAAATACTATGGTCAATACAAGAAAATAAAAATTAGAAAGGCCGACCGCAGACCCAGTTTTTTTTGAGACTTACCAAGCTTTGGTGACTAAAGGAAAGAAGTCTAAAGTAGACTAATCTTCAACGCCATTATCACGCAGATAATCGATCGCCGCTTGCACCGTAGTTATTGATTCAGCATCTTCGTCAGATATTTCGATCTCAACATCGTCAGAACTGAATTCTTCCTCAAAGGCCATTATCAGCTCAACCAAATCTAGTGAATCAGCGTTTAAATCATCCGTGAATGAAGCCCCGGGTACAACCTCAGACTCATCGACGCTTAATTTTTCTGCAACAACAGCTTGCACTTTTTCAAGTAGCGACATATTAATGCCTCCATTTTTTTGATTACATTCTAAATGGCTGTACCAGCCTTCATATGGGATCCAAGCACCCCGTTAACAAAGCTAGGAGAACTTTCTGATCCAAACCTTTTCGCTAATTCTACCGCTTCATTGAGTACCGCTTTTTCCGGAACTCTCTCAGAACACCACCGTAATTCACCAATTGCCATGCGAAGAACATTTCTATCTACTACAGCTATTTGAATCAAGGGCCAATCAGAAGCTAAGTCTCCGATTATATTATCTACTGAAGCAAAGTTTTCAAGTACCTTCTCCACTATGTCTCTAGCAAATGACCTATGATTACCTTCGATTTTACATTCATCCAATATTCTTTCCAATACAACAATGGCATTATGTCCCACAGAGTCATATTCACAAAGCGCCTGTAGTACCAGTACTCTGACTTCTCTTCTATTGGAAATAAAGGAATTGGAATCCATATTCACAATTGCAAATTCGTGATCAATTTCTGCTTATAGCAACGATCGAATCTATGTCGTTAATACTAACTACATTGGCAGTCTTGTCGATTTTCTTGACCATACCACCCAAGGCTCTTCCCGGCCCTATTTCTATAAAATTTATTATTCCAGACTTTATCATGAAATCAACTGATTTCTTCCACTGCACGCATCCAGCAATTTGAGTTATCAATTCGCTCTTAATTTCGTCTCCACTATGGAGCGGATTACCTGTACAGTTAGCTATAATTGGTACTTCAGGATCATTAAATTTCAATCCATTAATGAACTCCATAAGACCTGCCTTGGCCGGTTCCATCAACCCGGAGTGAAAAGCGCCCCCGACTTTCAAAGGAATGACCTTTTTGGCTCCCCTTGCACTTGCCAAATCCATTGCCCTTGCCACCGATATCTTTTCCCCACTTATCACAATCTGTTCTTGTGTATTGATATTAGAGACAAAGACACCCGATTCTCTAGCTATTTCCTGTAGAACCATCTCATCCAAACCTAAAACTGCAGCCATCGTGCCTGGATTGGAATCGCAGGCTTCTTGCATAAGTTCGCCACGCTCTTGAACTAGTAACGCTGTGTCCATTACCGACAAGACTCCGGATGCTGCAAGTGCAGTATATTCACCTAGGCTATGACCGGCCATCAAATACGGTACTGGCATAGATTCCTGAGGAATATTTTCCTTCATAGCTTCAATGCAGGCGAGACTTACAGCCATAATTCCAGGCTGCGCATTTTTTGTCTCTCTCAGGTCTTCTTCTGGCCCTTCAAACATGATCTTCGAAAGGGGCCTACCCAGAGCCTCATCCACCATTTCAAACACTTGTTTACTCGCATCAGAACCCGTATAAAGTTCCAATCCCATACCTACAGCTTGCGCTCCTTGACCAGGGAACATGAAAGCTGTTTTAGAATTTCTTGTGAAAGTAAGTGTCATCGTTATTTCCTTTTGTCAGATGAGTCTAAGAATTTATACAATTTCCTGGTCAGATTTGGTTACATCTCTCCCATTGTAGGTGCCACAATTTGAACATGCCCTATGAGGCATTCGCGGGGCCTGGCACTGCGGGCAAGTTGAAAGTGAAGCCGGCTTGATAGCGTTATGAGCATTCCGACCGCCCTTCCTTTTACTTGAGTGTTTCTTTTTTGGTAGTGGTGGCATTATTGCCTCCTTTGTTTACTATTCTGATACTTTGAAATGCTCTAACAGAGCTGCAAATTTGGTGTTCTTTCTATTCTTATCACAATCACATTGTTCTATATTAAGATTGATCCCACAGTACATACACAAACCCCTACAATTTTCCACACACTTCCTATTAATCGGTGATTGAAGTGACAAGTATTGGCTCACAGCATCTGACAAATCTAAGACATTGTCCTCCAGAATATAAAAATTCTCCTCATAGATTCCTTCTATTTCGTTTCTTTCCCCAGTTAACAGGTTGAATAAGGGAAAATATTCCTCTTCTATCTCCAGCGGAATAGATTCTTTATACTCTTCCAAACAACTCCCACATTCGGCAATATTATTTGCTTTAAGATGAGCACTGACCCATATACCAACATCAGTTTTAGTCAGTAGGACCGTCCCATCTATATGACAAACTTTCCTAGACCATTCCACCTCGAACCTGGTGCTTACATTTTCCAATTCTTTGTTGCCACTACTCAACTTGAGCAAAGTGGCTACCTTAAAGTCCATAATATGCCTCCTAGAGCCTAAATAAAGAGACAATTCAAGCAACCACTATATCGCTGGTCAGGGAATCTGGTCAACAGGAAATTAGGCTATTTTAAGTCAATTATCTGGATGCCAAACGCCTTTAAAATTACCAAATTTGAAAATAGTTGTATGTTCGATTACATTGGCTAATACAATGAAAATATATCAGTGATCTGGTTGCACAGCCAGTTTTGAATTTGGGGCAATTTTATGACTTCTGAAAAGGACAATTATGACGTAGTAGTCGTTGGAGCTGGCAACGCTGCATTAACTGCCGCATTATCTGCTTCTTCTGCAGGAGCGAAGGTAGCGATTTTAGAAAAAGCTCCCGAGCACCTACGAGGAGGCAATTCTTACTTTACGGGGGGGCTTTTTCGATTTGCCTACAATGGCATTGAAGACATAGTGGAGCTATTACCAGAAATCACCTCTGAGGAAAAAGAGAACATAGATGTTGGTTCTTACAAAGAATCTGAATTTTATTCTGATGTTATGAGAGTTACCGAAGGTCTATCAGACCCTTCGCTACTTCAAACATTAACCTCTAAGTCATTCCCAACTATGCTTTGGATGAAGGATCAAGGTGTACCTTGGATATTGGCCTACGGAAGACAAGCCTTTGAGCACGAAGGGAAACAAAGGTTTTGGGGGGGACTCATAGTAGAGGCCGTCGGAGGAGGCAAAGGTTTATCCGATAGGCTTTTTGAATTAGTGGAAAGAAATGAAATTGAAGTCTTTTATCAAACAAGCGGGACAAAATTATCAGTAAACCAAACTGGAAGTGTTGACGGAATAACGGTTAAATCAGAATCTGGATACAAAGAGATATTTTGTAAATCTGTGGTACTAGCCTGCGGAGGGTTTGAGGCAAACTCTGAGATGCGAACACGTTATTTAGGTCCGGGATGGGAACTAGCCAAGGTTAGAGGGACTCAATATAACACGGGAGACGGAATTAACATGGCTCTTAATATCGGGGCACAATCTCACGGACACTGGAGTGGATGCCACGCCGTGGCATGGGATTTAAATGCACCTGCTCACGGTGATAGGAATGTGGCTGATCTATTTCAAAAACATTCGTACCCGTTTGGATTGATAGTGAATGTGGATGGCAAAAGATTTGTCGACGAAGGTGCAGACCTAAGAAATTACACCTATGCCAAATATGGCAGAGAAATTTTAAGGCAACCTCAAAGGGTAGCTTTTCAGCTTTTTGATCAAAAGACCAAGCATCTACTAAGAGATGAATATTTCATACCTCAAATGACTATGGTGGAAGCTACTACCATAGGGGAACTAGCCTTAGGATTGGACATAAACCCAGAAGAACTTCAAAAAACTATTGAAACCTACAATGAGTCAGTTCAGGATGGTGATTTTAATCCCACTGCACTCGACGGAAAACACACAAAAGGTATCTCCCCACCGAAATCTAATTGGGCGCAGAGAATGGACAGCCCACCATATTTAGGCTATGCAGTGACATGTGGAATAACTTTTACATTTGGCGGCCTAAAAATAGACTCAAACACTCAAGTGCAAGACAACTC
>CAYMZR010000057.1:0-12544 GCA_964394975.1 uncultured Dehalococcoidia bacterium | reverse complement strand
GTTTTATCTAAATCTGTGCTTTTAGACCTGAAGGTCAGTAGAAATCGCTTGATTGAATTGGACCTGAAAGGAGATTTAGCAGTGACTGAGGAGGGAAATAAAAGAGGTACTTTAAAGAAACAGCCCTATCTTGCTAATTACTACGATTTTGATTTGGGAATGCAAATAGATGGAATTATTTCTGTTGTGGACACTGTGGAAGTTTTTCTCGCGAGTCAGAATTTAATTTTGGAATCCGCTACTGAAGAACAAATTAAACTGGCTTTTCACCACATCATGGCCAATCCCCAGTTTGCTGATGTTAAAAACTTAATTTCTACTAAGGCCTATTCCACAAAAAGAATTGTTCTTGGTCAGGAAATCGACTACTGGATTGCACCTGTCATGGTATTTCATGCTTTGGCGGACAATTCAAAACTAGGTGGGGCCGGTCTGGAAATTGGAATGGGAGGAGGGCCCGATGTAATCAATAAAGAGCACCTGAATAGAAGTATAAGTTCTGTGATGGAAGGTTCGGGAAAAAATTACGAGATTTGGGGAATTGCTATAGATGCCAATTTAGAATCTGAAGACGAAGGTAAGAAGGCTGGGGTTTTCATAATGTTCACAGCCATTGCTGCTGTATTGGTGGTAGGTATTAGTCTTAATTCTTATTGGGCTACCGCTATAACAGGGGTTGGCCTTGCGGTATTGATGGTTTGGTTGAAAGGTGTCTCTGCTTTATTAGGGCTAAAAAGTGGGCTGGTTATAGATTTAGTTGTACCCATTGGGATGATTTCATTGGGAGTTGATTTTGTGGTGCATTCAGTTCGGAGATATCGGGAAGAGTTGTCGCAGGGATATGACCCAAAAGTTGGTTTCACTTTGGGTTACGCATCAGTATTAGGAGCACTTCTTTTGGCGATGGCTAGTGACAGCATAGCTTTTCTTTCAAATTTGTCATCCAATATTGAGGCAGTTATACATTTTGGATGCGCTGCTGCAATAGCGGTTATATCTTCTTTCATCATACTCGGCATGGTGGCTCCTCTACTAACTATGAAAATAGATCAACTCATGAGTGAGGGTCGGTTCAATTTCAAGGCCAAAAAATGGATAATTTATAGAATAGCAGGCTCAACACTAGTAGCTTCGGTTTCAGGCGCTTCGATCATTATGATGGTAGCTGTGAGCAAATTTATAGGATTGCTTCTTCTAGCTTTTTGCATCTTTTTTCTTATTTTGTTGCCAATTTTGGTACTGTCGAAAAATACTAGTGCAGAGTCTAATGAAAAAACAGGAAAACTGGAAATAAAATCATTAAACCAAGATAGATTTGCCGATATTGTTTCAAAAATTGTTACATTAGCTGCCACAAACGTTCTATTAGTGATTCTTGTGACTGCAGCAGTGACTTCTTACTCGATTTATTCTGCTCTGAAATTGACTCCTTCTTTTGATGTTAAAGATTTTTTTGATTCGGAATCAGATTTTGTGGTCGGGCTTGATAAGTTTGATGAATTTATAGCCGGCGGAGAACCAGGGGTTACTTATCTTAAAGGCGATTTGACCGATCCGACCGTTTACGAAGATATGAGCATTTACATAGATAGCTTGAGAGAAATTGATTTTGTGGAACAGACGCCGAGTGGGGAGGTTACATTTGGGTTGAATGCTTTAAACCTGCTTACCACATTGATGGGGAATTCCTTTGCTGTGTCCGTGGTGGAGGGCGCGAAGGGAATAGCCATAACAGATATCAATAGTGATGGCATACCAGATACAAGAGATCAAATAAGGGCGATTTTTGAATATTCGTTGGTTAACGGGGTCTGGGGTGACGGTCAAAATATGATTCTCAGACCAGACCAAGTGCAAGGTGCTATATATTACAGTTCTGGCGAGGAGAGTTTGACTACAATTCAATTTCAAATGCCGGGTACTAGAGATCAAGCAGTGGTTACCGCTGCTTTAAAGGAGATTACACCTGCAGTGTTGGAATTGGAAAAGCATTCATCTTTATCAAGGGTTGCTTTGACTGGATCACCTTTTCAACGTGAGGTACAGCTATACGAATCTACTCGGACACTGTACACATCTCTTCCTATAGCAATGATCGCTGCTACTATGCTTCTTTTGGTCACTATGAGGTCTTTTCGCTACGCAGTTGTAACGGTAGTTCCCATTGGTCTGGTTGTCGCTTGGCTTTATGGAGTCATGTATATTTTTGGCTTTTCCTTAAATTTTGTAACTGCCATGATTGGGGCTATTTCTATTGGGGTCGGGATAGATTATTCGATACATATGACGGTTAGGTTTAGAGAGGAGATTCATAGGAATGAATCTAAAATTGCTGCCATTCAGAAGGCAGCTAGAGGTACGGGTGTAGCTTTAGTTGCTTCGGCGGCTTCCAGCATAGTGGGGTTCGCAATTATGGGTTTCGCTCCTATGCCGATGTTCGCTTCTTATGGGCAATTAACTTCCCTTATGATCGGGTTTGCATTAATTTCATCTTTGGTTGTATTGCCAGCGCTTCTGATAATGGTAACCCCAAATTCGGCGGTCGGAGCTGGTCGAGGATAGGTTTAATTTAGGACGACGTATGTTGCTCCGTCTTCACCCAGAGCGTCCAGTTCTGATCCATAACTACTGACTAAAGGATGTCCTTCCAGCAAGTCTCTGATGGCTTTTCGGAGTGCCCCAGTACCTTTGCCATGGATCACTATTACTTTACTAAGACCGTTTTTGAGGGATTGGTCGAGGAAGGTTTCTACCATTTTTAGTGAAGGTTCGGCTCTCATTCCTCTTATGTCTACCCGATCGCTATAGGAAATTTGTTCTTCTAGGCTAAGGCGCTTTGAATTTACAGGCTCATTTATGATGAGGTTTTTTTGTCCGGACAGTTCTTTTTCCAGCCTAGAGGTATTCACATCCATGCGAAGATTGCCTATTTTGAGTTCCGCCATTTGGGTAATTTCGTTGTGTTTGGTAATTACACCCGATAAATTCAGCCCTCTGACTATAACAGTGTCGCCTATTTTGAGATCTTTGTCAGAGTTATCAGGAATGTTTGGTGTCAATTTTTCCATCGATATCGCATCCAAACTTTTCTGTGTATCTTCGATTATTGATTCAAGAGAATCTGCTGATTGCCCGCCATGTTTATTCCAAGAATATGCCATACGGGCTTTTTTCAGTAGGTCTTCAATTTCACTGTATTTTTCCTCACCGGCGCGATGAATAGAATCCAATATTTTTTGTCTGGCGTCGATTAAATGATTTATCTGCTGATCTAGCTTTGCTCGAATTGACTCAACCTCTTGATATTTTCTCTCAATCACTTTTGTGGTTTCTGAAATTTTAGATTTTTCTTGGGTTGCTTTAGAAATCCAATCTGATACTTCCTTAAATTCCGCCGATAGATGTTCCTTCGCCTTTTCGATTATCTCGGGTTTTAAACCTAGTCTAGTTGCCACTGCCATGGCATAGCTTTGACCTGGTAGTCCAAGGATTAAATTGTATGTTGGGGTCAAATTCTCAGGGTTCAGTTGAAAACTAGCATTTTTCATTCTATTGTCAGATTCAGCCATTAAAGTCACCGTACTGTGGTGTGTAGTAATTAGCGTGGGTATTCCTTTTTCGGCCAAATACTCTAGAACCGCCTTAGCTATAGCTGAACCTTCTTCTGGGTCCGTACTTGAACCTACTTCGTCTAGAAGCAATAGTGATTGTGGGGAGCAATTATCTAAAATATCGTTGAGATTCTGGATGTGGGAACTAAAGGTGGAAACTGAATTGCTTATGCTTTGTTGGTCTCCTATGTCTGCATATATGCCATCAAAAAACGGTAGCTGACTTCCAGATGTTGCTGGAATTTGGATCCCAGATTGGTTCATTGCAACTAGCAGTCCGACAGTCTTTATTGCCACCGTTTTTCCTCCGGTGTTAGGACCTGTTATTACAAGGACATTCCAATTTGGCCCTATTTGTAGGTTTAAAGGTACTGCGTGTTCCCCAAGCATTGGGTGTTTTGCCTCAATAAGGTTTATTATCTTTTTACCGGTTGGAAGCGGTTCGACTTTGCTAGCCGTCGTGCTCCCATTCAGAGAAATACTGTACTTTGATTTGGCTACAATGAAATCTAGAATTGCGGCGTTCTGAATCCCTGTATCTATTTCCCCCGATAAAGACCCCACCTGCGAAGATAAATCTTGAAGTACTTTAAGAACCTCACGTTCCTCTTCTAGTGAAAATTCTCTCCAAGAATTGCACAAACTCACAGTTTTGAATGGTTCGATAAATAAAGTCATGCCTGTGTTTGAAGCGTCATGCACTATTCCGGGCACGCGACTTCGCATATTTGATTTCACTTGAACCACCAATCTATCCCCACGGACTGAAATTACATTGTCTTGGATTGTTCCCGACATCTCTGCTTCAGAAATAATGGATTCTAGGGCGTTTGTTACTCTTGAATATGATTCGCGAACTTTTTTTCTAATATTGCCAAGATTTGGTGTTGCATCGTCCTTTACGAGGCCGTTGCTGGCAATTTTTGATGTGATGGAGTAAGCAAGATAGGATAAATCCGGGACTTTTTTGGCCACTTCCAATAATTGAGGTAATTCTTCTTCGTGTTGCAGTATCACTTTTCTGGCATTAGACAAAGCTTCTACAGTGTTTGCTATTACTAAAAGTTCTTGGCCTGTCAGTACCCCTCCTAGGTTAGCTATTTTTAAACTTTCTGCATGATCTTTGATTCCACCAAGAGAAAAAGAGCCGATGTTTGAAATTAAATTTATACCTTCACTTGTTTCAATTTTCTGTTGAGAAACTTTTGCTTCAATATATGACGGTAGCATTTCATGGGCTAAACTTTTTGACCCAGGGAAGGTGCAAAGAGTGGCGACTTGCTGCTTAACATAGTCGTAGTCAATCAATCCTAGACTTTTCGATAATATTTGTTGTTTTCTGTATGGCTGATGAGTCACTGAAATTCTTCTTTTAAGTAATCATGTCTTTTGCTTTGGCGAAAGTAAGAAATTACACTTTGATATTTTATCAGTACTAATAATCTTAGCTAGGAATGATATAATTGATCGAGTGAAATGATTGACGATATTGTAGTAAAAATTCCGGCCACTTCAGCTAATATGGGACCAGGCTTTGATAGCCTCGGTATCGCCCTTGATGTATGGAATGAAGTAAGAATATCAAAAGGGCCTTTTTCCATAAAAATAAATGGGACTGGTGAGGAAGAATTACCAAAAGATTCTAGTAATTTGGTCTACAAAAGCTTTTGTAAGGTGTTTGAAGAAATAGATGAGATTGTTCCCGAAGTTACCCTAACATGTACGAATCGAATTCCGCTGACCAGAGGCATGGGTAGTAGTTCAGCAGCGTTGATAGGGGGATTAATGAGTGGGAATGCTATGGCAGGATTTCCTCTCTCAATATCAGAAATATTGAACATTGGGGCTAAAATTGAGAGCCATCCGGACAACGTCGCCCCAGCTCTTTTGGGTGGAGTACAAATTGGGATTTATGACCGGGAGGAATTAATTACCGCCAGCGTCACTTTCCCAGAAGATTTAAAGGTTGTTTTGTATGTACCTGATCAAATTATGCCAACGGATCAAGCTAGAAATATACTTGCTCCTGAAGTAGCAAGGAAAGACGCTGTGTATAACATTGGAAGATCGGCTTTGCTCGTCCAGTCCCTGCTTACGGGTGAGCTGCATAACCTCAAATATGCTACTCAAGATATGCTTCATCAACCTCAGAGACAGAAGCAATTTTTTCCTATGAAAAACATAATAAGGGCTGCTATGGAGGCAGGGGCATTGGGTGCCTTTTTATCTGGGGCCGGCAGTTCAATATTGGCCTTCACTAAGGGTAGGGAATATACGATTGGGTATGAGATGGCCGATGCAGCAACGAAATCTGGGCTTGATGGGGACATTATTTTCACTTCCCCTACAACGAAAGGGGCATACGTGCAGAAATAAGGGATGCATATGCCTATCATAGTACAAAAATACGGAGGATCATCACTAGCAACACCGGATTTGATAAAGAGCGTCGCTTCCAGAATATCTTTCGCTCATGATTCTGGTAATAGTGTTGTTGCTACTGTTTCGGCAATGGGTGACTTGACGGACGATTTGTTATCTATTGCTTCTCAAGTTTCAGCAATGCCTGATTTGAGGGAATTAGATGTTTTGTTGTCAACTGGCGAACTGCAGTCATGCGCACTTGTTGCCATGGCTCTTAAGGATATGGGCAAAAACGCTGTTAGTCTGAGTGGAGCTCAAGCAGGGATTCGAACTGATTCTTCATATGGGAAAGCGAGAATAGCAGATATTGATACTGGCAGGATACTAGAAGAGTTGCGGAGTGGAAATATAGTGATCGTGGCAGGCTTTCAAGGAGTGACCAATGATAGTGATATTACAACTTTGGGAAGAGGTGCTTCGGATTTAACTGCAGTTGCTTTGGCAGCAGGATTGAATGCTGATCGTTGTGAAATATATACGGATGTGGATGGAATATATACGGCAGACCCTCGCCTAGTTTCCAAAGCTCAAAAAATGACAATGGTGGGCTTCGAAGAGATGTTGGAACTAGCAAGTTATGGAGCCAAAATGAATCCTCGATCCATTGAATTGGGTATGGTGTACCAGGTTCCTATCTTGGTGGCCTCAAGCTTTAATGACGAACCGGGGACTTTAATTCATGATGGAGAAAATATGGATAATACGGTAGGTGAAATACGCAATAGAGTAAGGGGAATTGCAACCGATAGAGATGTAGCAAAAATAACGGTTTTTTCAGTAGTTGATAGGCCTGGAATCGCAGCTGCCCTATTTGATCCGTTGGCTGAATCCGATATAAGTGTAGATGTAATAGTGCAAAATGCTAGTGTGTCAGGAACGACTGACCTTACTTTTACAGTTAAGCAATCAGATGTAGATAGAGCAATGAAAGTGGTTAAAGAAGTGGCAAATGAACTTGGTACAACCAATGTTGGGAAAACCGAAAATTTAGCCAAAATTAGTATAGTTGGCACCGGTATGCAAGATTCACCTGGCTATGCTTCAACTATGTTTAGATCATTAGCTCAGGCTGATATCAATATTGAGATGATCACGACTTCTGAGATTAGAATAACCTGCATTATTGGGTCCGTTCATGTAGAAAAAGCGGCGGAGGTACTCCATGCAGCATTTGAGTTGGAGAAGTCTGACTAGGCTAAAAATCTGGTGGCTGAAGAAGTGAAAGATATATATCTTTCACTAGTTATTCCTGCTTACAATGAGGCGCATCGGATAAAGCATACTCTGGAATGTGTTTATGAATTTCTAAGTACTCAAAATTACTCGTATGAAGTTGTTTTATGCAATGATGGAAGTAATGATGCTACTGGAACCATAGCTCAAGCCTTTTTGGATAAAAAGTCAAATTCCTTACTATTGAACCTACCCCATAGAGGAAAAGGTTCTGCAGTTAAGGAAGGCATGTTGGCAGCCAAAGGTCAGAACATATTCATGTGTGATGCTGATTTGGCCATGTCTTTGGACCAGATCAATCTCTTCCTTGATGAAATGACGAAAGGGTTTGATATTGCCATTGGGTCCAGAGAATTAAGGGAATCTCATAGATTTGAAGAATCAAAGCTTCGCTACTTCGCCGGTAGAATCTTTAATTTGTTTGTAAAATATATAGCAATTAGAAAATACCGTGATACCCAATGTGGGTTTAAATGCTTTTCCTCTAGATCAGCTCATAAAATTTTCCCGTTGCTCAAAACTAGTGGTTGGGCTTTTGATGTCGAAGTTTTATTGTTGGCAGATAGATGGGGCTATTCTGTGTCTGAAGTTCCGATCGATTGGCATCATGGTACCGACAGCAAGGTAAAATTCGGGTCTGCAATCTTCCAGATGATAAAAGATATATTTCTAATGAGGATTCGTATAATATTTTCAGTTTGGAATTGAATTTATCCAATATAAGGTTTATGAATGCAGGTTAATAAATTTCCTGTTCATGTAGTGGTGCCGACCTATAATGAAGCACAAAATATCTCAATTCTGTTAGACAAAATATTTGGATTGACTCTGGATAATATACATGTTCTGATTGTCGACGATAATTCTCCAGATAACACGGCTGCAGTAGCCGAATCTTATGCGGAATCAAAAAATTTCTCAGTATCAATATTAAAACGTGATCGCAAAAGCGGATTGGGAACTGCATATATTGACGGTTTTCAGGAGGTTATCGGTCAGTTATCGGGGGAGGAAGGATTTGTTGTTCAAATGGATGCCGATTTATCTCATGACCCCAAATACATACCTAAAATGATCGAATTGCTTAATGAAAATGATGTGACGGTAGGATCTAGGTATTATCAGGGAGGAGGGAGCGGCGAAGAATGGGTGTTATATCGAAAGTTATTAAGCGGTGGTGGCAATAAATTAATACGTTTCGTATCTGGTTTAAGAGTAAAAGATTGCACTTCTGGTTTTAAGGTTTTCAGGTCAGAAGTTTTGAGGAAAATCTCCTGGAGCAGAATTCGCTGTATAGGATTTGGGTTTCAAGTTGAAATTGCTATGCAGTGCCAAAACAAAGGATTTAGAATTCAGGAACACCCGATAATTTTCAATGACCGAACAGCAGGTGACTCAAAAATGACGACTTCGATAATCTTCGAAGCGATTCTCAAAATAACCTTGGCAAGATTTGGTTCATTTAGATTAATACAAAGGTTTAGGAGCAATTCCTGATTTTAAGTTTGCAGTTATTATGGGTGCAAAATATATTGCGCTGGTAAAAAAACCCTGATTAGAATGCCCTGATGAAGTTAAAAGTTTGAGATCAAAGGGTGATTGAAGTGAATTCAAAAGAATTAGCTGGCATTTTAAGGCTTAGAAAGGAAAAGGCGAAAGAAGCAGAACAATTGATGCTGTACAGTCTTTTTCAAGAGGCAGTCGATGTTAATTTAGCCATGATTGAAATGAACTCTGGAGATCAGCAATCCTACAATAGACTAGGTGATGCGCTGTTAAAAATTGGTAAAAGTGCAGAGGCTCACAATGCCTTTCAAACTTCAATATCGTTGGAGAAAATCCGTAAAGAAAATACTAAATTGGCTGTGGGAAGTGCAATGAAATCTGACTGGTCTTCGGCTATACAGATTAATTCAGAAATAATCGAGAAATTTCCTTGGGACCTTGAGTCATATAACAGGCTAGGTAAAGCTTACAGTGAAAGAGGAAGGAATAAGAAAGCGCTGCAGGCATTTGAATGTGCCCTTGTTATATCTCCTAATAGTCCTATCGCAAAGAAAAATATGAAACGTCTTGAGAAAACTACTACTGCTAAAACAAAAAAAGCGGGATCGAGCTCCACATCCGATAGATCTTTTATTGAAGAAACTGGTCGTACTGGAGTTACTAAATTAGTTAATATTCCGAGAAGTTTTGATGTGGGCAATTTAGTTGCTGGTCACAGCGTGGATTTAATTACAGTAGATAGAGGAATTAGAATATTGGACGAGAAAGGCATGGAGATTGGGAGTATAGAACCGAAGTTGGCATTAAGATTAAAAAAACTGGTTGAAGGCGGGAACACATATTCGGCCAATATAACTAGTGCCGGAGATGATGGGGTTACAGTGATAATCCGAGAAACCTACAGGCATCCATCGCAATTAAATAAAGCCTCGTTTCCTGCCAAGTCGGGTGCTCTGACAGACATACCTATGGCCGCTCTAGGTTACAGACTGAATGACGTAGGTAAATTAGCTGATCTAAAAGATTGGTCAGATGACGATACGGAATCAGGTGACGAGGAAGTATTCTCACCAATGATACCAAGAATATTGTCTGGCGACAGACTTCCTGACGAAGAAGGTGTGTTGGATTGAGGTTAATCAGGGTTTGAATCTATGATTTTTAGATCACGATAATAGAGTCCCCATTTTTGCATTATTTGTTCAATTTGTAAGTCCTCTAGTTTGGTGATATCTCTAAAGAAACCAGAGATCGCATGTGCTGCAATGTTTTCTTGATTGCAGACCCAACTGGCCTCACTTGGTACTATGTATATGACTCCGGAATTGTGATCGCAACATAGATTAATCCTCTTTCCTTCTGAAGCATTTTTTATTGATATTCCTTGTTCGATCATTAGCAAATCCTTTTATCCTATCGTTAGTCTCTGGAGGGTTTTAACTAAATTGTAAACCCTGACTGATATAATCGACTCACTATGTGACCACAGTAAATTTTATTATGAAGAAATTTAGGATCAAATGATGAAACCACATTACGCAAACGAACGGCTTACTATCCATAAAATAACCTGTGGCCCGTACGGTAACAATGCCTACATAGTGGTATGCAATAGAACAAATGAAAGTCTTTTGATAGATACTCCTGCAGAACCAGCGGTCCTGTTGGCCCTAGCTTCTATGACACAAGTCCAATATATCGCGATCACACACAATCATATGGATCATTTACTAGGCTTTGAAGAGATAACAAAAGCTATTCCCGCTAAGGTAGCCATCGGGGAGGCTGATGCTAGCCAGCTTCCTGTATCTCCTGATCTTTCTTTAAGCGATGGCGAGGACATACAAATAGGTGACCTATTTATAAAGTCAATTCATACCCCAGGACATACTGACGGTTCTACTTGTCTATATATAGATGGGCATCTCTTTACAGGAGACACCTTATTTCCTGGTGGTCCAGGAAAAACAAAATCACCAGATCATTTGAAAGAAATAATTGAAAGCATCAATCAAAAATTATTTGTGCTGGATGACGCGGTTTACTTTTATCCAGGTCATGGTGATGATGGAATACTAGGTGAATCAAAGAAAGAATACGAGGTATATTCCTCAAAAAACCATCCAGATGATCTCTTCGGAGATGTCGAATGGCTAAAGAGTTAGAGTCAGATCTGTTTGTTTGGGGTCGTCCAGTTTCTCTATGTAAATTTAATTTATTTTCAGTAGCGATTTTATTTGTTACTTTTTCAATTACAATTTTTCTTAGAGTTACTCTAGCTTCAGATCTTCAGTACTTACCTGTTCCTTGGTATTACCCGTGGATCTTGGCTGTTCCACAATTACTATTGTTAGGACTGGGGTTTTCATTTTCTGGCGTCGGATATAAAGGAATTAAATCTTTCTTTACTATGCCGAATACCCAAGGCTGGGTTTCTGCTTCAATATTGACCGTCGTATTCAGTGTTGGTGCAATTTTGATTTATTCAGTTGTAGTTTATAAACTGGATATTACTTACTTAATTCCTCCACAAATTGCCAAAGGTATCTTGGGAGAGGGAAGCTTCGTATTAGCAAATTTGTTTGCTATAGCTATATGGGTACCCTTCGTCGAAGAACTTTTTTTCAGAGGAATATTGCTGAGTGTTTGGGTGACCCACTATGGGGAAATGAAATCAGTAATTTTGGTTTCTCTAATTTTCATGCTTGTGCATTCGCATCCTGGGCTGTACGTTCCGGTGTTCATTAGTTCCCTATTAATATCCGTACTTTTCATCAAAACTGGAACAGTGTTGGCGCCTTTTCTTTCTCATGCCGCTCAAAATTTACTAGTGGTTGTAGTTGCGGCTTCAGCTTGAATTGGGCAGAATGGTCAACATAAAACTATATATTCTTTGGATGTTTGTATAAGTGAAAAATAGAATTGATTCAAAAATTTTCAGCATCAGATCGGATAACCGACCCGCGCTTGTTCCTTATCTGACGGTCGGATATCCAAGTATAGACGACTCAGCGAATATAGCCCTGAAAGTTTTAGCATCTGGAGCAGACATGTTGGAGCTAGGCATTCCGTTTAGTGATCCCATAGCAGATGGTCCTACCATTCAAAAAACCAGTTTCAAAGCTCTTGAAAATGGGGTAAGCCTTGCTGTTTGTATGGATGTCTTAACTACTATACGAGCAAGTGATGATAGTTCACCAATTATTTTTATGGGTTATTTCAATCCTTTCCTCCAGTATGGATTAGAGCCTTTTTTATCAGAAGCATCTAAACGTGGATTGGATGGTTTGATAATTCCTGATTTACCAATGGAAGAGTCTGAGGCAATCTCTAGGCAGTGCATGGAAAATGGAATACACCATATTCCTTTGTTGGCACCAACTAGCACGGAAGAGAGAATAAAACAATCGTGTAAACACGCTGGAGGATTTATATATTGTGTGAGTCTGACGGGTGTTACGGGAGCTCGTGATGGTATTTCTACAGGAGTAGAAGGTTTAGTTGGCAAAATAAGATCTCATACGAATCTTCCGGTTTTTGTAGGGTTTGGAGTATCTCAGAAAAGGGACGTTGAGAAAATATCAGAATTTGCGGAAGGTGTGGTTGTAGGAAGTGCCTTTCTTGATCATATTTCAGGGTCAGAGCAAGGTGAGGAAACCGAAGCGGCTGCTGAATTTATAAAGAATATAATCGTCAGATAAATTGAAAGAGGTTGAAATGTCCAAAGTGAGGGCTATAAGAGGCGCCATTACAGCGCCTGCAAACAGTTC
>CAYMZR010000056.1:0-12615 GCA_964394975.1 uncultured Dehalococcoidia bacterium | reverse complement strand
GAATCATTTTACGTGCCTGTCAGCCCACATGACGCAAGTGGGCCCATCAATATTATGGCAGGCGCCCACACAATGATGGCTGTACCCAATTTTTATAAATTAGAATTTAATCATGCACAACTGGATGTTCATAACGCTCTTATAGACAGGCCTTTGGAAATTGTCTCTGGAAAATTACGGGTACCCAAAACTCCTGGTTTGGGAATTGAGTTAGACGTAGAGTTCATTGAGGCACACCTTGACGAGGACTGGAACTAATTTCTTATGAATCATTATCACTTCACATGTACTAAATGCTGCAAAAATTACGTACCTAATGCTCTAATTCTTAGGTGCGAAGAATGCCAAGGGACTTTATCGGTCCAATACAAATCAATAGAACAGATGAGCAGTTTTACCTATGGAGGCGGCCCGTCAATGCCTATTCCGATACCTTCTCCTTCTGATTTGGTTTCACTTGGGGAAGGTAACACTCCAGTCCTGAAGTTGCCCAGAATCTCCAACCAGCTTGACATCGAGATTTATGCAAAACTTGAATTCATGAACCCAACAGGGTCATTCAAAGACAGAGGTACCTCTATGATGATTTCAGCACTCAAATCACTAGGTGTGTCTGAAATAGTAGAGGATTCCTCCGGAAATGCCGGAGCTTCCGTATCTGCATACTCAAGCAAGGCCGAAATAAAAGCTCACATATTTGCTCCTTCATCAGCGCCGGAAACTAAATTAAACCAAATAAAAGTGTATGGCTCGGTTCTGCATTCGATTGATGGAAGTCGTGACAAAACTACTGAAGCCGCAGAAGCCTTCGTCAAAGAAAAAAAAATGGTCTATGCCTCCCATAATCTAAGCCCATTTTTTATTGAAGGGACAAAATCGTTTGGATACGAAATATTTAATGATTTTGAAAAAGAAATGCCGGAAAATATCATAGTACCAGTTGGTAATGGATCACTCTTTTTAGGTATTTGGAAGGCCATAACAGAACTAGATAACCAAAACCTTATCGGTACTAAGCCTAGCCTACATTGCATACAAGCTGCGAGTGTAAATCCTATCGCATCACCTGTCCCATGGGATATATCTCAAATCGCCCCAACGATAGCAGGAGGTATTGCAGTTGGTTCACCCCCTAGAAAATTTGAAGTGAGAAACGTGTTAGAAAAATCAAATGGATTTGCAAATTCAGTCACAGAAAAATCAATCAAAGAATGGCAGATTAAATTGGCAAAATATGAAGGTATTTTTTGTGAACCTACCTCAGCGGCAGCATTTGCGGGTCTCGAAAATCTTCTCAATGAAAACCGCATCAACAAAACTAAACGCATTCTAATTCCCGTTACCGGATCTGGACTAAAAGATGCATTCCCGGAATAGACGACAATTACTTATGTTCCGAAATCGCTTTTTCCAACCCCGGTAAAGATCCTTCAATAGTGGAGTCATCCAAACAATAAGATATTCTAAAATAGCCGGGCAACCCAAACCCGCGGCCCGGCACCACTAACACCCTATTTTGCTTTAACTCTTCCGTAAACTGGACATCATTCTCTATAGGCGATTTGGGAAACATGTAGAAAGCGCCCTGAGGTTTTATCAAGGAATACCCCATATCCTTTAGGGCCTTATATAGGTAATCCCTTTTCTTTTCATACAATCCCACATCTATTGTGGTATCTTGCAGACGGGCGACCAAATACTGAATCAGAGCGGGTGCGTTCACAAATCCCAAGGTTCTGTTACAAAAAACCAAACCATCCAGTATTTCCTTAATATCAGGACAGTCTGGATTGACGGCAATATATCCAATTCTTTCACCGGGCAAAGCCAAATCTTTAGAATGAGAAGTAGCAACTATACTACGCTTGTGATAATTGAATATATGCGGATATTTGATGCCATCAAATATTATTTTTCTATAGGGCTCATCGCTTACTAAATATATTTCTATGCCAAATTCATCTTCCTTTTCCTGAATAATCCGAGATATTTCTACCAGTGTTTCATCACCATAAACCACTCCAGAGGGATTGTTTGGTGAATTTATCAATACACCTCTCGTATTTTCGTTTATTGAAGCTCTAAGAATGTCCATATCTGGCAGAAAATTTTCATCTGGCGGTACCACTTTACATGAACCACCATGATTATCAGCGTAGAAATTATATTCAACAAAAAAAGGTGCGAAAATTACAAACTCTTCTCCCGGATCTAAAAGAGTTTTCATCACCACATTGAGAGCCCCGCCTGCCCCACAGGTCATCACGACGTGACCTGCAGCGAACGATAGGCCTGTTTCAGTAGATAATGAGTCAGCAACAGCCGCTCTAGTATCCTCAAGCCCAGCATTGGGCATATACCTATGCATGCCTTTTATTGGGTTTTCAGAGATTTTCTTTAATTCTTCGTAGAATCGTTGAGGCGGGTCCATTACTGGATTACCTAAGGATAAATCAAAAACATTTTCTTCACCGTATTGCTGCTTAAGAGAAATTCCCTCTTCAAACATTTTTCGTATCCATGAACCTTGTTCCATGAAATTGCGAACCTTGTTAGAAATCGCCATGGTCCTGCTCCTTTAAATCTTTATTAACTCTTCCATGAGCTCGACTAATTCTCAACCCCAGTTTCATCCATTTCATCTATCGCATCCAGCAATTTGACTAAAGTTTCAACGCCAAGCCTACCAGGAAGTCTAAGAACTACTTTACCCTCATCGTTGATGACAATAAAAAACGGGAATGAATTCACGCCGTAAGCGTTCGCAATTTGACTTGATGGTGTATCAACTATCGACGGCACCGGCCATTTTTCAAGATCTAACCAAGTATGAGGCGGGAAATTCGCTCGTTCCTCATTAATAGAAGTCAATAGAGTAACGATTCTAACTCTATCCAAACTATCAGTCTCATTTAGAAATGGTGACAACTCTCGAACTTCGTTACGACAATGAGGGCACCAATGAGCTAAAACCATTATTAATGTGGTAGGACCCTCGCTACCGACATATATCTCTACCCCATCCAAATCACTCCCTTTGATTTCAGGGGCTTGTAACCCTATCGCAGTATCCTGGTATCCAGGAACCAGTTCTGGCAAATATTTGCCTCGTATTTGCACTTTCGTATTTTCGTAAAACCCTTCCTCTTCGTAAGATTTCAGTGTTGTGCCTGCTACATCACTGTCAACTCGAGCAGATAAATTAGCATCGCTCGTCACATCTTTGGAATTATTTTCCTGAGCATTAGTGCCAGAAGAGTCACTAACCATAGGTAGAGATTTATCAACAATTTTTTCTCTAGTTACCAAAATTTCATTTTGTTGCTGGCTAGAATAAGAATCTACTAACAAATCAGTAGACACTTTATCAGCTGCATCTTGAACAGATTGTGAAATCGATTCCGAAGATACTGAAGAGAAAGATTCCTCTGGGGTCTCCTGTCTCGTAGAATTACAACTTATTAAAAAGCAAACCGAAACCAAAACCAGCAAAAATATGGCAGCTTTGGAGGCATTGTTACAGAAGAAAAATTTATTGGGCAGTAATTCCACCATCTATAACCAATTCTGAGCCTGTGACATATCTAGATTCATCACTCGCCAAATATAAAACTCCAAACGCTACATCTCGGGAAGTCGCAATCACTTTAAGTGGGGTTCGATTTAGTTGATACTCTCGACCTTCTTGACTTCCAATCATCTCCGAAGTCATATCCGTTTCAATAATCCCTGGGTGTACAGAATTACATCTTATCCCTTCATGGCCATGATTTACTGCGATCGACTTTGTCAAAGTTCTAACCAACCCCTTACTAGCTCCATATGCACTAAATTTGGACCCTATCAACCCTGCAATAGAGGATATATTAACAATAGAACCTCCACCCGATTCTCTCATTGCCGGAATAACAGTCTTGGAACCCAGAAACACCCCTTTTGAATTTATGTTCTGGATATGGTCCCACTCCTGACTCGTAGTATCTTCAACGCCTTTCATCAGCAATATTCCAGCATTATTCACCAAAACATCAAGTCTCCCGTATTCTCTCATAGACAAATCCACTGCCTTAAACCAATCTTCCTCAGAGGAAACATCGAGATGCGTAAATTTTGCCTCCCCACCCTGCTCTGATATTTCAGATTCAATCTGCATGCCATCCTGATCAAGTATATCGCCTATGATAACTCTGGCCCCTTCATTTGCGAAAAGACGGGCCTCTTCGGCTCCTTGACCTTTCGCGCCACCTGATATTATCGCGACTTTACCATCCAACCGGCCCATTTTATTCTCCACCTTTAGTAAATTTAGCCTATGATATCAGAGCGCTTTCTTGACTACGACCTCTGGTTACAGGACAATTGCAGGTGCAAATTTTCCAAGCCGTATACCAACATAAGGTGCGGTTTACATTAGGGCCCGTAGCTCAGTGGTTAGAGCGGTCGGCTCATAACCGATTAGTCGCAGGTTCGATCCCTGCCGGGCCCACCATTACAAAAGGAACCACTCTAATTTGCTCAAATTTGTATTATTCAACCTTGCCGCAATTTTAACTACTGCTTTTATCGTCCAGTGGTCGCATTCCCTGCAACTAGAGGCACACGGAAATATGAAATGGATTCATCATTCCACTGCCGGAGAATACGATTTAAAGGTAAGCTTAATTCCGCATCAGCCAATCACAGGTTCCGTTCATTTCCATATTGAGCCGACCCTAGTTTCAAACCAAGAACCTGTCGAAACCGCTGTCATTACAGTGGTGATTCGGCAAGGAGAAGAAGCCTTTCAGTCGCGAGCTGTAAATTCTCCTGCTTCCCCAACAATATATGATGCTAACTTGACCTTTGAAACTCCAGGAGAATGGAAAGTAGAAGTGAAAATTTCTACCAAACCAGAAGTCGAAGATAAAACCAACTTTCAACTAACTGTTTTGGATGGTGGAAGCGCAACAAGTAACGCAGCTGGAATATTTTTCCTATTTGTATTTTTGGTACTCATAATTGGTTCAACAACTCTATATCTTAGGTACGGCAGAAAGGCAAAAATTTAGATAATTAAGGAACTAAATCCCTTATATCTTCAAGCCACTTTATTCCTTCAACTTCTATGTAAGATGCCTGTACCAAATCTCCTAAAGCCATATGCTGTCTCAAATGGGACGGCGTAAATTTACCCAAATCTTTATTTACATTCAAATCGTATTCTTGACCATCTAATGTGATTATCGTAATACGATTCAATTGGGTAAAAGATTTAATTTGAAAATCAATAATTGAACCTGAGATGTGAAAAACAGACTGCTCATTCGCAAGGTCTGACGCTTCTCCACAAGATGAAATTAGCGTCAACAATAAAAAGAAATATAAATAAATATTTACCGTAAATAATTTATGCATCTTGGCACACTTTGTATTTTAGTGGAGTAAAAGGTGGCCACTATAGCAGGTTCGGCAAAAATGATACTCAATTTAGATTGAACCTTTTGATAGTTCAATCTAACATAAAATCTTATAAAGTTAGAACATAATTTTTATACAAATCTGAAAAATTTGCCCTGCAAAAAGTCATTGAAAAGCCAAACCTGAGAAGTGCTTCATGAATACAACAACTAAATTGGTATTCAGTTCCATCATCCTAGCAGCTTTTTTATTTTTGACCCTTGCAAGCGTGGCGCAAATATTTGCGGATGAAAAACTAGACAATAGAGTAGTGATCTTGGGAATAGATACAAAGTCCATAAGTTCAAACCAATATCATTCCGACCAGATAGATACGATAATTGGTCTTATGTCGACCATTAATAAGGGTGATGACTTCTATTTCATGCCGATGGATGCGCCTAGCAACTATATTGGTCCTTACCGAGCAGGTAATACCAATTTTGGAGAATTCGCCGAACAAATCCACCAAACTATTTTAAATTCTGAAAGTGACACTACTCTAGGAATAGAAGTCGATCAAACTGTGGGAGAATCGTATGGTCTGTTAGATATGGAAAGTGCACCACCTGGTTCGGGAATATACCTTATCAGTACCAACAATTACCCGAACCAACAAGAATACATTAGTAATAGAATCGATCCTGTTTTGGATCTATTCTTTGGAAGACAATGGCATGTATCCAGCTTTTCACTATCGGGCACCCCTACTTCCACTTCAGAAGTGTCTAAAACTCTAGCAAGTTCTACCGGTGGAAACGTATTCCAACTCGACACCATTTTCGGTCTCAAATTATTCACAGACCACTTGTTGTCCACAGACAACAAGGGGAAATTGATTTCTTCGGGGGAAAAGAAACTCACTTTTAGCGATCTGTTTATATCAGACATAGAGGTCTTACCTGGAACTGAGTACATAATGGCTTTATTCTATAGAGATAACAATGCCGGCTCTCTAAGGTTAAAAAATCCTGACGGGTTAGAAGCATCTACGGGGGACAGAGCCTCATCTTCAGTTATTGACACCCCGAATGCCGTAATTTGGATAATAAATGAACCCATTCCAGGTATATGGAACGTGGACGTAACCGGAATAAGTGGCCTGGTATCTTCCTGGTATTTAACGTCAAACAAATATAGTCTTAATTTACAGATACCTGAAGTAGTGCCCACTGACGAGGCAGCTACTATCTCAGCCTTCATAACAGAAGCCCAATCTCTTACTTCTATGACTGACGGAGCTTCAATGACAGCAGAGATTACAACCCCATTAGACACATCTGTAATGTACAAACTTAAAGATGACGGAAATGATGGTGACCTAGTATCTGGGGATGGTTACTATTCAGCCAGTATTCCGGCACCTCTGGAGGAGGGAAAGTATGGAGTTTCCCTCCAACTAGGCTGGCCAAATGTTAATTACCACCTTACTCGTGATTTCATATTCGAAGCCCAAATATTTCCTTCAATTGAAATGATTCCGCTCTATACGACAAATTTGTTTGTGGGAGAGGAATACACTGTGGCTACTTTATATGTGAAGGTGAAGGATTCACCATACGCCGTTTTACCATCATCGATAAGGCCTCAAATCACCAATGATTCACAATTTAATGGAGGTCTGAGAATCAATCCTCGCTCCCCAGATGCTGATGGGAAAGCCTGGATGTATGATGTGATTTTCTCTCCCAACAAGCCCGGCCAAATTTCGACTATATTCAACATTCAATTGGATTATGCTGAAAGGACCTATTCGAGAGCAACCGGTAACCTAATCTTGGATTCGAGGTTGATACCCCTGGCACCGGCCCAACCCTATTCGCCTCCCCCACCTCAAGCACCGACCGTCATACCATCTGAACCCGACGATTCGTCTAAAACAAACATCCCTTTGGAACTTATTATTCCCATATCGATTGTAATTCTTTTGATTGCTATAGTCGCCATATACAGAAATTCGTTGCCAAAACCGTACGGATTCATAAGTGATGAATCTGGAAATCAAGCGCTGAATTTTGACAAATTACCCAATACAAGCCTGTTTAAATCAATTTTTGCCCGCCACATAATCACGGGCCCAGAAACTGACCTGGAAGAATTTTCAGGGTGCAACTTTGTTTTTGGAAAAGGCACTCTTTTGGTAACAGCCACGAATGCCAGTCACACAATCAGAATAAATAATCACCCGTTGGTAGGCTCAGCATACGTATCAGACGGGACATGGATTGGGACAGCAGGAAAATTGTTTCGATTTACCATTGAACGTACATATCCGAGTCAAATTTCCTAGTCCGACTTAATTGTAATTGACCTTATGCCATCGCCTGCCTTGCTGGCAGTGCTTGGGTCTCTTCTAGATATACTATTCACGACATCCATACCATTAACAACTTTCCCAAAAACCGAATGGCAAGAGTCCGATGAACAATCCTTAGGTTTATCATTGGAGTCAAACCCATCCAAAGATTCGGTGGGTGTAAATGTTATAAAAAATTGGCTTCCGTTAGTCCCTTTCCCATTAACTAACCCCTTGTTTGCCATAGAAAGGACTCCGGCTGAGTCATGCCTAGCATCTACATGCAACTCATTATCAAAATAATATCCCGGGCTACCACTTCCGGTACCAGAAGGATCGCCTCCTTGTGCCATAAAATTATCAATTACCCTATGAAAGGTAGTATTGTCGTAATAACCTTCTCTCGCTAAAAATACAAAATTATTAACCGTTTTTGGTGCAAGTTTCTCATATAAATCCACAGTGAATTTACCTCCATTTTCCATTTCAAAAACAGCTGAAAAATCATTCGTCGAGTCGATAGAAAAAGGAGGAGGGCTGTCGTATGTTTTGGCTGTCATCTCATTGGGACTATCGGATGCAGTCTCACATGACAGATAAATTAGAAAGAAAGTCATCAGAACCAATAATGTAATCGGTGTCGCAATCGGTATAGAAAATCTCATATCAGATATTCCTTATCCTGTCCATTAACCCGTTATGTCTTTGATAGCCTTTATTGCCATGTAATACCCGTACAGTCCAAACCCTGTAATTACTCCCCTGCAGGAAGGAGCTATTTGAGAGGAACTACCTCTAGCTGCAGGATTGGAAATATGAACTTCTATTGTAGGATATTCCACTTGTGAAATAGCTGCTGCCAAGGCAGGATGCCCGGATGAATACCCAGCAGGATTTATGACGGCAGCATCATAGTCATCCTCATGTGCTTGGTAAAATTTATTGATAACTTCACCTTCTATATTTGAATGGTAAATATCCACTTCAACCCCTAATTGTTCCGCATATTTTTCTATTTGATTGCTGTAATCTTCCATGGTGTCACTACCGAAAATCTCCACCTGCGATTTTCCTCTCATATTTATACCAGCACCATGAACAACCAATATTTTAGTCATCAATTCATCTCCACATGAACTTCTATTTCACAGGCCCTGAATTTTAGCATAGGCATAAAATCAAAGCTCAAGGGAAGATAAGGCTGCATTTACAATGGTGGAGACATCCGTACCATATTCTCGGTAAAGATCTTCTCTACTACCAGATTGCCCCCAATCATCAACACCCAAAGACACTGTTTTACTCCCAATGGCCCCTCCAACCCAGGAAAGAGAATGAGGGTGGGCATCTGCTAAGGTCAGAATCGGTGCTCCTACAATATGACCTGGGAGAAGTGATGCCAAGCCTTCTGACAAACCATAACCTTTCTCAACTGATTCCTTCACTAAATCCCTATAGTGTCGGTACAATGGGCCAGGGCCTGTTACATTGATAACATTTGCTTGCACGCCTTCGTCAAAAAGAATGTCACTAGCTTCACAAGCTTCAGGAATCATAGCACCGGCACTGACAATATTTATACCGGCGCCATCCTCATTATGAAATAAACCTGATGTACGATCACGAAGACAATAGGCTCCTCTCAAAACCTGCAACCTTAATGATTCAAGTTGCATTGGGTCTGAAGGTAATGGCATTAAGTCCTGATCAACCGGCTTGCTGGTTAGTCTCAGGTATGTTGACTGACCTCTCTTCCTGATCTGGTGTAGAGCTGACAACATGATCCATTCTAATTCCTGGCCAAAACAAGGCTCATAAGCATCCAGTTGAGGCATTTCAACTCCTATGGAAGCCGTCATCATAGATTGATGTGCTCCTCCCTCAGGCGCTAGGCTTAAACCAGATGGAGTCCCCACTACGATGAATTTGGCCCCTGAGTACACGCTATACACGAACGCATCTAGCCCTCTCCTGATAAAGGGATCATACAAGGTGCCAATAGGAAATAACATCTCTCCATTCATCTCGTAAGAAAGGCCAAGTTGACCAAGCATCATGAACAAATTATTTTCAGAAATACCCAGTTCAATGTGTTGTCCGTTTCTTGATTCTTCCCATTTCAAAGCTCTCACAATTTCTTCTTTTGGAAGATTTTCACTTTCATCGAGTTTCCAAACACCAACTCTGTTTATCCATCCTCCTAAATTCGTAGAACTCGCAACATCCGGGCTAACACTGACAATTCTCTTAGATAAGCCTCCCAGGCTTCTAGACATATCTGTCAAAACTAACCCAAAAATTTGCTGACTCGACATATAACCTGAATATCTCCTGCCAAAGTCCCATGGGATGTCTTCATTAGGTGGTGGTGTTACTGTTTCTCGTCTGTTTAATTTTTCAGCTGTTTCCTCGAGAAATCTGTGCTCATCAGAGTCATCATCAAATCCACCCCATATATTTCCTTTTCCAATACTTAAATTTTGCCTAAGCTCTTCCATTTGGCTATCAGATAATGTAACGGAATGGTTTTGTGGATCCCCTACGGAAGGTAGTCTGTATCCTTTCAAGGTATATGCAAACACAACACTAGGTGCATTTGTTTTGTCGGTATTCTCAAAAGCGTTCCTAAGAGTGGAAAAATCATGCCCTCCCAAATTATGAAAAAGTAGATTCAATTCTTGATCATCCCAATTTGATATGAACTTTTTCATATCGTCAGGATAGGCAGTATAGGAAGGCAGCCATGTGCGTAATTCTTCAACGTTAACTCGTAAGAGTCGTTGATAAACTTGGTTGCTCATACTGTCTATAGCTTCTCTTAGCATTTCCCCTTTTGGTAAAAGAAAGGCCTCTTCTAACAAAGCTCCGTATTTAGCCTCAACCACATGCCAACCATTGGCTACAAACATTTCTTTCCATGCGCCAACCCTTATACCCGGGATTACTCTATCAAGGCTCTGGCGATTCAGATCTACAACCCACAATATCTCAGAGGCATCCTGCATGGCCGGTTCAGCAATAGCTTCCCATACGGACCCTTCATCCAATTCGGCATCCCCAACTATCGATATATATCTTCCGTCTGGATGATCTCCATGATTGTGGGAGTTATTGTAGGATCGAACAATTGATGCAAAATTGGGAGCCACTGGGCCAAGGCCTACTGACCCAGTTGAGAAATCAACCGCATCCGGATCTTTTGTCCTGCTAGGGTATGCCTGCAGACCATGATGAGCCCTCAATTCCGTCAAATACGACGAATCCAAATTCCCCAAAAGATACTGAATGGCATGGAATACCGGCGACCCATGTGGTTTTACAGAAATTCTGTCCTGATTGTTCATAAAGTCGAAATACAAAGACGTCATCAAGGTAACGATGGATGCGCTAGAAGCTTGGTGTCCGCCTATTTTCGTACCATCCCGATTTTTCCGAATATTATTGGCATGGTGGACTAGTTGCATCGCCAACCAAAGAACGCGATCTTGTATCGTTTCCAAAAGTTCAACAGAAGGTTGGGCCTCAGTACTAGCTGAGCCAGTATCAATTTTCACTAATCACCACCTCAAAATGCTTCGTCACAGAGTATAGCACCCACGAATAAATGTGATGCCTAAGATAATTATTTGATGTAGGGGTTTATCCAATCTAGACCTTCAATCGTGGAACCTGCCGGCACATATTCACAGCCTATCCAACCCTCATAGCCGAGCCGGTCAATAAAGTCAAATAAATATTCGTAATTTATTTCCCCCGTCCCAGGTTCATGCCTACCTGGATTATCAGCCAATTGCATATGGGTTATTAATTGAATATTTGACTCAATCGTTCTAGCCAAATCACCTTCCATGATCTGCATGTGGTAAATATCGTGTTGCAAGGTAAGGTTATCTGATCCCACTATCTTTAGTAATTCTGTAGCCTGGTTTGTTCGATTTAAGAAAAACCCGGGAATATCTATTATGTTAATACTCTCTACGATGAGCTTCACTCCCGCCTCTTTCATAATCGGTGCCGCATATTGAAGGTTGGCTACGAAAGTATCTTGAGCCGCTTGATCCGATACGGATTCTGGCTTTATGCCCGCCAGGCAATTTACCTGTGGACAGCTCAAAGCCGAGGCATATTCCACTGCCAAACCGACACCCTCTCTAAATTCGCTAACTCTGTCTGGAAGACAAGCGATCCCTCTTTCTCCTGAATTCCAATCCCCGGCAGGAAGATTGTGTAAGACTTGCAGTAAATCATTTTCTCCAAGCAAATTTACCAATTGGTCTTTCGAATAATCGTAAGGAAACAAATATTCCACGGCCTTAAAACCTGTGTCGGCAGCAGCCTTAAACCGCTCCGTAAAATCTATTTCATTGAACATCATGCTCAGATTCGCTGCAAAATTTGGCATTTCTACTCCTTTAACAATTCTTCTAATTCTTAGATTGTATATCTGATTTGCAACATAAACACTAAATTGGAAATAAGCACTATAAACACCTTTAAAAGTCTCATCCGTGATAGAATTTCAACTCGCATGGGGACGCGCGGATTCGACAGGGGATGTCACCGCGGGATTGCAGGTCGGGGCGCCTTCCACCCCGTTAACAAGAGGGCAAAAAAGTAACTGGCAACAAAGAGCTAGCACTAGCCGCTTAAGCGGCTACGTCCTTCACGTCCGATCCCCGAAGGTAGTGAAAGGGCGACAATAGACGGGGTGCAGCCAGTTAAATGCCGATATATCTGGCTAAAGACTATCGGCTAGTCTGTTTCAAGCGCTAGCCGGTCGGGGCTTGAACAGTCGAACTTAATGATCGGATAAGCCTGTAGTATATCCCGGTCGGGGTGTCTTCTGGACGGGGAGTTCGACCCTCCCCCGTCTCCACCATTTA
>CAYMZR010000055.1:0-12728 GCA_964394975.1 uncultured Dehalococcoidia bacterium | reverse complement strand
TGAAGTCCAACCCCTCATCCCAAGTTTTCATAGAATTTTCTTGTACTATTTTGTAAGCCTCTTCTCTTGTAAGCCCTTTTTCGACGAGGAGTAACATGGTACGTTGAGAGAATAGCAAACCTCTAGTGAGCTCCATATTCTCAATCATTCGATCCTCATATATTCGTAGATCCTTTATTACTCCAGTTAGCAAGTCAGTAATGTAATCTAGTGCCATACAAGCATCCGGAAGTATCAATCTTTCGGCAGATGAATGGCTTATATCCCTTTCTCCCCACAGTGCAACATTTTCGATGGCAGTTACTGCATGGCCTCTAATTAACCTAGCCAATCCACAAACTCTTTCAGTGAGTTCTGGATTCCTCTTATGTGGCATCGACGAGGATCCAGTTTGGCCCTCCGTAAAAGGTTCCTCTACCTCCCTTATTTCCGTTCTCTGAAGGCCTCTAATCTCAGTTGCGATTTTTTCTAATGTCGCTGCAACTAAAGCTAAAGTAGTAATGAAATGAGCGTGCCGATCTCTTTGTATTACTTGATTCGACACGGGTGCCGGTGCCAGTCCCAAAAGATTGCACACATCTCTCTCTATGTAGGGTGGGGCAGTGGCATGTGTGCCAACCGGTCCAGAAAGTTTTCCTACAGATATGCTTGCCTTGGCGTCATCCAGCCTTTTTCTACCTCGCTTTACTTCATCCCACCAAAGAGCAATTTTTAATCCGAAAGTTATAGGCTCAGCATGAACACCGTGGGTACGGCCCATCATCAAGGTCTTTTTATGCATGAGAGCCTTTTCTTTTAGGGCAAATTCCAAGAATCCTAATTCCTGATCCAAAAGTTCGGCTGACTCGACCAATTGCAGGCTTGTAGCAGTGTCCCAAACATCACTCGTCGTCAGTCCTTGATGTAGCCAGCGGCCCTCTTTTCCCATGTTAGCCGTCGTAGACTGTAAAAAAGCAGTCATATCGTGCTTTGTACGTCCCAATATCTCATAAAATAAATCGAAATCGTAGGTGGCTTTTCTGATTTTGGTTATGTCATCATCAGGAATCAAGCCAGCCTTATTCCAAGCTTCACATACTGCTATCTCAATTTTTAACCATTTGTCATATTTGTTTTTATCGGACCAAACGGATTTCATTTTGGGACGGGAATAACGTTCAATCATGAATCTTCTCTAAGTTAATCAGCTAAATTTATTTCGCTATGTCCTTGCGATAATACATATCGTCGAAGTTTATCCTCTCAATATATTTATACGCAGTTTCTGCGGCCTTATTGATGTTTTCACCTAAAGTATTAACTGCTAGTACTCTTCCACCATCGGTTACAATTTTACCTTCACCAATTAGCTTTGTTCCAGCATGAAACACGTTAACTGAACCAATGGCCTCCTCTAGTCCATCAATAAGGTACCCTGTAGCATATCCAGCGGGATAGCCTCCTGATGCCAATACTACAGCAACACTAGCTTCTTTTCCCCATTCGACTTTAATGCTCTTTAATTGTCCATTTACGCAGCTTGTAAACACATCCAAAATGTCATTCTGCATTAGGGGCAAAATAACCTGAGTCTCCGGGTCTCCTAACCTGCAATTAAACTCAACGACTTTGGGACCTTTATCAGTAATCATCATTCCAGCAAATATTGTCCCTACAAAAGGCTCGTGGTCGGTTTTCATTGCTTGGACGATCGGATTGATTACCAGGTCTTCAATTTGGCCAATTAGGTTTTTGTCCCATAGCTTCGGTGGGGAAAATGCACCCATACCCCCAGTATTAGGACCAGTATCGCCTTCCCCAATCCGTTTGTAATCACAGGCAGCAACCAAACTAGATGTCGTCTCCCCATCCGAAAAAGCGAATGCGCTTAATTCCCAGCCTTCCAGAAACTCCTCAACAACTAATGTTGTCCCAGCATCACCAAACACTTTAGTTACCATAAGATCATTTAACGCATTCATAGCTTCCGACTTATCTAAGCAAATATATACACCTTTACCAGCGGCTAGTCCATCCGCCTTCAAAACTGTAGGAAAAGTGTCCAATCCTTCCAGATAAGTACCGGCTTTTTGGGGGTCACTGAACGCCTCGAATGATGCTGTTGGTATGCCCCATTTTTCCATCACAGCTTTAGCGAAAGATTTACTCGACTCCAGTCTAGCCGCAGAAGCTGTTGGTCCGAAAATAGGTAGTCCGGACCCCTTAAAAACATCTACTATACCCAAAGCTAGAGGGGCCTCTGGGCCAACTATTGTTAAATCTATCTCTTCCTGCAGAGCGAAATTTTTCAAGCCTTGGATATCAGAATCAGATATGTCTACATTGGTAGCCACAGATCTAGTACCTGCGTTGCCGGGAGCTACATAAAGCTTTTTTTGTTTGGGGCTTTGGTTAATTTTCCAAGCGATGGCATGTTCTCTACCACCACTTCCAACGAGCAATATTTTCAAGCGAAATTACCTACCGATTGATATTTTTATACTGAAGTGTTCTCTGCACCATAAAAGTTTAATGCATTCTTGCTAAACACTTTCTCTGCCTCATCTTCCCCCAACACCTCGATGACACTATAAAAGTCTTGGTCAGAATATACTCTACGTGCCCTTGTAGAAGGCAGATCAGTTCCAAACATCAGTACGTCAGGGTTCACTTGATGTATTTTCCTGAGAGTATCGTTCACATTAAGGTCTAGGCGCCCAAACCCCGTAGCTTTTATAGCCAATCCATCTCTAACAAGACTCAAAAGTATTTCAAGGTTCGTATCCGATATCCCAAGATGGTCAATAGCTACCTTGGGTAAATCAGGAATTTTATCCTTCAAAGATATAAGCGAATCCGCACCGAGGTACAACTCCACATGCCAACCCACCAAGTCATAGACCCGATTCGCCATAGGGACCAGATCTTCGGAGCCAGCAGAACCACCTCTATTCAAATTGAATCTTACTGCTTTTACTCCATGTCGATCCAAATCTATTATTTCCTCATCAGTTACGCTTGCAGGCAACTGGGTCACCCCAACAAAACCTGGTCCCAATCTCTTTAAAACCGAGGTGAGGTATGTTTGATCAAATCCTTGAAACGATCCTGATACTACGGCGCCGCCTTGGATCGAATAGTCTCTCAGGCGCTCGTAATAATTCTCAATAGTAAATTCATCCGGGATGTACCCATTATTCGCCTGAAGAGGAAATTCTTTTTCTATGATATGAAAATGACAGTCAAACACTTTTACTCCGCTTCTATAATGAATTAGGCTTTGGTACCGTAAGGTTACAACTAAAATATAAATGTTGTCCCGAAAATATACACACACTTACTAGCAGCGATTCATTCAAGCCAGTGGATCCAACGTAACAAATTCACCTTTCGTTTTTTTATAGATAATCCCAATTCCAATATGGAAAATTAAATCCCTTAAATTTGATCTAGGCACGGTGGGTAGAAGCAAATATTCCTTAGCTACATTCTTCCCTTGGAGGGTCAATTGATATCGATAATCCATTAATTGCCCTATGCCAAGTCTAATATTATGTCGAGAACACGAAGATTTTGCCTCGATCAGTGTTTCTTCCTCTTCTATCCATCCATCTGTATAAAGAGCCCCGACTTCTCCAGGAGATGTTTTTTTTAACCGTTTGAAGTCACCTTTATTATTCTCATTGAAATAGCTTCGGTATTCTTCAACCAGCTCGGATTCTTTTCTGATTGATTTGGACTGAACTCAATAATCTAATGACGAATCTTTTGTATAAAAATTCTCAGGTTCCAATATTTCAATAGATGACCTTTCTTTTGGTTCCAGATCTGAAATCGGTAAATTGGAAGCCTCGAGTCTTACTGGTTTTAATCTAAAAATTATAGCTACTCTTTCATCCCCATTTTTGTCGAGAGAATCGGATAATTCAAATGGGTCGGCTTCGTCAAGTTCAAACTGATTTTCATAAATTATTTCACCTTTAGAACCCCTAAATAGGTGAACCCGGCGACCGTCTGATTGATGGGAAAGGAGGGCCCCATTGTTACCTCTAAAATCCATGTCTCCTTCTTGACCTTGTCCAAAATACATATAACAACCATCTTTCCACCCATCCCGATAACCAAACTCGCCCCCTATTTTTGGGTCACTGAATAGAAATATGTAACCACTTCTAGTGGGGCAAATTCCTCCTTGGTTACTACCGCCGTATTTCTCATGTAAATGTTTTCTATATAGCTTGTCCCCTAGGTTATAAGAGAACTTCATTGGGGCGCCTGTGCGTATAGCCCAAAATCCTTTACCTTTTCCACGTGGTGCATAAAAGATATCGCTATACTTGTTCTCGTAGATATCACACTCGCTAGAATGTTGATATATAGTGCGCCTTATTGAAGGGTAGGGGGTACGCTCAATTTGATTAACCTCGCTATATATCTAGCGCAAGGTTCCCTTACCTCCTAGCCCCTCCATTGCCATTATTATTGTGTCTATCAATCCCATATTGGCAATCACCCCAATACCTAATTAAGTCGCTATTCCCACTCGATGGTGCCTGGTGGTTTGCTAGTGATGTCAAAAACTACTCTGTTTACGTCGGGAACTTCGTTTGCGATACGGCTCGATATTGTCGCTAAAACATCATAAGGCAAACGTGCCCAGTCAGCAGTCATAGCATCATCACTTTTCACCGCTCTTATAGCAATCACATGACCGTATGTCCTGAAATCACCGGTGACTCCTACTGATCTTGAGCCAGTAAGGACTGCGAAAGTTTGCCACATCTCGTTGTACAAACCATTCGATTTTATCTCGTCCATTACAATCCAATCCGCTGCCCTCAGAATTTCCAGCTTTTCTGAGGTCACCTCGCCCATGATCCGTATTGCTAATCCAGGGCCGGGGAAAGGCTGCCTGAAAACCATTTCCTCTGGTAATCCCAATTCCAAGCCAACCTGTCTTACCTCATCTTTAAATAAATATCTCAATGGTTCTACAAGTTCCAATTTCATGTGATCTGGAAGCCCACCAACGTTGTGATGAGTTTTAATTGTTGCTGAAACAGAGTTATCACTTGTTTTGCTCTCTATTACGTCAGGATAGAGAGTTCCTTGAGTCAAGAAATCGACGGTGCCCAATTTAGAAGCTTCTTCATCAAAAACATTGATGAATTCTTCGCCGATAATTTTTCTTTTTCTTTCAGGATCTACTACTCCAGCTAGGCCAGCTACAAATCTTTCAGTAGATTCACTAAAAATAAAATTAATATCCATATATTTCTGGAAGGTCTCCCTTACTCGATCCGTTTCTCCTCTTCTCATTAGACCATTGTTAACAAAAATACAGGTGAGTTGGTCACCTACAGCCCTATGAACAAGCGTAGCAGCTACAGCTGAGTCTACTCCACCAGAAAGGGCACATATCACTTTTCCTTCTCCAACTTGATCCTTGATTCTTTTTATAGAATCTGACACGAAATTGCCTGGAGTCCAAGTTTGGCCCATATTGCAGGTTTCAGTAAGAAAATTCTCAATAATATCTGCCCCTAGTGGGGTATGAACCACTTCTGGATGAAATTGTATCCCCAGCACACCTTTGTCATTACCTATAACAGCTATAGGTGAATTGTCGGTATGGGCCATGGATACGAACCCTGGCGGTAATTCAGTGACTTGATCAGCATGGCTCATCCACACAGGTAAAGATTGCGGTAGGTTTGTGAATAAAGATTTATTTGGAGTATTTTGATGCAAAACAGCATGGCCATACTCTTTTTTAGTCGAAGAGGCCACTTTGCCACCCAATTGATGAACCAAAACCTGCATGCCATAGCAAATGCCCAAAACCGGTAACCCTGACTCAAAGACCCACAAGGGAGCCAAAGGTGAGTTTTCGTCATAAACACTGGCAGGGCCACCTGACAGTATGATGCCTTTGGGATTTAAGTCTTGAACCTCGCTCCACTCGGTCCTATGAGAAATAATTTCACAATAAACTTTACTTTCTCTAACTCTTCTAGCAATCAAACGACTATATTGCGATCCAAAATCTATTATTAAAATGGCTTCTCGCTGGGGTGACATGTCCGTTTCAGTGGCTGGACCGTTTCCAGCTTTTTCTTGCGCTATTTCTAGATACGCTGAAACTTCAAGATCGTCGCTCGAGGCTATACGACGAGTATTATCTGATCCACGATCTTCGTTCATAATTGTGTCCTAAAGGCCTATGTTATACTCGCCCAAAGTCAGCTCACAGGTGTCCAGCCATAACCACAGTATTACCCGCAAATAAAGAATCTTTGGAGCATGCTGCTAATATACTATTGGAAGGCGGCGTTGTCTGCATCCCCACCGACACGGTATACGGGATTGCTGCAATAGCAACATATGCAGAATCTGTTCGAAAAGTTTTTGAAGTAAAACGAAGATCGCCTACGGAGGCACTTCCAATTTTTATAGATCAAATTGGATCCTTAAATGAATTGTCAGAGTTTATACCTCCTATTGCAGAAGTTTTAGCCTCTAATTACTGGCCAGGCCCACTAACTATGGTTTTAGATAAATCAGATCTTTTGCCAGATATTGCTACTGGGGGCCTCACTACTGCAGGGTTCCGCATTCCTAATCATGGAATACCAATAAGTTTATGCAAAGCAACTGGAAAACCGCTTACTGGGACCAGCGCAAACATTAGCGGTAAAAATGTCGTCACAACTGCTGAGGAAGCTTTATGCCAATTTAAAGACTCTTCTTTAGATCTGATTATCGACGATGGACCGTCACCTTCCTCACAACCCTCCACAATAATCCATTTTGAGGACAATGAGGTTAGACTAATAAGAGAAGGGGTCATACCTATGACCCAAATAAAAAAACTGGTAGATAAAGAAAGAGGTTAACCTCCTATGGAAACAAGAGATCAAATACAGGTTGAAATTGATCGCCTGATGAAAGATTATCTTGATTCTAAATCTTTGCCCCTCTATGACATGCTTTCTTACCATCTGGGAATACACGGACTAGACCCTAGTCTTACCATTCCCAAAAGAAACCTCGGTATCTTGCTACAAACCACTGTAAAGGCTTTAGGGGGAAATCCTTCACTGACTTTGCCTGCAGCTATGTCAATTGAGATGCTGAACGCCTTTTGCGAAATTCACGACGATGTACAGTCTGGAAACCCTACGCGAAATGGGCAAGATTCTCTATGGTGGGTATGGGGACCCGCTCAAGCCATTAATGCTGGAGATGGTATGCATTCGATAGCTAGATTATCCATTTTAAACATTGATAGAAATCATTTTTCAGACCACACAGCTCATGGAGCTGTCTCCTTTTTGGATCAAGGGGCCCTAGTAACGTTTGAAGGCCGGTATAGGGATCTGGAAATGCAAGAAAGAATAGACACCACAGTGGAGGCATATCTTGAAATGGCCGGGCAAAAAACTGGCTCATTATATGGAACTACGCTCTCAATAGCAGCAAAATTATCCAACCTTGATGAGAAAGTTTGTGGAAATATATTTGGATCTGGTCACTTCATCGGTCAGGCAAGGCAAATAAAATTAGACATCTCCCAGATTTGGGGTCCTGAATCAGCTCAAAAAATAGATTTTCTGAACAAGAAGAAACTATTTCCTGTAGTTGCCGTACTTGAAAAGGCCACCCCTTCTCAAAAGAGAAAATTGGGTGATGTTTATTTCAAACGAGTTCTTGAAGATTCTGATTTAGATTCAGTCCTTGAAGTACTTGATGATTTAGAAGGAAGAAAACTAGCAATGGAACAGTATATCAAGGCAAAAGATATGGCTTTTTCTATCTTGCGGGAAAATTTACCAGATGACCGTTCAGAGCATTTGGTCGACTCTCTAGAAACGATTCTCGAGGAATAAAAAAAATGGGTTCCAAGCTAAGCATTATGGATGTAGATATTTCGGGCCTTAAGGTTTTAGTGAGAGTCGACTACAACGTCCCATTACAGGAAGGAACAGACATAATATCTGATGACACGCGCATCAAAGCTTCCATACCGACCTTAAAACGCCTATTGGAGAAAGATTGTTCAGTAATCCTTTGCTCTCATCTAGGAAGACCGAAAGGGGAAAAAATACCGGAATTATCGTTAAAGCCAGTAGCAAAAAGATTGGAGCAGATATTGAATCATGAGATACAGTTTGCTGAGGATTGTGTCTCCCAAGAAACTACTAGAATTGTTTCAAACCTAGATAAAGGTGAAATACTACTCCTAGAAAACCTGAGGTTTCATAAGGAAGAAGAGGACAACAATAAGGCATTTGCAATTCAGTTAGCTCAATTAGCAGAAGTTTTCGTCAACGATGCTTTTGGAGCTGCTCACCGAGCACATGCCTCAACGTCAGGCATAACCAAATTTCTACCCTCATATGCTGGGTTGCTCCTAGAAAAAGAAATTAATTACCTGGAAAGCACCCTAGAAAACCCTAAATTACCTTTTACAGCAGTTTTGGGAGGAGCCAAGGTTTCCGACAAAGTGAAAGTTGTCGATAGGTTGACGAGATTAGCAAACAACATTTGCATAGGGGGAGGAATGGCAGCTACTTTTCTGGTAGCCGAAAATAAAAATGTAGGAAATTCTGCCATAGAAACTGATTTTGTTGGTAACGCCCAAATACTTTTGGATCAAAGTGCCTCTGCAGGTGCAAAACTGGTTTTACCTACCGACGTGGTCGTCGTTAAAACTTTTGAACGGGCCTCTGAATTCTCTACCAAATCGGTTGAAAATCTGGAAGATGACGACATTATTGTCGATATTGGGCCAAATACTGCTAATCAGTACGCATCAATCATAGGTGACAGTCAAACGGTTTTGTGGAACGGCCCCATGGGAGTCTATGAATGGGAAAATTCTAGCGACGGCACCCATATGGTAGCAAAGGCATTGGCAAACGGAGATATGTTATCGATAATTGGAGGAGGTTCAACTGTGGATGCGGTCAATTTCTTTGGTTTTGAGGCCAAAATGACACATGTATCTACGGGAGGAGGCGCTTCTCTTGAAATGTTGGAAGGTAGAGAGCTCCCTGGAGTCGCTTCCCTATACGAGACGACAGAAGGCTAAAAAATTATGATAGATTTTCAGTATTTATCTAGTATCCGAAAACAAACGGACTCTAAAATCGTGATGATAGTTGTCGACGGTTTAGGTGGAATGACAGACCCGTCAACAGGTCAGTCTGAATTAGAAGCTGCCAAACTTCCCAACTTAGACAAACTTGCCTCTGTAAGTTCCTGTGGCGTCAGTACTCCTGTACTTCCAGGAATAACACCTGGGAGTGGCCCAGGACACATGGCTTTATTTGGATATAACCCCATTAAGTACCTATTGGGTAGGGGAGTTTTGGAAGGCCTAGGTATAGGCGCCCCAATCGGAAAAGGTGATGTTGCAGCTAGAGGAAACTTTTGTCTTTTAGGGAAGGATGGAAAGATTATAGACAGACGTGCAGGCAGAATAACGACTGAAGAATGTGTCGAATTGGTTGAATTACTTAAGCAAATCGAGATTCCAGGTTTTGGAATTGAAATACATCCCGTAATGGATTATAGGTTTGTATTAGTCTTCAAGGGAGAAACGTCTTCTCCGGATGTGTCAGAAACGGATCCTCAAATTACAGGGGTCACCCCTATGATTTCTAACCCAACTTCTGAACGCGGCACAGGAACCGCACTGGCAGTTAACCTTTTCACTCAAAGAAGCGCCGAAATTCTACGAGAACATAATGGAAGCGCTAACGGTATTTTGCTTCGAGGTTTCTCTAATATTCCCGAATTACCGCATTTTGGCGCCTCATATGCTCTAAACCCAGCAGCCATCGCTGCCTACCCTATGTACAGAGGAGTTGCCGGTCTCTTGGGTATGGACGTCTTGAAATCGAAACAAACTTTTGAAGATGAGATAAAAACATTAGAGGCCAATTACTCTAAGAATTACGACTATTTCTTCCTGCATTACAAACCTGCTGATAGTGCAGGGGAGGACGGAAACTTCCCCCAAAAGGTTGCCATGCTTGAGGAATTCGACTCACAACTTGAAAGAGTACTGAAACTAGAGCCGGATGTTCTCGTTGTTTGTGGTGACCATTCAACCCCGTCATACATTGCTTCACATAGTTGGCATCCCGTTCCCTTCTTAATAAGCTCAAATTTGTCCCAGGGAAGAGTTGGAGCTAAATTTACGGAAAATAGTTGCCAAGACGGTTCCATCGGAGGTATTAGGGCCGAAGAACTAATGCTGTTAGTTTTATCTCACGCTGATAAGCTGAACAAGTTTGGTCCCTGATTCTCCTTATTTTAAGCCTCTAAATTCCTTTAAATATGGTGTACAATCATCGTAAATAACCTTAACTAAACAAAAATTTCTCCTTGTTAGATTAAGGTGTGGATTTTTATAGAATTCTATTACGATCATCCATTATTTCCATGTAAAACCCTACCAACAATTCTGACCTACCGCGAGAATTCTCCAAATAATTGCCTCAAACAGATGGTTTTTGGACATTATTCCATTTGGCGCTGATTTACCAGGACCTTGATACCACTCATTCAGTACCAATTCCCCACTAACTAAATAGACCTAGCACTGAATAAAATTCGAATGAATTTAAGAATATATTTACCCAAACTAAACACTAATTTATAGCCATAATACTGATTATCACTTTATATCAAAAATGCATGCCCTAGGACTGTATTTCGTAGTTTTATTTCCATATATCAATAGGTAAACAATGTCTTTTATTCTATTATTTAGTAGGATACTAATTTAATACCTTAACCACCTTGAACAACCACCTTAAAGTAGTGAAGGATATCAATATATATGTATATATTCGGTAATTGGAAAGACAGATTGGATGTAAAATCCAGTGCAGAATTAGCTGGCGATATAGCCACTAATACTACTTCAGAATATCAAAATATGGTAATCGTGGTATTTCCTGATGATGTATCACTGGTGCAAGTGGCCTCAATTTTCGAATCTTCCCCCATAATTAAAATTGGTGCTCAAGATGGTCCATTAGAGAAAACAGGTAGCCTTACTGGCTCTATTGCGGCATCTAATATAAGCCGATTTTGTGACTATGTGATACTCGGTCACTCCGAAAGACGCTCCAAATTGGGTGAAACAGATGAAATAGTGGCAAGAAAAGCTACTGTAGCTACTGATCTGGGGTTAATTCCAGTTATATGTGTGTCCGAAGGGGAGGTATCAAACATTGACCCATACCTGAGAATAAGAAATCAGATAGAGGCTATTCCTACTAAAATTCTTAGCCGCGGTGAACTGTTGATCGCATATGAACCAATCGACGCGATTGGTACTGGATTACCAGCCAGCCCTAAAAATGTAGAAGAGGCAACTCAAGTCATCCATAATGTGATCTCTAACCTTGTGCCGACCATAAATGTTCCTGTTCTGTACGGCGGCAGTGTGGATGCTGAAAACGCGACTTCATATCTATCGCTTGAAGGAATAGATGGGGTCCTAGTTGGTGGTGCAAGCCTTACAGCAGATAGTTTCCTCTCGATTGTGGAAAAAGCATCAAATATTGAACTGGCACGATGATAGTAATACTTGGGGCGACAGGTACTGGTAAAAGTCTTGTAGCCATGAATGTTGCTCGGGCCATAGACGGGGAAATTATCAACGCCGACAGTCGGCAAATCTACAAAGGGATGACTATAGGTACTGCTAAACCAACGATAGAAGATATGGAATCTGTTCCGCATCACTTATTCGACTTTAGGCATCCCAATGAAAATTTTAGCGTTTTTGAATTTAAAAAACTTGTATCTCATACTGAATCAGATATCCGCTCCAGGAGCAAAATTCCCATACTGGTTGGAGGCACTGGGCAATACCTAAGTGCTCTATTAGAAAATTGGAGCCTAGATGGTGGCCCCCCAAACCAAAAAATACGAAACCACTTAACTAACAGATTATTAAACCTTGGAATTTCCGACTTAGTGGCGGAATTAACCAATAATTATCCTCAAACGGCCAGTACAATTGATACGCGCAATCCGCGAAGAGTTATACGTGCGTTAGAGAAAATATATAGTAATGATGAAAAAGAAAGGTATTCATCAAACCGACCCGTCCAACCGCCATTGGAAATGGATGTGTTCGGTATTCAAATGCCCAGAAACCACCTATACACAAGAGTTGACCTAAGAACTGACAGTATGGTCAGGAATGGGTGGCTTATTGAAACTCAAAATTTGTTGGACTCAGGTTATGATGTAGGCCTTCCAGCTATGAGCGGAATTGGTTACAAAGAAATATCAGAGTACCTTAATGGAAATTCAACATGGGACTGTTGTATAACCAGAATTAGATCAAGGACTCACAGACTTGTCAGATCCCAGATCAACTGGTTTAACAGAATTACCCGTCCAATAGGATGGTTCGATTCACACGAACTGGACAATTTCGAAATATCCAGACAAATAACCAACCTGATCAATTAGAGTGCTTCATCCTGCCTGTAAAATTGAATCAATGTTAGAATTCTCAACACTAAATCCAACAATCAATTAAATAGCAAAAAGATATGAAATTCACCAAAATGCACGGCGCAGGAAACGACTACGTTTATGTCAATGGGTTTGAATATGACCTTGACTGGAAGCATATCTCCCAAGACGTCAGCGACAGGCACAAAGGAATAGGTTCGGATGGTCTTATCGTTGCGTGCCCTCCATCTAACGACTCA
>CAYMZR010000054.1:0-12750 GCA_964394975.1 uncultured Dehalococcoidia bacterium | reverse complement strand
TGAACAGGCCCTGCCCTGCCCTATAGTTTCTATAGCCACTCTTTGACCGATCAGGGCTTTGTCAGAACTAGGGCCAACATCTACCACAAGGCCGGTTACTTCATGTCCGGACGGGAGATCGTCGGCTTGTTCTTTATCGTTGTTCATCAGTAAATCTGAACCACATATTCCAGTGGCTTTCACCTGAATTATGGCGTCTCCTTCTCCAGCAATGGGGTCAGGATGCTCTTTAACTTCCATAGACCCGTTGCCATCGTAAAATGCTGCTTTCATAGTCTTTCCCCGTTGTGATTAATTCGCCAATTTCAGGTATTTTGTAGCCATTTTTTTAAATCAGAAATTGTTTCTTCCCTAATTTCATGTGCCATTGAGTATTCACGATACTCGATTTCATATCCATATTCTTCCAACAAATTTTTTGTTTCTCGGCCGTCTTGAATGGATATCACTAGATCCTCGGTGCCATGTGACATGAATATCGGTATTTTTATTGCGGATTCAATTCTGTCCGTAAATAGGTCCACTTGAGTCAGCCTCGAGCTTAATATTATTGCCCCTTTGTAGATGTCGGGTCTGGTTAGACCTGCGTGCATGGTCATCATGCCGCCCTGTGAAAATCCTCCCACAAAAATATTTGACCGGTCTGGTTGGTATTTGGTCATTGCAAAATCTATGGTTTCCTGGAGCTGCGATACGGCGTTGTCAATATCATTAGGTTGAGTTTGTCCCCCTGCCGGAAACCAGGCATATCCTTGTTGGCCAAAGCCAATGTTCATTTCTATCGGTGCGTTTGGACAGATATAAATGTAATCAGTTTCATTTATTAATGGCGCTAAGCCTGCGAGGTCACCCATATGGCTTCCGAAGCCATGCATCAACACAATCATTCCGTACTGGTGTGATGAATCAAAATTATCAGGGGTACCGACAACAATTGGCAGAGCGGCTTCACTTAGTTGTTCAAAATTCATTAAGTTTTTCCTGAATATATTTGGTATCTTTAGTTGTAGTGTATTTCAATCAGCCCTTTTTGTGATAGGAAACTATGAGTTTTACGGTAATAAGTACGAATGAATCGAATACTATAAGGATCGGGGAAATAATTGGATCATCTGCTGTGCCCGGGGATATTATTTTGCTCAGCGGCGATCTTGGGAGCGGTAAAACTAAAATGACCCAGGGCATTATCAAAGGGGTAGGATCTGATGATTTTGCCAGAAGCCCGACTTTTGTGCTTATCACTGAATATGAAGCTAAATTTCCCATTTACCATATGGATCTATACAGATTGGAAGGAGTCGAAAACCTAGAAAGAATGCAAATTGATGAATATCTATATGGGGACGGTATCTGCATTGTTGAATGGGCAGATAAGGCTGAAAAATCTTTTCCAAAGAAAAGTTTAACAATCGATTTATCATTCATTTCTGAGAATCATAGGGAAATAGAAATTGAATGGGAATCAAGCCGATTGGATGCTTTAACTGAAGAAATCACTAAATTTGTAAATTCGGTGGCTTAAGGTTATGGAACTTTGTATCGATACATCCACTAGGTATGCGTCAGTAGGATGTTCTGATAAAGGCGAATTGTTGCAGGAGTTAACTTGGCGCTCCCAGCGGAACCATTCGGTTGAACTCGCCCCTGCTGTGGAAACTCTTCTGGCGAGGCAAAAAATCTCTGTAAAAGATCTTGATGCGGTGTTCGTTGCCAAAGGCCCGGGGGCATTTAGTGCCTTAAGGGTTGGAATGAGCCTTGCTAAATCCTTGAGTGTAGGGGTTGAAATTCCGATTGTGGGGATTTCCACTTCTGACGTTGAAGTGGAGCCATATATCGGTATTTGTCGAAATATCGTGGCTCTTGTTCCAGCTGGTCGAGAACGAACCTATGTGGCCAGATATGTTGATGGTGATATAAAAGAGAAGGATATCGTCGTACGCAGCTATGATGAGATGGATTTTGACGAAATTGAAGACCCGTTTTTCTGCGGAGAAGGTTTAAAAGGTGTTTTGGAATCGGAATATGCACACCTTATAAATGGCAAACATGCACGCGATGTACCTCCCACTAGGAACACATCTGTTTTAGTGAAATTAGGTTATGGTAAATTGGAATCCGGAAAATTTGATGATCCCATGTCACTTGAGCCCATTTATGTAAGAAGTGCTCAAATTGATTCGGCCGATAGGTCAATAAAAAATAGATAATGAGGGAAATATATTGGAAACGACATTAGTATTGGTGAAACCGGACGGAGTTCAAAGGGGACTGGTGGGTGAAGTCATAGGCAGATTGGAACGTAAAGGCCTCAGGATAGCAGGTCTTAAAATGATCCATGCTAGCCAAGAGCTAGCTAATAAGCATTATGGAGAGCATGTAGGTAAACCCTTTTTTGATGCATTGGTTAGTTTTATAACTTCTTCCCCACTGATTGCATTGGCAGTTGAAGGTGAAAATGCGGTGGAAGTATCTCGTAACTTGATGGGCGCCACCAACCCAAAAGAGGCGGCACCTGGAACTATTCGTGGGGATTATGGGCTGACCATAGGAATGAACATAATTCATGGTTCAGATTCCTTAGAGTCTGCTGAAAGAGAATTGGCGATTTTCTTTGAAAACTCAGAAATACTAGCTTATGACAGGGCAATCGATACTTGGATTATTGAATAATACTTAGTGTTTTTGCTTCGGTCCAGGCATTTTCAAGATCGTAGAATTCCCTGTATTCAGGCGCAAACAGATGGATTATAAGGTCACCGTAATCTAGTAGAGTCCAACCGCTTGTATGGTCTCCTTCTTTGTGGTGAATATTATGACCTTCCGACTTAAGGGAAAATTCCATATCTGAGGCGATAGCTCTCAAATGACGAGAAGATTGGGCTGAAAGGATGACAAAATAATCCGCAAACTCACTTATTCCTCTTACGTCCAAGAGGTGAATATTTTCCGCCTGGAGTTCCACGGCAGAATGCACAGCTATATCCGCTGCTTCTCTTCCGCTGTCTTTTTCTGAGTCAATCATAGAAGTAGAATTATATATTCTTTAACACGAAGGTGTTTTTTTGTAACAATCGAAGATTTATGTGCTAGCCTAATTACATGAATAAGAATAAAGTAATCGTCGCAATGAGTGGTGGGGTAGATTCATCTGTCGCTGCTTTACTGCTTAAAAATCAGGGATATGATGTCGTGGGCATGACTTTACGACTATGGACTGAGGATTCTTCTAATTCCCACCGGACCAACAATCGCTGTTGTTCTGTTGAAGATGTTGAAGATGCAAGGCGTGTGTGCCAGATGATAGGGATACCGCACTATTTTGTTAATTTTGAAAAAGAATTCCAAGAACACGTGGTAGATTACTTTATAAGTGAATACGATACCGGAAGGACCCCTCATCCTTGTTTAGCCTGTAATGACAAGATTAAGTTCGATTTCTTACTCAGAAGGGCCCTTTTTCTAGACGCTGACTATATTGCAACGGGTCATTATGCCAGGCTGGCAGAAAGTCACAACGGGTTTCATCTTCTTAGAGGAATAGATAATAGCAAGGATCAATCTTACGTTTTGTACACCTTGACACAACAAGAGCTAAGTCGGTTGAAGTTCCCAGTCGGAGAATATAATAAAGAAGACATAAGAAAAATAGCGGAAGAGGCTGGATTACTTGTAGCAGGCAAGCCGGATAGCCAGGAAATATGTTTCATTCCAAGTGGTAATTATCGTGATTTTGTTAAGGAAAGAGTTAAACCCAAAAAAGGAAATTTTATTGATCCTAATGGGAATGTTTTGGGAGAGCATCCAGGTATTCAGTTTTTTACTGTAGGACAGAGACGAAAACTGGGTATCAATCCCAACGATGGTGAACCAAGGTATGTTGTCAAAATAAACGCTGATACCAACGAAGTGGTTTTGGGCGCGGATGAAGATTTAATGGAAACAGAATTTACGGCAAACAAATTAAGCTTTACTTCGGAAGTTGAAATAGGATCTGAGATCCAAGTAAAAGCTAGAATCAGATATAAAGCGAATGAAGAGCCGGCTGTGGTAGCTATTAAAGATGGATACGCGGATATAAAATTCCTTGAGCCGCAGCGCGCCATTACACCAGGTCAGCCGGTTGTGTTTTACCTGGACGAAGAGATGATCGGTGGTGGCATAATCGAAGATCTAAAGGTAGACTCGTCTCGCGAAAAAGCGGCCTCAGCCGTAGCTTTATCCTAGTACAGCCCAAGGATACTGATTTTATGACCTCTCTCCAGATAGAGCGGGAACTTAATTTGCAAGGTTTTGGTTTGGTCGGCGGGGTCGATGAAGTTGGACGAGGCTGCCTCGCTGGTCCTGTAGCCGCAGGGTTTGTTATTTTTCCTGCCGATATTAACGATCAAATTCTGTGGGAAATCACCGATAGCAAGAAAATTACAGCTGTAAAGAGACGGGGTCTTCTAAAATTAATTCAATCAGAAGCCTTGTCTGCACAGGTCGGATGGGCAAGCGTGGATGAAATAGATAGCATAGGAATAGCTCCAGCTACAAAATTGGCAATGAGAAGAGCCATAGAACAATCACTTATAAGACCTGATTATCTGTTGGTAGATGCCGTAAAATTGGATGATCTCCCCTTTCCTTACCAAGCCATAATAAAGGGTGATCAAATTTCCCGGACTATTGCTGCTGCATCTATTTTAGCCAAGGTTATAAGAGATCAGTACATGTCTAATATAGCGCTGAAATATCCCGGTTACGATTTTGAAAAGAATAAAGGGTATGGTACTAGGGATCATATGATTGCTATAAAATCTTTGGGGCCTACGGATTTGCATAGACGTAGTTTTGAGCCCGTTGCTAGTATGAACTCCTGACGAGGTCTACATGCCGATATATGAATATAAATGTAAGGACTGTGAGGATGACTTTGAGTTGTTCTTTAAATCTTTCAATTCAATTAAGGACCCCCAATGTCCCTCATGTGACTCTACCAGTGTAGGTAAAAAATTATCTAAAATCACATTTAAATTTGGGGGATCACTTAACAGTAGCGAAGCTGATAGCTACTATTCTGACTCTTCAAACATTGGCAAAAATGTAGAAGCTTCCTTTTCGAAGCACGGTGTTCAAATGCCCGATAGTGTGAGGAAATCGATAGACGATGCCAGGGGTGGGAAAATGCCCGATGGATTAGATATATAAAGGAAACAATTGCATGAATGAGCTTCTAACTTCCCTATGTATAGACATATCGCAGTTTGTGCCTAATGAGGAAGTTGATCTAAAGACTAGTTTGGGTCTATTGGTTGGAACAGAAAATATAGCAAAGTCTGAGATTTCTCGGATCGAAGAACCCGAAATAGGATTGAATCTTTGTAACGCTGCTTTGGCGTTCGCTGATTCTGATAAAACTGATACAGAGCCTATGAAAGAATGTATTCTGAAAATCAGAGACTACTTCTCTCGAAAATTAAGGTTGTTAAATCGCGGAAAAATGACGGGCATTTACATAATAGTAGATCCAGAAGCTACAAATAATGTCGACGTTTATGAAATGACTAAAATGTCCTTGGAAGGCGGAGTGAAAGTTGTACAGTACAGAGACAAATTAAATGATAGAGAGCCATTTCTATACAACTGCTACAGGATCAAAGAGCTATGCCAGGAATATGAAGCTGCTTTTGTCGTAAACGATGCAGTTGATGTAGCTTGTCTTACTTCCGCTGATTTTCTTCACGTAGGCCAATCTGACATTCCTGTAAAAGAAGCGAGGATGATTTTGCAACCATTTCAGGGTATTGGTAGATCGAATAGTGGAACATCTGAGTCGACAGAATCGGAAGGATTTGGTGTTGATTACCTAGCTGTTGGGGCAATATATGCCACATCTACTATGGGTAAATCTGCCAGAAGTCCTTTAGGCCCGGCTATGATTGCCAAAGTAAAATCGCAAAGTGGTTTGCCGATTGTGGCTATTGGCGGAATAACCATTGAAAACCTGCCAGATGTAATTCATGCAGGCGCGGATTCTGTATGTATGGTGAGTGCCATAACTATGTCGGAAAATCCTGAATCGTCAGCCAGAGAGTTAGTGAATGTTTGGGAGTCTTCTATTTAAGAATAAAGCGGATAATTTTCCACATTAAGGGTCTTTTCTATATTGACCAAAGTTTTCCTAAGAGAGAAAATTGTAGCTTGTGCAAGTTGAAATAAAATTAAGATCTTGCCCAGAAATTTCCCAAGTTGTAGGAGGATTCAATGGAACAAATTCAGATTGTTGCTCTTGTCGCCTCAATAGTCTCCTTGGCTTTTGCTGCTTACCTTACGTCGAATGTGCTAGGCAAAGACGCTGGTAGTGATCAGATCCGATTTATCGGGAAGGCTATACAAGAAGGGGCTATGGCGTTTCTTTCAAGAGAATACAGGCTATTAGCTATTTTCGTGGTTGTGATGGCAGTAATTTTGGCTGCATTCATTGACTTTGATCTCACTGAAAGAGTTGGTAGAGATGCCATCAAATGGGGAGGGATTCAAGTACCAGGTACTGCGATAGCTTACTTGGTCGGTGCCATAGGATCCGGGTTGGCTGGATTTATCGGAATGAGCATAGCTGTGAGAGCGAATACTCGAACCACCGTGCAGGCAATGCAAGGTTTAAATCCCGCCTTGCGAGTTGCATTTAATAGTGGTGCGGTTATGGGAATGTCAGTAGTGGGACTTGCACTTATGGGTGTTACTTTAATGTTTGTGGTTTTCAACGATTCTGCGACTATCGTTGCTGGGTTTGGATTTGGGGCATCATCTATTGCTCTATTTGCCAGGGTTGGTGGCGGCATATATACCAAGGCAGCAGATGTTGGAGCTGACCTTGTCGGGAAAGTTGAACAAGGTATACCTGAGGATGACCCTCGTAACCCTGCCACTGTTGCTGACAATGTTGGTGATAATGTTGGCGATGTTGCAGGTATGGGAGCTGACTTATTCGAATCTTACGTAGGATCAATAATAGCCACCGTCGCTTTGGCTTCAGTAGCTGGAGCTGCAGCTTTGGGTGGGGAAAAAATGGATTTGGTTTTGTTCCCTCTATTGGTAGCTTCTATTGGAATATTTTCTTCAATTATTGGTACCTTCCTGGTTAGAACTGGGGAAGGGGCAGATATGGGACGATTGCTTTGGTCTTTAAGAACTGGAATTTTTGCGGCTGGCGCACTTGTTCTCATAGGCACGGGCGCTCTCATAACTGTACTGGATCTTAGTTTCGATTTATTCTGGGTAGTTTTGATCGGACTAGTAGCTGGACAGTTGATTGGAACTGCCTCCGAGTACTACACATCCTATGAATACAGCCCTACTAAGAAGTTGGCTGAGCAGTCTGAAACTGGCCCGGCCACTATTATGATAGGCGGATTAGGCCTGGGTATGGTCAGTACAGTTATTCCAGGTATTGTTGTCATTGTGGCCATGTGGTTGTCATATGAGTTTGCGGGCCTATATGGTGTTGCCCTTGCGGCAGTAGGAATGTTATCTACTTTGGGCATAACTCTTGCAACCGACGCCTACGGCCCAGTTGCAGACAATGCTGGTGGAATTGCAGAGCAGGCAGGTCTAGATCCAGAAGTTAGGGAAAGAACTGATGCACTGGACGCACTAGGTAATACCACTGCTGCTACAGGAAAGGGTTTTGCTATTGGATCTGCTGTTCTCACAGCGTTGGCTTTGATGGCAGCATATGCACAGGTAGTTGAGATCGAGGTTTTCAATATCATGGATGTAAAAGTCATGATGGGTCTCATAATAGGAGCTATTATGCCTTTCCTTTTTGCAGCCTTAACAATGCAGGCTGTAGGAAGAGCTGCATATGCCATGGTACAAGAGGTCAGAAGACAGTTTAGAGAGATCAAAGGTTTGCTAGAAGGCACCGCTGACGCGGACTATGCGAGAGCTGTAGATATATCAACTCAAGGTGCCATGAAAGAGATGGTAATGCCCGGACTGATTGCAGTAGCTGTTCCAATTGTAGTTGGTGCTATTTTGGGCCCTGAGGCCCTGGGGGGACTGTTAATTGGTTCCATCGCAACTGGTTTTTTGTTTGCGATTATGATGGCAAATGCAGGTGGTGCCTGGGACAATGCTAAAAAGTATATAGAAGCTGGCCATCTAGGAGGAAAAGGCTCAGATGAACATTCTGCGGCTGTCGTTGGTGATACTGTTGGGGATCCATTCAAGGACACTTCGGGGCCTGCACTCAACATACTTCTGAAGTTAATGTCTATTGTTGCATTAGTTTTTGGACCTTTGTTTATAGGCTAGATAAAAAGATTTAGCTGCTAAGTAGACTTTTATGAGGGCGGTGTATCATCGCCCTTATTTTTTTCAGTTGCGATATTTTGTTAAATTGATTAAAGATGTTCGGGAAATAGTTTGTCGTAGAGTTATATTGAGGGTATGGAGGTTCTGAGGAATGTCTTCTTTTGCTACAAAGCATAGTGACGTCATTGTTATCGGCACAGGAGCGGTTGGAAGTGCTGCTATGTACTATCTTGCAAGAAATGGCGTTGATGTAATTGGATTGGATAGATTTCCTGCCGCACATGACAAAGGATCATCACACGGACAAACTAGAATAATTAGACTCGCTTATTTTGAGCATCCTGATTATGTTCCTCTATTGAAAAGATCATTTGAACTCTGGGAAGAGCTGGAAAAAGTATCCGGTATTGATCTTTACACAGAAAGCGGACTTATCCAGGTTGGGCCTCCAGATGGTGAAATAGTGGCGGGGGTTCGGGAATCTGCTGCCATGCATAATCTCACCGTCGAGGATGTAACCCAATCCGATCTGAAAGATTTTTATCCAGGGTTTTCTATTCCGGACGGTATGGAAGCAGTTTTCGAAAAGAGGGCAGGATTCCTTAAAGTAGAAAAATGCATTGAAACTTTTTTAGATCTAGCAGACAAATCAGGGGCGCAGCTTCATACTGGAATAGAGGTTCTAGGTTGGCAACTTGATTCCGATGATAGGGTCAAGGTAACCACGAATGAGGGTGCTTTCGCTGCAGATAGAATTATTGTTACAGCTGGTGCGTGGGCGGGGGATCTCATAAAGGGTTTAGGGGTAAATCTTACGGTTGTTCGTAAACCTTTATTTTGGTTTCAATCAGATAATATCTACGAATTGGATTCTGGTTGCCCTGCATTTTTTTATGAGACCTCAGAAGGGTCATTTTACGGGTTTCCTGCTATTGATGAATTGGGGCTGAAGGTAGCTGAACACACAGGAGGAGAACCGGTAATAAATCCTTTGGACGTTGACAGGTCGAAACATAGAAGCGATGAAGCCAAAATCGAATATTTTCTGCAAGAGTACTTAACAGCTATGAATTCCCCCACCTTGACAGACCACAAAGTCTGTATGTACACACGCTCTCCCGACGAAGATTTCATAATAGATAAAGTAGAAGAATATCCACAGGTGAGTTACGTGGCAGGTCTATCCGGGCACGGGTTTAAAATGGCTAGCGTACTAGGAGAGATTATGGCCGACATGGCCACTAAAGGATCTACAGAGTATCCTATTGAGTTTTTGTCGGCTAATAGATTCAGTCTTTAGTTAAATCAAACGAGCATTTATGACTGGTGACCAGTTATAATGGTTTCTCTGCCTTGAGCAGTAAAAGTTTGAGATGCCCAGGTGGCGGAATGGTAGACGCGGCGGACTTAAAATCCGCTTCTCGGTAAGAGAGTGGGGGTTCGAGTCCCTTCCTGGGCACCACTTTTTCGCACCCCTACCCTGTTGGTTCTGCCGACATTTTTCCCCTCATGCCCTTGGGAAAAGGCCTGCCAACAGCCTTTGTTGTTTCTATGCTGTTTTCAGTGTTCTGTGTAATATGGGCATTATAGCTATTCATTAGTCGGAAACTGTCACCACCCTATATAGAGACACTACCCCATCCGCGGTTCTCATTGGAGAGAATGCTACGTGACACCCCTTCGTGCGTACCCCATTTATCTACCCCTGACAGTACGAATTCCAATCACACCTTATATTAGTCAAAATGTTAATATTCACCCATAGAAATTTACTGACTAATATTTATACCAATTAACTCTTTATTTGTCGGGGTCCTCCATCTAATGTTGTCCATTTAATAAGATGCTATATAAATCGGATACTACTCAGTTTGGCAGCACCAAAGCATGGATTTTTGTGGGGATATTAGCTGGTGGGCACACTCTTTACCATTGGGTGGTTCAAGGATTCATTGTGGTACTACCTGAGGTTCAACATCATTTTTTTTTGAACAGTATTGGGGTAGGGTTGATTCTTACGGTAAGGGAAGTGTCAACAGGATTAGTGTCCTTACCCGGAGGAATACTGTCTGATGCTCTGAAGCAACACTGGGCAGTCTTCCTGACTGTTTGTATAGGAGGATTCGGGGCTGGGGCAGTCCTATTGGGGGTATCTCCGGCATTCCCTCTACTTTTAGCTGGCATTGCCATCATTGCCGCTTCACATTCCTTTTGGCACTTGTCTGCGGCTTCTACTTTATCTCGGAGTTTTCCAAACGATAGGGGAACTGTCTTGTCATTCCATGGGATTGGTGGAAGCATCGGAGATGCAGGTGGTCCATTTGTTACCGGCTTACTTTTACATCTTCTAGGTTGGCAGAAAATCCTCGGCTTTTATGGAGTTATAGCAATTGGATTTGCCTTCGTATTTTTATTTTCTGTATCCAAGATATTGAAGCTAAGTGAATCTAAAAAAGACCAAATCAATTATGCCCGCCATATTAGTACGGTATTCCATGCTCTAAAGCAACCTGTTATATGGGGTATAGCTGCCGTTAAAGGTCTTCGCGGCATGTCTCTAGTAGCACTGTTGACAATACTGCCTTTATATTTTTACGATGACCTATCTATGGGGCCTTCTTCAAGAGGGTTACATATAGGACTGCTAATTGTGATAGGAATTATCACAAAACCCCTGGCTGGATACCTGTCAGACAGGTTTGGAAGAAAGCAGATTTTAATTCCTGGGTTAATCTGGTCTAGTCTGATTGCCCTATCGTTAGTGTTTTTTTCACAAGGGATTTTTCTAACCATATCAATAGTGCTCCTTGGAGTGTTTTTATACCCAGATCAACCGATCATAACTGCGGCAACCCTTGATATCGCAGGGGAAAACATATCTTCTAGCGTCCTCGGTGTAACTGCAACTATAAGTTTAGCTATGAGTACGATGTCTCCACTAATGGCGGGAGCTATCTACCAAAATTTCGGGTTTGATATGGTCATGGTTTATCTTGGAATTCTTTTCGCCCTAGCAGCAGTTATTACCTTTACCTTACCGTTAAACGTGAATGTTACGGACGGTTAGAAACTGTAACCACACTATATAGAGGTACTACCCCGTCCAGGGTTCGCATTGGCGAGATTGCAGTGTGACACGCCTTGAAATGTTTGATAGGGCTTTCTATAAGGGTGGTATTATTCCAAAAATTACTTTAGAAGAAGTTGTGGACTGGGAACTGGAAAATCTATCAGCTTGGTGCGTCAAAATAGGGGAATATCATGCCTACAATTACTTTGCAAGAAGCAGAAACAATAATTGAGGGGGCCAAGACTAAAATACAAGAACTTGGCGTCAAAATGAGCGTTTCAGTTACCGACGCCAGAGGGGATCTCATTGCCATGATCCGAACGGATGGCGCCTCATGGAGAACGCCAGTTATTTCAAGAGGAAAAGCAGTTGCGTCAGCTTGTTTTGGTGAACCATCTGGAGAACTCGAAGACAGATCACGATGGCCAGTATTTCAGGCCTTCACTGTTCTTCAAGATGGACATTTCATTATGGGTCAGGGTGCGGTTCCAATTTACAAGGGCGGAGAGATAGCTGGTGCAGTAGGAGCTAGCGGCGGTAAGTCTCAAGAAGACGAAGATGTTTGTAGAGCTGCCCTTGAACACGCGGGATTGAAGTCATCTTAAATAAGGTCTATATATCATTTACAATCCTAATGCACGGATAAGGAGGATAGGATGGGGCGTGTTCAAGATCAGGTTGCTATTGTCACGGGAGCTGCGAGAGGATTAGGTGAAGCTATCTCGTATTGCTTGGCACAAGAAGGTGCCAGACTAGTTTTAGGCGATATAGATGAAGTAGGGTTAGAGGCTACAGCGACAAAAATCCGTGACGAAGGTGGCGAGGTCCTCACATTAATTGGTGACATCACTGAAGAAGAGCCGGCATCTCAACTGATTGAGTCTGCAATCGCACATTTTGGGCAAATTGATATTCTGGTCAACAATGTTGGGGGCAGCCGAAATTCAAAAATCTGGGAAATGCCGGTGGAAGATTGGGACTACACTATCAAATTAAATCTACGTGGTACATTTCTTTGCAGTAAAGCCGCTGTACCTCACATGATTCAAAGAAAACAAGGAAAAATAATTTGTTTGTCATCTGGGGCTCGAGAAGGCACTCCATGGACAGCCTATTACGAAGGAGGGTCTGCTTACTCGGCCTCTAAGGCAGCGATACATGGATTCATGCGAGACTTGGCTCTTGAACTTGCCGAACATAACATCAATGTTAATTGCGTTGCACCAGGTCCGATCGATACGAAAATAGCGGGTGCAAAGTTACGAAAACTTAATGAAACTGTGGACTTTAGCCCCAACCGCATGACCCCGTTTGGTAGGTTGGGGCAGCCTAGTGAAGTCGCAGATGCAGTCTTATTTTTGGCTTCAGATGAAGCATCATAT
>CAYMZR010000053.1:0-12850 GCA_964394975.1 uncultured Dehalococcoidia bacterium | reverse complement strand
TCCTAGAGGTGAATTCCATCAGCTTTTGGAAGGTGAAGCCACTCTATCTAAATGGGCAAAAGAATGGCTTGATGTCAATTTGGATGAATATGATTTGAGAAAAGATTCCAATTTGTTGGTTAAGGAATTACCTAAGCACCTTCAAACCCCTTATCACAGAGGATCTCAATCGGAGCCTATATTCTGGGGACCTGTCTCGGTAAAAATAGATTCGAAGGACCGGCTCTACGTGACTGAACACAGTAGACACCGCATTCAAATATATGAGCAATAAAAATCGGTCAATAAATACAATTCAAAATCATGTAAGGGGCAAAAATGGGGTCAACAAATAGAGTATTAGCGGCGCATTTGGCGAGAAGGGCCGGATTTGGAGCTACCCCTGGAGAACTCGACATTTACTGTGAGATGGGCTATGAAGATTTAGTTGAACACCTTATAACTAAAGTAGATTCCTCGCATATCTCTGATCATCTGATTTTTCGGAGGCATGTCGATCTTCATACCATGCAAGGTCATAATGCTGTTTACTGGGGATACCGGATGATTTCGACTGATAATCCCTTTGTTGAAAAAATGGCTTTGTTCTGGCACGGAGTTTTCGCAACAGCCGAAAACAAGTTAAACAATATTGGCTCCCTAACTAACCAAATCGATATGTTTAGAAGACACGGACTAGGTAGATACAACGATCTACTGATTGAGCTCTCAAAAGACCCTGCAATGCTTATCTGGCTTGATAACCACACCAACCACAAAGAGTCGATTAATGAAAACTATGGGAGGGAAATCTTGGAACTCTTTTCTATGGGAGTAGGGAACTACACAGAAGATGATATTAAAGAGTGTGCAAGAGCTTTTACAGGATGGACTGTGGAAAACGGAGAATACCTCTCAATGATGGCAGTTAAAGATTCCATCTGGCCTTACGGAAGGATACTTTGGCATCATGAGTTCAGAGATACTGACCATGATGCTGGCGGAAAAACTTTTTTGGGTGAAAATTCGAATTTTAATGGTGATGGTGTAATTGATGTGATCTGCAAGCAAAGAGCCACCGCAACGTTTGTAGCAAGACATTTATATAATTTTTTCGTTGCAGACGAGGTTCCAGTACCTCAATGGTCCAGCACTCCTCCCAGAGATGTAGAAGCCATAAATACTCTTGCTCATACTTACATGGAATCCAACCACGACATCAGATCAGTAATGAGGGTCTTATTCAATTCTGATTTCTTCAAAAACTCAAAATTCAAACGGGTTAAAAGTCCGACTGAACTAATTATTGGGACTTTGCGAAATACCCGAGAATATCAAGTACCGGACGGAGGAGAAATAGGAATCTACAATATTGGTGAAGAATCTGGATACATGGGTCAAAAATTGCTAGATCCACCCTCAGTTGAAGGATGGCATACAGGAGAAGAGTGGATTACCAGCGGGTCTCTTGTGGATAGAGTGAATTTCGCAACCAGGCACATCGGAAATGAGTCCAATCCTGGAGTTAAAACACTCATTGAGCGAGTAGGCCGAGAAGACAAAAAACCCGGAAAATTGGTGGATGACTGTCTGGAGGCACTTGGCTGTGTTGAAATCGAAACAGATACCTATCAAAAATTAGAAGAAGTCGCAGAGGCTGGATTAAAAAAATCAGATTCTCCAGAAAAGGTATCCTCTAATTTGATCATCGAACTATTTAAATTGATTGTTTCGAGCAGGGAATACCAACGGTGCTAGGGAGAAATCTAGTTATTCAAAAAGATTAAATACCTGGTTTTCTTGTTGTAGAACCTGAACGAAAGTAGCGCATTTGGGCATGTCCTTGATTTTGGTAGCCCCAATATAAGTACATGCCGACCTGACTCCTCCGATTATTTCGGTGAGTGTATCTTCAACAGCTCCCTTATAGGGAATTTTTATATCTTTCCCTTCCGCACCTCTATATCCGTCCTTACGCGCACCATGGATTTCCATAGCCCTATCAGAGCTCATTCCATAAAATTCCATCTTCCCATCAGTAATATCAACCTCAGATTCCTCGTGCCCAGCGAGCATACCACCCAACATAACGAAGTCAGAACCAGCGCCAAAAGCCTTCGCAAGATCCCCAGGGTATACACAACCGCCATCTGCTATCACCTGTCCACCTACACCGTGGGCGGCATCGGCACATTCAATAATCCCAGAAAACTGTGGTATGCCTACTCCCGTCATTAAACGAGTCGTACACACTGAACCAGGTCCTATGCCACATTTAACTATATCTGCACCACGCAAAATAAGTTCCTCTGTCATCTCTGCTGTAATCACATTACCTGCAATTATTGTTTGTTCTGGAAACTCTTCTCTCATTTGTGCAACGAAATCGACAAAATTTTCGTGGTACCCGTTTGCAACATCAATCGTTATAAAAGGAATCTCGGGATATTTCTCAAGGACGACTTTTAAAGTCAAAAAATCAGGAGCGTCTTCATCCCAAATCTTATTGGTGCCAGTACAGATAGACACATAATTGAGATCTAGGCCTCCATCGACAGCATGGTCCCAATCTTCTGGCCCATAATGTTTCCTCAATACCGTAAGCATTTTGTAATTCTGCAAGACCTTGGCCATTGAAAAAGTGCCAACCCCGTCCATACTTGAGGCGATAATCGGAATACCTTTAAATTCCTTACCAGAATTCAAAAAATTAAACTCTCTTTCCATATCGACATCTCTTCTTGATGTCAGCTTTGAGCGTTTCGGTTTAAGTAAAACATCTTTGTAATCAAGTTTTAAATCAGATTCTATTCGCATTTATCTTTCACCATTCTTCAACTAGACTCGTATTAAGGCGCTGAGTAATTACCTATCAATTCTAAACATGCGGATAGGTGAATAACAGTGTTCAATAGTACCAAACGTTTAAGGCGAAGTTGTGTGGCTAATGAAACCTCTATAAAGTTTGGTAACCAAAAACATTTAGAGGATCGAGACGTTATGGTTTGGCAAAAAGAAATGGATGAGCTGGATAAAAGGCTTGAAATGGCCAGAGGTATGGGTGGTAAGGAGGGTATTGACCGACAACATTCTAATGGGAAACTAACTGTCCGAGAACGTATAGAGGCTATTTCTGACCCTGGGACATTCAAAGAACTTTCCGCATTGGCAGGCAGTGCTAGATATGAAAACAACGAATTAGTAGATTTCACCCCATACCCACGAGTAATCGGTACAGCGCATTTAGGCGGGATGAGGGTAATGCTGGATGGGGGAGATTTCACAGTACGAGGAGGGGCAGGGGAAAGAGGAACAGGAAGCCAACCTAGTTCATTAAAATACGCTCTCCAATGGCGTATACCGCTCGTAAGGCTCCTTGATGCGGTTGGGGGAAGTGTAAGAACTTTTGAACAAATTGGTAGGACTTATTTACCTGACGGTGGAGGAACCTCAAAAGCAGTTGATTTGCTTAATGAAGTTCCGGTGGTTTCCGCCGTTCTGGGGTCTGTAGCAGGTTTACCAGCGATTGAAGCTTGTCTATGCCACTTTAGTGTGATGGTAAAGGACACTAGTCAGGTTTTCGCCGGTGGCCCCCCTGTAGTAAAGGCAGCTTTAGGCTATGAAGTAACTAAAGAAGAGTTAGGAGACCATAACAGCCAGGTTTTTAACACAGGAGTCATAGATAATCTCGCAGAGTCGGAAGAAGAAGCTTTTGAAATGATTCGAAAGTTTCTTAGTTACATGCCTACTAGTGTTTGGAAAAAACCTGAACGAATAAATGTTGATGATGACCCAAACAGAAGAGAAGAAGAGCTTTTATCGATTATCCCTCGCAGAAGTAAGAGAAGATATGATCCATACAAAATTTTGAACCATGTGATGGACCATGATTCATTTTTTGAAATAGCACCGTTTTACGGTCAATCTAAGATAACAGGATTAGCCAGAGTAAATGGATACCCAGTGGGTGTTCTAATGAACAATCCCAATCATTTGGGCGGGTCTACAAATGTGGCTTCTGGCGAAAAAACAATACGTTTGGTAAGTCTTTGTGAAACATTCCATATCCCCATAGTATCTTTCGTAGACGAACCTGGTTTTATGGTGGGAATAGACGCTCAGAACCAAGGCATAGTAAGGGCAGGGGCAAGATTGGTAATAGCGAATGCGAGAAGCCAGACACCCTGGATAAGCTTCTATTTAAGGCAAGCCTACGGGGTGGCTGGGCAGACAAACCATCGACCTACAGGAATGTATCACCGATATGCTTGGCCGTCTGCCAACTGGGGATCAATGCACATTGAAGGTGGAGTAGCCGCGGCGTATAGGCGGGAAATAGCTGCTGCTGAAAATCCTGAGGAAAAACGCCTAGAAATTGAAGCTCGTCTTCAGGCTATGGCATCTCCTTTTAGGACTGCGGAAGACACCGGCGGTGAAAGTAGTTCGCACGGTATAGATATAATTGATCCAAGGGAGACAAGATCTCTATTAGGCGACTTCATTGACATGGCACAAGATATGCTTGATACCCAACTGGGGCCTCCTAATTTTCCATACGTTCCCTAACCGATCTAACTTTCAATATGTCTGGCCAGACAATAAAACATCCAATAACTAGAAATATTCCAAGTAACCCATCGACAAGTATTGCGGCCCTTACCCCCCATAGCTCAGCAATTGTTCCCGAAATCAATAATCCTAAAGGCAACGAATAAACTGCTAGCTGTCTTAATCCCATCACCCTTCCCCTTAAATTATCTGGTGTTAAAGATAAAAGCATCATAGCTATTGCTACCACACATATTGACTGGCCTACCCCAGCAATAAATAAAGTGGGTAAGGAAATAACAAAGCTAGGAACCAAAGCCAACAGAATGATTGCAACACTCCACAGGAAAGCCCCTCCAATAGCAAATCTACCTAGTTTTCCAGAACTATTTCTACCTCCCGCAAATAGAGATCCCGAAACTGCACCTAAAGAATAAGTTCCCATCATGAACCCCAGTCCTGTAGATGTAGAATCAAAAACTTCTTTTGCAAGTACTGAAATAAGGCCAAAATATATAGGAAATGTAGCTAAATTTATTATCACAGCCAAAGCTAATAAAGCTGCAATGACTGGAGTTTGATGTACGAATCTTAGTCCCGCCTTCAAGTTAATAAGAACGTTTAAATCTCTCAAGGAGTGGTTATGAGAAATATTTCCTATATTTATAGCGCAAAACAACGATATAAAATAAAGCGAAACTATGATCCCATAGCTAATTTTTACATTCAGAAAAGCTAAAACTACTCCACCAACTACGGGTCCGATCATCTGGGTCACATCGCCACCAGCTCTTGCTAAAGCTACTCCATTATTCAAGTTATTGTCACCGACCACGGCGGGCAAGATTGACTGTCGAACAACCATATCGAATGTTTTGGAAAGCCCCAATAAGCCAGCCATGACCAGAATAACAATCGTATCCAAGGTGCCCACGAGAGTTATAGCAAGAATAACGAGACCGTTCATGACAAACGACCCTCGCACCAGAATCAATAACAACTTCCTGTCGAACCTATCAACTACCACCCCGAAAGCCGGAGACATAATAGTTCCCATAAAACGCAAGGCACCATAAAGGCCGACCAAGAGAGGCGAACTAGACATTTCCAATATAAGCCAGGAAAGAACCACGAATTCCATATATTCCGCCCAAGCTTGTAGACAATCAGAGGTCCAAAGGAATCTGTAATTTTTTATTTTGAAACTACTGAATGTTTTCTTTAGATGTGTTTCAGTTATCATTTTAAATCTTATTTAAATCTGGAAATCCAGCCAGCAAATATATACTCTTGCCGACATGAATGCACCTGTAATGGACGAATAAATCGTATGAGGGATAAAAAAATGGGTCAAAATATAAACCCTGAGGACTCAAGAATTACTTGGAAAGGAACGGTATCCACAGAAATCACCAAAGACGGACTCATGCCATGGAGAATCCCGTTTCCCGAAAAAGACTTATTCGCATGGCAGCTTGTCGAGCGGGCTGCAATGCCAGCCGGAGTGCGGATTGAATTTGCCAGCAACACCGCGTCTTTGGAATTGTTTTTTGATTCCGCATCAGAGAGAAGCCCAATAGATATATTTTGCGATGGGGAATTTAAAGCTACATTAGGCACAGCTGATCTGAATTTTGTAGGGGTGGAAAATCTAGGTACACAAAACAAAATGATCCAAATATGGTTACCTCAATATGGAGAATTTAGACTTAATAAATTGGTAATCGAAGACAATGCATCATTAGCTAAACTAAAAGACCCAAAACACACTAAATGGATCACTTATGGAAGCTCAATAACTCAATGCCGAGATGCTAATTCTCCAAGCAGAACTTGGCCAGCTATTGTCGCAAGCAAAAACAACTTAGACTTAACTTGCTTAGGGTATGCAGGTCAATGTCATTTAGATCCAATGGTAGCTCGGACAATCAGAGATCTACCTGCAGATATCATATCTATGTGCCTTGGCATAAACATATACACTGCCTCTTCATTAGGAGAACGTACCTTTCAGCCGGGTATATTGGGATTTATACAGATATTGCGGGAGCAGCACATTAATACCCCTATAATTGTGATGTCCCCAATATATTCTCCCGGTAGAGAAAAAACCCCGAATGATGCTGGCCTAACTCTTGAATACATTAGGGATGAAATCAAGAATGCGGTAGCAATAATGGAAAACTCAGGCGATCAAAATGTTTATTATTTGGACGGTTTGACTGTATTTGACAACCGATATGAGAATTTACTACCCGATAGCCTTCACCCAAATGACGAAGGTTATTCAATTATGGCAAGCAACATATCAAATTTTCTAAAATTTCGTTTATGATTACTATCATTCTCACATTTAGGGTCCGACTATAAATTAACCAATAGAAGGTGAAATATATGCGCCTAGAAAACAAAGTCGCTTTAATAACGGGTGGTGCAAACGGCGTAAAAGGCGACTTAATGGGGTTTGGAGGAGCTTGCGCATGGAGATTTGTGCAAGAAGGCGCAAATGTAGTGATTTCAGATCTGGATGCGAGTAGTGGGGAAAAAACAGCCAAACAAATCAAAAAAGAGGCCGGCAACGCCGAATTTGTTAGGCTAGATGTCACTAAAGGTTCAGATTGGAAATCAGCGGTAGATTTCACAATCAAAGCATATGGAAAATTAGACATACTAGTTAACTGCGCGGGGACTGCCTCAATCGAACGGGTAGAGGATACCACTGAAGAAATCTGGAATGCGCAAATGGATGTGCATGCTAAAGGAGCCTTGCTCGGTACCCAAGCTGTTCTTCCCTTGATGATTGCTCATGGCGGTGGATCCATAATCAATTTATCTTCGATTAATGGACTTATCGGGAGCCAAAGTTCAACTGCCTATCACGCAGCTAAAGGTGCAGTAAGGTTACTTACAAAGAATACTGCTATTCAACATGCTAAAGACGGTGTAAGAGCCAATTCTGTGCATCCAGGGTATGCTGATACACCAATGACAAAGCCTTTGTTTTCTGATAAAGATGCTTTGGCCCTAAGACTCAACAAAGTTCCATTGGGAAGATTGGGAACGGCAGATGAAATTGCCAACGGAATTATTTACCTAGCATCGGATGAATCCTCCTTCGTCACTGGTTCTGAATTGGTGATAGATGGTGGAATGACTGCCCAGTAAATGAATCCTCCTCAGCTTGCTAATCGTCTTTTAGTATGCTTTGACGGGCATTGCAATCTTTGTAACGGGTGGATTGACTTTTTAATCAACCGAGATCTCAATGATGTATTTACATTCACTTCCCTGCAATCAGTGGAATGCAGAAACATATTACGGTGCAGTGGTTATAGTGAATCGAGTACAGAAACACTCAATAGCATAATCGTCCTTCATTCTGGTCAGGCTTTTACTCGCTCTGATGCTGTAATAGAAATCTTGATTGCCTTAGGAGGATTGTTTAGGATAGCACTCTTACTGAAATTAATACCCGAATACTTACGAAACATTATCTACGACGCAATTGCCAAAAGGCGATATCGATGGTTTGGATCAAGAGATACCTGTCGTGTCCCTTCATTGGAAGAGGCCCATAAATTCCTTGAGTAAAAAAAACACTAAAAAAAGACCAGTTTTTCTTAGAGGTAAATGGAATCATTTACTATTTGCTAACTATGAAGTAGATCCTGCTACTCTAAAATTTCAAACACCCAACGGTACGATTCTAGACTCTTGGAACGACAGCACCTTCATAAGTCTCGTTGCTTTCCGTTTCTCCGGGACTAGTGTACTGGGAATACCCACTTTCGGCTGGAGAAATTTTGACGAAGTAAACTTAAGGTTTTATGTGAAATGCTCAAGGGATCAAGAAACAAAAAAAGGTGTGGTTTTCATAAAAGAAATCGTCCCGAGTTGGCTGGTAAGCAAAACAGCCAATTTACTTTACGGAGAAAATTACCAAAACAAAAAAATGCATAGTTCCATAGAATTACTAGCGAGTTCAATGAAGAACATCAGTTACGAGATTAAAGATTCCGATTCAACAAACAATTTTTCGGCTTCCGTGGAAAATTCAGGAAAAATACCTCCTCGGGATGGTTTAGGAAGTTACATAACTGAACATTATTGGGGATACGCTAAAAAAAGCACTAAGACTACAGTGGAATACGAAGTAGAACATCCACAATGGAAAGTCACAAAGGTAGATGACTACGTCATTAAATTCGATTTTGAGCAGGTATATGGTAACCCGTATTCCTTTCTATCTTCCCTGCAACCACAATCAGTCTTCTATTGTGAAGGGTCTGAAATAGCGGTGAGAATGGGTAGAAAGCTCAAGTCCTAAGTGACTTTAATGTCGTTTCCGCTTGCCCTATAAGAGATTCCACTGAATTTCCAATAAACATAACATGTCCCATTTTTCTTCTGGGCCGGATCGATTGCTTACCATACATATATAACCTGGAAGCACTTGAAGAATACAGTTCAGATTGGCGGGCAGAGCTATTCAATATACTAGCTTCTTCACCAAGAATATTAAGTAAAACCGTAGCATTCAAAAAATCAGGTTCCAAAATTGGTAGTCCTACCAACGCCCTTACCTGGCTTTCATATTGTGAAATGCTGAATGCGTCTATTGTATGGTGACCAGAATTATGAGGTCTTGGCGCTATCTCGTTTATCAGTATCTCGTTTTTTGAACTCAGGAACATCTCAACGCAAAACACTCCAGCTTCACCTATAGCTCCAATAACTTTTTTAGCAAGTTCTATAGCTCTAGCTTGGATATCTTCCGTCAATCTGGGAGGCGATATACTCATCCGTAGTATTCCCCCTTCATGTGTGTTTTCGGTAGGGGGGTATGCAACCAGCTGCCCTGACCCATCAGCAACGATTATTACAGACATCTCTAAGAGGTAATCTACTACAGCCTCTACAACCCACGATTCCCCATGGATCATCTTCAATAATTCGTTTATTTCAAGATCATCCTCAATCATCCACTGGCCATGTCCGTCGTATCCCAATGTGGCCGTCTTAACGATCCAGGGTTTGGGCAGTTTCACATTCCTGAATTCTTCAGAGTGTGATACAAATTCATGAGGCGTAACCGGAAACTTATTTGAGGACAAGAAAATTTTTTCTTCAATCCTATTTTGAGCCAATTTTAGACTTTTACTGCCAGGCCTAACCCGGTTTACATTTTCCAATTTTGATACAAGTTGATAGGGTACATTTTCCCATTCCAAAGAAATCGCATCCACCATACCTGAAAAAAGATCTATTTGATCCTCGTCATTGAATGGCGCATCGATTGACTGGCTAGCATATCTCTTAGCCGGCGCAAGGGGGTCTGGGTCCCACACAACCACTTTATAGCCCATTCTCAAGGCCGCCTCTGTAAAAAATCCTCCCAACTGTCCCCCACCTAACATACCAAGGGTTGATCCCGGATTAATGACTGAGTTGGATGACATCTACTGATTGCCCCTGGCTTCAGGATTTTCCAAAACACTATCAGTGAGATCTTTGCGCCAAGACCTTAATTTATTTTTCACACTAGGATCGGAAGTAGCGATTATCTCAGCAGCCAATATTGCTGCATTTTCCGCACCTGCGATAGCCACAGTTGCTACAGGCACCCCACGGGGCATCTGAACTATAGATAATAGAGAGTCCATGCCTTTCATATGCTCAAGCGGCACAGGAACTCCAATAATTGGAATTATCGTCTTTGCCGCTAGCATTCCAGGGAGATGAGCAGCACCCCCCGCACCCGCAATAATGACCTTAATTCCTCTATTCTCTGCTGACTCGGCATACTCATACAGCCAATCGGGAGTCCTGTGGGCAGATACAACACGAAGTTCATTACTAATCAACAGATTATCTAAAAGCTTTGTTGCCTTCTTTAGCAGCGGGAAATCTGAAGTACTTCCTCCTACAACTGATACTATGGGATCGGTGCTATCTTGCAACTGAGTCATTTTTTGCTCCATGTTTCATTTATCCTACAAATATTTGTCTGTCGGTGCTTGCTCCAAAATAGGAATCGGGTTAATTAGCATCTGCCAATATCTTAAATTTGAGATAATCCTTAAACCCCATTTCCTCATCTCCCAGCATTTGGTAAAGAATGCTTCTGTGCTTATATGAAGCCCAATGTCTGGGGTCCAAATTAATGGCATGGTTCAAATCATCCATAGCCAAGTTCAATTCATCGATCTCAAAGTATGCCAACGCCCGATTATGGTACGCATCCCTATATTCAGAATCTATCTTTAATGCCTGTTCGAATGCTAGTATCGCCTGTTTAGGTTCTGAGAGACAAAGTCGAGCCACCCCAATATTATTCCAAGACATGGAATGATTCGGATTGTCCTCAACCACCATTAAAAAACAATCTAAAGCCCTAATGTGATCTGCTCGATTGGCGAGATAGTTGCCCATCTTAAATTGCTCTTCCCAGCTACAAGATTCCAACAGTGTGTCTCCTGTGTTTCAATAAAAATCTGTCGAATGGTCAATTTAGACATTCAAGACTGTAAAATCAGAATACTAAAATCGACATGCCTATTGTAATATTTATGGGTAATGTCTTCACGAACCCAAAATCCAAATCTTATTAATGCGATCCTACCTGGTATGGTTGAGGCTTCACCAGAGATGCACCATGCCAAATTGAATTTAACAGCTAACATAGGTGAAATTCTTACCAGCCATTCTTACGAAATATTTGATTGCCCAATAATGGAGTCCACGGAACTCTACGCCATGAAATCTGGTGGCGAGCTTACCAGCAGACTATATTCCTTTGTGGAGCCAGGAGGTATGAACGTCAGCCTAAGACCTGAATTTACTTCTTCGGTAATAAGATCCTACATATTGGATGAAATATCTGAAAATCAAATAGTCAAGAAACAGTATGTGGGACCTGTGTTTAGATATTCAGATTCAAGTCAAGGATCGAATCAAAGGCAATTCACACAGCAAGGTTGCGAACTAATTGGTGATTCTAGCACTGATGCTGATGTAGAAATATTGAAGTTAAGCTTGCTTACTCTTGAGAAAACGGGTTTGGAAAAAGCCACTGTGAAACTTGGGCATATGGGGTACCTAAGGTCTCTACTGAAACAGTTTGGTCTAAGTGAAGTTCTCATTGGTTTTACCCTTGCTAATTTACAGTTGCTGACCCAAAAGGCAAATGGGATAGAAGAATTATCTAAAATGGCTTCCGATATAGGACTTATAAATCCAGGCAACAAAGTTCCTAGGCCAAAGCAGATTGAAACTGCAGAATTGTCCATATCTGACAATTATGGGCGCCGTAGCATAGAACAAATAGATTTCCGATCGAAAAGCAAAAAAAAGAATTCATTTTCTGTCAATAAATACACTGAATCTCTGAAATATTTAACAGAACTATTATGTACTTTCGCTGGAGACATAAGCACGATTTCCGATGAGTCCAATGACTCTACATTCGAAAAAGCTAGTCGGTATTTTAAGTACCTCGTAGAAAAAGCTATGAACGATATTAACATTGAGGTGAATTTTATCGTCGACTGTGCTGCACAACGTGGATTTACTTACTATACGGGAATTATTTTCGACCTGGAACATAAGAAAGGATCCGATTCGATTCCACTGGGCGGTGGAGGAAGATACGATGGCCTGGTAAAACTATTAGGAGGACCAACTGAGGTCCCAGCTACTGGGTTTGCGGTTAATATTGACTCCATACTTTCTATAAATTCAGTAGGCGAAAACAAATGACTTCGGAAAATTCAGATTTAAAACTGGTAATCCCAAGTGATGGGGCTATGTATGAGTCAACTTTGGAATTCATGGCCAACGCTGGACTATCTGTTGAAAGAGAAAGTAAGAGAAGATATATAGCGACTATCCCAAATTTATCTGGAATAACCGTTCTACTGCTCAGAAGTGCGGACATAACTTCCACATTGGAAGATGGAAGTGCAGATTTGGGTTTACTTGGCGAAGATCGTTATCGGGAGCTAAGACAAGAAGACCGACCGACAACCATAATATTGGGAGGGTTGAACTATGGTAATTGCTCACTGGCCATTGGTATACCCAACTCTTGGTCTGACGTGGATTCAATAGCTGATCTTGCCGAAGTGGCTATAGAATTCCGGGAAAAAGGTTTAAGCATGCGGGTGGCCACAAAATCGCCAAGGCTGACAGAAAGGTTTCTACTCTCACAGGGAATGAGCTATTTCTCCCTTGTCAGGTTGAGTGGTACGTTGGAACTTGCGCCTGAGATGGGATTCGCAGACATAATAGCTGATATAACATCAACTGGAACCACAATGAGAGA
>CAYMZR010000052.1:0-13079 GCA_964394975.1 uncultured Dehalococcoidia bacterium | reverse complement strand
ATAGATCAACCCCTACACAGGAAGCCACCGGAGCGACCAACTGGACCGCCATCACGGTTGGTGGGTATCACTCGATGGCGCTCAAGTCAGACGGTACCCTATGGGGCTTGGGCAGGAACAGTCACGGCCAATTAGGCGACGGCACCACTACTGATAGATCAACCCCTACACAAGAAGCCACCGGAGCAACCAACTGGACCGCCATCTCTGCAGGTTGGGTTCATACACATGCTATCAAATAGAAAACCTCCTCCTTTATCTCCAACCAGTCACGGGTATAGCCTTCTAGGTATAAGAAAATATCAATCTGTATCCCATTTACCGCTAAAGGCAAAGTCACTGGTTTGGTTGTCCACGATTGGTTCATTCAATAATGGACAACAATTTATTACAGATGCGGCAAAAAATACGGCAAATCATAACCAACCTTCAATTTAGAGTTCACCAACACTTATTGGCTATAGGTTCAAAAACGGTTAAAATGGTTGCTCATAAGCGGGAGTAACTCAGTGGCTAGAGTATCTGCCTTCCAAGCAGAAGGTCGCCGGTTCGAATCCGGTCTCCCGCTCCAAACCTGTAAAATACATCTCAATTCAGTCAATATTTATTTCAGGTTCAATATGAGCTTCACCAAGCAACCAGAATTCACAGTAGAACTATGGTGTAGGAAAAGTCAAAAAGCTCGTTCAATTAGTATAAGAACACTTCCCCCATATGGCGTCGAAATCGTTGTGCCTCAAGGGGTTAGTGCAGATTTTGTAAAAAAAATCATCCAACAGAACCAAAAATACATAAATCAAAAATTGTCTGAAATTAGAAAAAGCAATTTTGACATCAAGCCACTAAAAATCTTTCTCCCCGTGACCGATGAGCAGGTCAACGTGGCGTATACAGCATCTTCGGATATAGGCAGCACCGTCCAAGTTGTAAATGGAACCTTGACACTCAGCGAACCGATGGAGAGGCAATCCCTGATCAACAATTCAAAACTTCTACAAGGATGGTTGCAAGTCAAAGCTACTTGTATCCTAAAATTTGTCTTGGAAACTACTTCGCAAAAATTAAACATTCCGTACAACGAAGTTAAAGTTGGGGCACGGAAAAGTATCTGGGGTAGCTGTTCACACAAACAAAATATAAATCTGAACAGAAATTTAGTCTTCCTCCAGCCTGACCTTATTGAATACGTAATAACTCACGAACTATGCCATATCCTTGAAATGAATCATTCATTGAAATTCTGGTCTCTACTAAATGAACTATTTCCCAAATACCAGAACCTAAAAACCCAATTAAGGTCTAATGCCAATAGTTCAATACCTTCATGGGCATTATTTTGAAACCTTATTTATTTAGACAATCCAAGTAATGACCTTCACAAGAAAAAGAAAGTTTTTCGTTGCGGCTATCGGGATATTAATTCTCATATCCACAAGAAGCGATGAAGATCATTTCACACAAACCGACTACGCCGCAGGGCCTCATTCCTTCTCTATAGTTCAATGGGAATTAAGACACATTCCCTTAAAATGGACTCATCTTTTGTGGGAAATGTACCCTGGAAATAAGCCGGATGACTTCGAACGACACGCCATCGTACATGAGTACCTATCAACAACATTACAACTACAAAAAAAACAAGATGATTTAGAAGATGTGGCTACTTCTAATCCTTTAATAGATTCGGCTTCCAAAAACTATATCGGCCTTAAGAACAGAGAAGTAGTTCGGTTAAGCAAAAAAAGAGAGGTCTTACGGGGCAGAGCCGAAGAGGCTATTGAATCTGCTGTGAGTAGTGCCGCTAATAATAACGGTCTAGGTCTCACTTTCGGCATCCTTTTACCCCCTACCGATTTTAGGTTTGGAGACCCTCCTCATATATTAATTACCTCTAGAAGAGACAAAATTGAAATGTCTGGGAGCAAACTAATAGATCCCAACTTGGAATGGTCTGAACGCGCCGAAATTGAGAACAGAGCAGAGTTATATGAAAACACATCAGCACTTGTCGATGATCTTGCTGGTTTGGGAACCTATCCTGCTATCGTGTCGGACAAGGGTGACCTCAGGCAAATAATGCGAACCGCCGCGCACGAATGGCTACACAACTATTGGATATTGAAACCTCTGGGAAGAAACATGTGGGATTCTCAAAACATGCAAATACTGAATGAAACGGCAGCAGATTTAGTAGGTAATGAACTGGGCGATGAAGCCTTCATAATACTCGGTAATGACATCGAAAATGATTACAAATATGACACCTTTAGTTCAAGCAATACACATTTGTTCAGAATATTACGTGAAACCAGAATTAATGTTGAAAAAATGCTTGAAAATGGAAATATTGAAGAAGCAGAAAAATATATGAGAAAACAATTATGGAATTTAAAACTAGGAGGGTACAACATCAGGAAACTGAACCAAGCTTACTTTGCCTTTCGCGGAAACTATGCTGAAGGACCCGCATCAATAAGCCCAATCGGAACAGATTTAAGAGAGTTGAGAGATTATTACTCAACCTTGGAGGAATTCATCAAATCAGTTTCTAAAATCGGGGATTTTGAGCAGTTTCACTATCTATTGAACCTAAAGCGAAAGGAATCTTTCACAAACGATTAGTCAGTTTGCTTTTTTCTTAAACTGTTCCGGAACCAAACTCAAACACTCCTTTGCTCAGATTAAGCCTCAACACATCTGATGCACCTCCGGCTATTCGCATTGATCGCATCTTTCTATATATCTCTTCTAAAGGATGTCCCTTTATCAAGGCTTGACCTCCAACCAACTGAACTGCCGTATCTACAACAGAGGAAGCTGTTTCCGTACAGAATATTTTCGCCGTAGTAACTTCATTTATGGCTTCATCTCCTGAATCTAAAAGCCTTCCGACCCTATACAGCACAGATCTCGCAGCAAAACCGTTAATTCGCATATCAGAATACCTAAGCCGAACGCCCTCTAAATCAGAAAGGGTTCCCCCGGACCTGTGGGGCTTTTTCAAATGACACGTCACCACATCTAAAGCATACAAAGCCAAGCCTACAGAAGTGGCCGCCTGTTCTATCCTCTCCTGCATTATATTTCCTAAAGCTCTGGGAATACCTTGACCAATTTCTCCAATTACATTTTTACCGTCTACTTTGACCGACTTAAACTCAACTTCTACATGAGAACTTCCATCCAAACTATAGAATGGTTCCCCCATCTCTATCCCCTGGGAATCAGAATCGATAATAACTACTGCTGGTCCATTTTTATTCGTATTTTTTTTAGGATCAACTGTTAAAACGACAGACATGAAATCGGACAAATGTCCTCCTGACACGTACGACTTTCGGCCTGAAACGACTAAATCTTCACGATCCCAATCGGCCACGGTAGGAGCATCAGGCTTTGATTCTGTAAACGCAAAAGATGCTTTTTTCTCACCTTCAAGTAGAGGGATCAAATAATCAGCTTTCAAAGAGCCTTTCACTTCGGACAACAGTCCCGGTTCCGGTCCAATAATAGAAGTAGGCGACAATACACCTAGTCTAGCAATGGTTTCACGGGCGACCACCATTTGCATTGGTGAGGACCCTTGGCCACCCAAATCTACGGGCTGGGACATTCGATAATACCCTTCATGAAGACTTAGTTTCCTAAGCTCTTCCTCCGGAAGTTCTCGATTATTTATCAAGAATTCTGAAAATTCTTCTCGAAATTTAAGTAGAGAAGGTGTGAGGTTATCAGGCATACATCACTCCGAAACTTTTATTAGCGTCTTTCCGAAATTTTCCCCATTCAACATACCGATAAACGCTTTAGGGGCATTTTTTAATCCTACGACAACATCTTCTTTATACTTAAGCTTACCTTCTTTGATCCAGGATGCCATTCTTGTAATACCTTCGTCGTACCTGCTTGCATATGCAAAAACTAAAAAACCTTCCATCTTGGCCTGTGACCTGGTCAAAAGTCCTAAGTTTCTTGGAGCCATATCCGGCGTTTCAAGATTATATTGCGATATTTGTCCACATATCGCTATTCTTGCTCCTGTGTTTATTCGATCCATCACCGCATCAGTAACAAGGCCCCCAACATTATCGAAATAAACATCAATTCCTTCGGGACAAAGTTCATCTAACGATTGAGCGACGTCAGTGGTTTTGTAGTTAATAGCGTAATCAAAACCTAATTCGTCCACAATAAATTTGACCTTAGTTTCTGATCCAGCCGTTCCAATAACCTTACATCCCATTATTTTGGCTATCTGTCCAACAATTTGGCCAACGGCACCAGAAGCTGCAGACACAACCACTGTGTCTCCAGGCTTTGGATCGCAAACATCTAAAAACCCAAAATATGCTGTCAAACCCGGCATACCTAGAACACCTACTGCAGTCTGCACTGGAGCTAAAGATTCATCAACTTTTCGAACACCAATTCCATTAGATATCGCGTAACTCTGCCAACCAAACCTACCTTCGACTATATCTCCTGGATTAAATAGAGGAGATCTCGATTCAACAACTCTGGCCACCGCCCCACCCACCATAGGTTCTCCAACATTCACGGAAGGCGCATAGGATTTAGTGTCATTCATCCTTCCCCTCATATAGGGATCTAGTGAAAGCCACAACGATTCCATTAAAATTTCTCCCTGCTGTGGCTGCGGTATAGGAGACTCAACCACATCAAAATCATCTTCTTTAGGAAACCCATTAGGTCTAGATTTTAGAAGGACACGGACATTGATTTCTGTAGACAAATTACTACCTCCCGTAAGAATCTTGGTTTAGCATATGGGAGTAACGGTTAATCGGTCAATCAAAGTGATCTATAGAGCGAAAGCCTTGTATAATTTCAATTTAAGAAGTTCCAGATCTAGAATCAATTCGAGCCCCTAGGTGCATTAATATTGAAATCTCTCGGCACACAAATTCTATTGGATTTGGAAAATTGCAATTCCGATCTTCTCGATGATATCGACTTTATAAAAGATATCTTAGGAAAAGCCGCCTCTTTGGCGGGTGCAACGATCATAGGAGAAACCTTCCACAAATTCCAACCAGTTGGAGTCACGGGGGTAGTTTCAATAGCAGAATCTCATATTTGTATTCACACGTGGCCTGAATATTCATATGCCTCAGTAGATATATTCTCATGTGGTGACGATTTCAACCTAGAAATGGCATCCCGAATTATAGAAGAAGGACTACAATCCTCAGCTTCTTTCTCAAGGGTCCTAGAACGAGGAATAAGAGAAGATCAGGCACATGGCGGTGAAGATAAGTGAAAATCTCATCACCAGAATGGCACATAGAGCCAATCAGTACCGGTCTAATACAAGCGGAAAGAATCACATCTATCGTGTGTGAAGTACAAACACCGTTTCAACACGTAATGATCATAGATGGGGAATGTTTTGGTCGATCACTTATATTGGACGGCAAAACCCAATCCACCGAACTTGATGAGTTTGTATATCACGAAGGCTTGGTACATCCTTCGATGGTCTCCCACAAAAAACCAAAGAATGTTCTAATTGTGGGGGGAGGTGAAGGTGCCACGGCAAGGGAAGTTTTAAAGTACCAAACTGTCGAAGAAGTAATGATGGTGGATATAGACCAGAAGTTGGTTGAGATTTGTCAAGAATTTCTGCCCAATCACCACCTGAATGCATTCAACGATCCGCGACTTAAATTAGAATACGCTGATGCTCTGGAATTTGTCGATTCATTGAAAAAACAATATGACGTGATAATCTTGGATGTTCCAGATCCCTTGGAATATGGCCCAGCCTATAGATTATTCACCCTCGAGTTCTTTAATTTACTCAAAAAGAAAATGAGCCTCCATGGAATTTTGGTGATACAAGCGGGAGCGACTGGTCCTTCTTTTTCAGAACAGTGCTTTACTGCGGTTGCAAATACACTTTCACAGGTTTTTAGTATTTGCCGTGGTTACGAAATTTTTGTCCCGTCATTTGGTTCTACATGGGGATTTATGACAGCCAGTGAACATATAGACCCTTATATTAAAACCTCGGAGCATGTAGACACAGCTTTAAAAACACGTGACATCGATGGCCTAAAAATGTACGACGGGATATCTCACCAAAGCATGTTCCAATTACCTAAATACACCCGAGAGAATCTACATGCAGAGACTCGCACAATCACTAATTCAGATCCTATATTTACTTACCAACAGTAATAGAACGAGACCAGAACTAATGTGCTATAGTTTTCAGACAGATAATGACTACTAATTTTCTAGAACAATTGAATCCCGCTCAACGCGAATCAGTGGAGTCCGTAGATGGGCCAGTTCTTATAGTTGCTGGACCAGGTAGTGGAAAAACAAGGGTAATAACCAATCGAATTGCCCACCTCGTCCTCAACCAAAAAGTGAGACCCTACAACATTGGTGCTGTGACATTTACTAATAAGGCCTCACGAGAAATGAAAGATCGACTTACGCCGCTCTTGGGAAACGATGCCAAAATGTTAACTGTAGGCACATTTCATTCGTTTTGCTCAATGATTCTCCGTAGGAGCGGTGAATACCTCGGTCTTTCCAATAACTTTGTGATTTATGACGACGATGACCAAATATCAGCGATAAAACAAAGTATGAAAGATGTGGATGTAGACCCTAAACAATTTAACCCACGTTCAGTATTATCCACCATATCGAATTCCAAGAGTCAGCTTGTGAACTTCGAAGGTTTTAATGCCCAAAAATCTAATTATTACGAAGAAGTCGTCAGCAAGATTTTTGAAAGATATGAAGATATCTTGAGTCAAGGTTCAGCATTAGATTTCGATGATTTATTACTAAAAACTCACCAGCTGCTAACAGAATCCCAAGATGCAGCAAATATATACCAAAAGAGGTTTCATTACTTCATGGTAGATGAATTTCAAGATACAAATATAGCTCAATATTCGATAGCAAAAATAATATCCGAAATATCAAGAAACCTATGTGTAGTAGGAGATCCCGACCAATCAATCTACTCATGGCGTAATGCTGACATTCGCAATATATTGAGTTTCCAAAATGATTTCCCTGAAGCAAAAATCTTACCTTTGGAGCAAAATTATCGTTCTTCTCAAAACATACTCGACGCGGCAAAAAATATAATTTCCCAAAACGAACAACGTGTCGATAAAAACCTATGGACCACTAATGACAAAGGTAGCTTAATTTCCATAGATGAAGCCTACGACGAAGAGGAAGAAGCAAGAAAAGTAATCAGAGAAATACAAGAACTTGTGGATAATGATGACCATTCATTATCTGATTTCGCGATTATGTACCGAGTAAATGCTCAGTCAAGGTCATTTGAAATGGCCTGCCAGAGATTCGGGATACCCTATCAAATAGTCGGTGGGATCAAGTTTTACCACAGGCGCGAAATCAAAGATATAACTTCCTATTTAAGATTAATACTCAACTCCGAAGACGATATAAGTCTTTCCAGAATAGTTAATGTGCCTCCAAGAGGAATTGGACAGAGAACATTATCTGAAGTCAATAGAATAGCAAGACAAGATAATAAATCCTTGTATGAATCTATCATTTCGATAACGTCTGAGGATAACACTTATCACCAGTTAGGTAATCGCGCTATAAATTCCTTAAAGCAATTCATATCATGCATTGATCAGCTCAAAAATTCTGCTGTCGATTCAGATATTATGCAGCTCATAGATTTAACAGTGTCTGAGACTGGATACAGAAAATATCTTGAAACAGATGAGAATTCAGAAGAACGAATGGAAAACATACAAGAGTATAGGAATTCTTCGAGGGAATATTCCTCTGTTCTCGCATTAGAAGGCCTAGTCGGTTTTCTAGAAGGTATCAGCTTGATTTCTGACATTGATAGTCTTGAAGAAGACATAGATTCAATTACACTGATCACCCTGCACCAATCTAAAGGTTTGGAATTTCCGATCGTTTTTATCACAGGTATGGAAGAGGGTCTTTTGCCACATATAAGATCACTAGATTCGGGTAGTCCTGAAGAATTAGAAGAAGAACGCCGACTTTGCTATGTAGGATTAACTCGAGCAGAGAAAAAACTATACCTAACAAGAGCATTTAGAAGAGGTTTCAGAGGCACATACGAGCCTACTGTTCCTTCAAGGTTTTTATCCGATATACCCACTGGCCTGATTATTAATAAATCTGCTGCCGAGACCGAAACACCAGTCACCAAATCTGAAAACAAAATGTTGAGATTTCCCAAACCCACTCAATGGAAGAACCGCTCAACATCGGTCGTACCCAGCGCATCTGATAAAAATAAAACAACTGCTAGAGCGGCTCCCACGAAGCGTACAGTTACCAAAATAAACGTAGCATCATCTAGAAATTCCAAAAAATTTCAAATTGGCGACAAAGTTAAACATAATAAATTTGGGGATGGCATAGTCATGTCGAGTGAATCCGCGGGAGATGATTTACAAATCACCGTAGCATTCAAAGATGGCGGTGGAATTAAGAAATTACTACAAAGTCTGGCCAAGTTAAAAAAAATGTGATGAGCGACTTTAAAAAGCTGGTTTCTAAAATTGAAAAAGTGGCTAAAAATAAACCACACACAATCATCGGAATTACCGGCTACGGAGGATCAGGTAAATCACATTTGGCAGATAGACTGAAAACTCATTTTGATATTAATGACAATCAGATCGTTAGAATTGATAACTTATATGGACAAAATCCTAAAGGCCCAAGCATATTTGATCAAAGCGATTGGAATCTCATAGGCCATATTCTTCAGGACGCATGTGCTGGCAAAAGAATCAGATATCAAGGAAAGGATCGTAACGGAAAGGTTTTATTTTTTGACGAAGATTTGCCAAAAGTAGTTATCTTTGAAGGAATACGACTATTACAGCCAAAGTACAGTAAATATTTTGACATAAGCATATGGATTGACTGTCCTCAAAATTTCGCCATCAAGCGTGCGAAAGTTAGAGATCGTTCACAGGGCGAAGATGAGAAAACTGTAGGGGCCTGGGACACCGATTGGGGCCCAAAGGACAAAAAGTATTTTGACACCTATAGACCTGATAAATTGGCAAACTTTATCTACAAAGATTATCAATAGTTAACCAAAAGCATTTATCGTTTATATAGTTGCCATAAAATGATTACCAGAACTCTTAATTGTTGAAGGTAAAGAAAATACCAACAAACAAATAATTCCTCACCTACCTTCTTGACACCATTTGCTGCTCTCCATAAACTTTCACAAAATCAAACTTACCTATAATTTAAATCTTATGGGTTAATGGGGAGAGACGAAGTGTCTGAATCAGTAATAACACAAGAAATGAAAGATGCGATTGGAGTTGAATCTGAACCCGTCGTTAATGATGTGGAGAAGGGGGCAATAATTAAATTTGCTCAGGCGATAGGAGATGAAAGTCCTGTATTTAATGACGAGGATGCAGCCCGGCAAACAAAATATGGAGGAATGATCGCACCTCCGACCTTTTTAAGATCAATGCGCTTGGGTGAGGCAAGAGTTACAGTAAGCAGCCCATACCCCGCCAATTTGGATGGTGGTAGTGAATGGGAATATTTTGAACCAGTCAGACCAGGAGATCGAATAACTGTCACGCAGTATCTTGCAGATGTACAAGAAAGGCAGGGTAGATTAGGCAATATGCTAATAATGGTTAGAGAAACCAAATACATAAACCAGTTTGATAAAGTAGTTGCCCTACAGCGTTCCACAGGCATAAGTTACCAACCAGCAGAATAGGAGAACAAAATGGCGGAGCAGATTTATTTCGAAGATATACAAGAGGGTACTGAAGTACCCACGCTTAGAAAGGACCCAACAACTCAACAGCTAGTAAAGTACGCCGGTGCGTCTGGGGATTATTATCAAATTCATTATGACAAGGAATTTGCAATGAATAACAATTTGCCCGATGTTATATTGCACGGTGCACTAAAGAATGCATTCCTAGGCCAATTGATGACAGATTTTGCTGGCCTTCAAGGAGAGCTAAAGAAATTGAGTGTCCAATACCGGGCTATGGACGTTCCTGGTACTCCTGTATTCGCAAAAGGTACAGTAAAGAAAAAATACGTGAAAGACGGTGAGAACTTCGTGGAATGCGAAATATGGCTTGAAACTCATGAAGGTAAAGCCACTACCCCAGGATACGGTATAGCTACCCTTCCAAACAGAGCTGACGACTAACCATCTTACTTTCAGCAACAGAATTCAAAAACCCGCTTAGTAATTTCAATACAAGCGGGTTTTTTGTGTACTCGCATATCGCTAAATGGAGAGTCCGTCCAATAGACTTTCTATAGACTTCATTTTTTTCACTCCGATCGTGTCATGAATCTTTTGATCGAAAGTCGGTCGGGAGACATCTTTATATATAAGGCCCAGCGGTATGCCATCAGCGTTTAGCAGTTCTTGGGCAGCCTCTATATCGGAAGGATCGTGTCCTTCAGGTATCTCGTAAGCTATTGCCTTTATCCCCTTCTTTTCATTACCTCTTAAAGCATCATATGTGTTGTTATATTCAGTGCAAGGCGATTGCACATGTACAATCGAAAATCCAGGATGAGTCATAGCATCTGCTATTAGTTGGCTCATATCCTTCACTTTACTAGACATAGCTGAGGCGATATATGACACCCCAACTGTTAGGTAAGTTCTAAGTGGATTCAAGGAATCTTCGACTTTCCCATATGGGGTAGAACTAGTTATAACGCCCAATTCTGTGGTTGGTGAACTTTGACCCTTGGTAAGACCGTAAACGCCATTATCCATCACAACAACAGTGACATTTAAATTGCGAAGGGCCTGAGGGGCAATGTGCTCCATACCAATCCCCAAAAAGTCGCCGTCGCCAGCAACGACAATCACATTAAGATCAGGATTTCCCATTTTAATACCCATGGATATAGGTAGCGACCTACCGTGTATTCCATGAATGCCAAAAGGCTGTTCTCTTTCAAGCATATGAACCATATTGCCGGAACATCCTATCCCAGCCACCACCACATTGTTTTCTATGGGTTTCTCACTTTCTGTAGTGAATTCCGTCAAAGCACCTTCCAAAGCCCTTCTTACGCCAAAATCACCACATCCGGGGCACCATTTAAAATCATATTCAGGATTTTTCAGAGTCATACAGTTGCACCATCCTTTACGGCACTGTCCGTCAATTCTTTAATATTTGCAACCAAATCACGAACTTTAAAAGGAAGGCCAGTATACTGAGTTATAGCTACTGCATTAATCCCTTCTCCTCTCAGCACGAAGGCAAATTGCCCCATATAATTCAACTCAGGCACAATGACCAAATCTTTTTGCTTAAGTGCATTCAGCATCTCTTCAGGCATTGGGTGAATGTACATGGTGTAATACCAAGACAAATCAACACCCCCTTCCCTAAGCTCATTAAAGGCATCGAGTGCTGGTCCTTTAGAACCGCCCCAAGGAACAAGAGCTATGCTGGAACTTTCATTTTTTGATTCAAAGGTACCGTCGTTTAACAACTTAAGTTTACTAAATCGGCGCTCCGTCATTTGTATATGTCTGGCAGGCAAATGGGTGGTATCACCCATAGCATCATGCTCACTTCCATTGGCAACATAGCTACCGGGGCCTCCTGGTATTGGCATAGGAGAAAGTTCCCACCCATCGTATCTTAAGTATCCATTTGACCCTTCGTATACCTTACGGTTCTCCTTAACTAGTGATGACAGATCAGGTCTAGGTATATTCTGTCTTCTTTCAGACAAAGCATGCTCACTTAGAATAACCACTGGCCCTTGGTACCTTTCTGCCCAATTCACTGATTTAACACCAGCGACGAAACATTCTTCCACTGTTCCTGGCGCTATGACTGGCATTTTCATATCCCCATGACCTGGGTAAAGAGCTGTGAGAAGATCTGACTGCTCTGTTTTGGTAGGAAGGCCGGTGGAAGGTCCTCCTCTCTGCACGTCTACCACTACTACCGGTATTTCAGCCATCCAAGCAAGCCCGATCCCTTCACCCATCAAGGTAAACCCTGGTCCCGCGGTGCTGGTCATTGCTTTTCTGCCTGCAAACCCGGCCCCAACTATGCTAGTGATAGATTCAATTTCGGATGAGGATTGATGAACAAATTTACCTTCTCCTACCAGGTTTTGCTCCATCCAAAGCAATATGGGAGTAGCTGGCGATATGGGATATCCAATGAATGCATCAAGACCAGCATGTGCAGCACCCATACTAATGGCGATGTTTCCGTTTAACAAAACTTGATCACCCTCAGGTTTGACAGGATCAGCCAGTTCTCCTAAGTTAAAGCCGCTTTTTTCAGCTTCAACGGAGCCCAAAGATAAAGCCATATTGTTTGAGTCAATTATTTGTTGGTCGCTATCTCTTCCTCTTGTATATCTTTCCCTATTAAAGTCCTCAAGAATATTGATTGGGAGCTCCACAAGTTCAGCTAAAGCACCCATTACAACGAAGTTTGCAGCCCGATTGTTTCCTGTTTGTTTAGCTAATTCATCGAAATCCATAGCCAATGTATTATCAGATGCTTCAATCTCGAATTCACCTGAGTTATAAACAACAACGCCATCATCAGCCACATCATCCTTATGATTATCGTAAGCATATTGGTTAAAAGCCACCAATACATCCAATTCATCACCAGAACTCAATACTTCCTTGGTAGATATTCTAGTCTGTGTCCATGTCGGTCCGCCCTTAATCTGAGAAGGAAATGTCGAAAAAGTCTGAACATGATATCCAGACTGCGCCATCGCCTGGGCAAGCCCTTCCGCAGATGTAACAACCCCCTGTCCACCCTCACCGGCAAACCGGACAACAAAGTCCTGTTTCTTCAAAGTATCCTCCCGCAAAGCTTTTTTCTGGCAATCGTTCTTACAATTACCAAAGCAAGTAAAATCTATTACTCCAAACCACCTCATTAACCAATCGAACCGGATAGCTAGTTCAGTCAGAACATAGAGCTATTCGGAGGCTAATGTACAACACCATCAGAAAATATATCAACCGAGTTTTTATAGTGTCAATTTTGTGTATG
>CAYMZR010000051.1:0-13344 GCA_964394975.1 uncultured Dehalococcoidia bacterium | reverse complement strand
AAATATCCGGCTCCGGCTCCCCATTTGCCAAGTACGAAACCGACCACTAATGCACCTACCAGTCCACCACTACGCACGGCTAGGACAAGGTAGGACATGCCTAATAATCCATTTTCGGTCCCCACCAAATCAAAAACAAAACTACGGTTGATAGTATTAATCATCATGTGACAAGTACCTCCGATAGCTGGAATTATCAGTAAGTGCCATAATTCTGATTGTCCATATGCCAAAAGTAACCCCATCAAGAATGTGACAAAAGTAGCTGTTGCCATCAATGACTGGATGAGGGTTCTCCTGTCAACAAGATCTGAAATAGTACCGGCTGTAAGGCCTAGAAAAAATGCTGGGGCATGCCGTATGCCCACGGCCAGGCCCACCATGAATGGTGAGTCTGTTAATTCTAGGATCACCCAGCCTAGAACGACATTTTCACCACGAGTAATACTCTCAAAGAAAGATGCCGAAGTCAGTAATCTGAAGTCCCGTAACTTTAAGACGGGCGAGTTCCTGATTTTATTTACCAAGTTAGTTATAAAATGGGAACAAATTATCTTCCAAAGGAGTTCTGACCTGCAGATGTACCCCCATCAACCATGTAGACGCCACCATTACAGAAGCTGCTTTCATCGCTGGCTAGAAACATCATTAGTTTTCCGACTTCCTCTGGTTCCCCATATCGTCTGAGTGGATTCCCTGCAGCCACTGCTTTCTGTGCTTCCTCAACTGTATTAAAGCCTTGTTTTCCTTCTGCCACTCTTTGTTCTTCAATTGATCGCATCATTCGGGTTTGTATAGGAGCTGGATTAACCGTGTTTACACGAATACCCATGGATGAGCCTTCCATTGCAGCAGTGCGCATCAGGCCTATCACTGCGTGTTTTGATGTGGCATATGGGGCCATACCTGCTGATCCTCTAACACCGGCTGTAGATGAAGTTATCACAATACTCCCGCCACCTCTTTCTTTCATTACCGGCATTACATACTTCAAACCTAGCCACACCCCTTTAACGTTCACTTCGATAACCTTGTCAAACATATCTATCGGGGTATCTATTATTGAATTGACTTCGCCTTCTATCCCGGCGTTAGCGATAAATATATCAATTCCACCATGCCGTTCCACAGTAGAATTTACAAATCGTTGTACCTGACTAGGGTCTGTCGTGTCGGCTGCAACGTAGCTTACATTTTCATCTCCAATAGTTTGAACAGCATCTTTCAGGGCTGATTCATTCAAATCAACTAGGACCACATGGGCGCCTTCCTCTGCGAAAAGTTTTCCTGCCGCTTGTCCAATACCTCCGGCACCGCCTGTTATCACCGCAACTTTATCGGATAGTCTTGCCATAAATCACCTCTTTTTATTTCACACATTAATTTTTCTGTACAGAAAAATTAAACTCTATGAATGATCCGGCTGTTAGTTTGAAATCCGCTTGCGGTCAGTTCGCTTACAGCAGCTCTGTTTTTCTTATGACCAGGATCAGTATTTATTGTTGATATATTACCTGCAAGCTCTTCCAATGTTTCTATTGGGGAAGTAATTCGTACAATGTCTAAATCACTTGCCAATGGTCGCGTTACCATCGGTTTCCTGTCGAATTTATCTCTCCATTCGAGTAGGGCCTCTATCAAAAGTTGTGACTGTCCTCTTTTTGCTTTCAAATACCTGCGGTTGATATATTGGGCTTTTCCTAAATCTGTATTTTCAGCCGATGCTAGGATTACTAAGGTCTGGTAGGTGACCTTTACTGAAAGTTCCTCAAGAGCCATCAATCTTGATTGAGCTTCGGGTGAATTTAGAATAGAGGTTTCCAGCTCTGTTATTTCACTTAAAGTTAGCCCGGTAATAGCAGTGGTAACATCTCTAGTTTGGAGATGAGAAGAAGCACTTGTAGAAGTAACGATGCCTGATTTCCCAATGGCTTCTAATGATCTTTTTACTCCTTCTGACAGGATGAATTCCTTTCCAGGTAATGGCACTCGGCGGATTTCAATTAACGCGTCAGTCATTTTAATCTCCTAATACATTTGGCTTAAATAATTCGAAATTGTAATAAATAGGACCTCTGTAGTACAAACGATCAAAGTTTTGATTCTTAGGCGTAATTTTGAGTGGTGTTATATTTCCTTGATAATGTAATTGGTTCAACAAATTTAACTTGCACCTGTTCATTATTTTGGAGCTTATTTAATGAAAAACAATCGAATTCTGATTCAAAATGCAGCTTATATCATTACCATGGATGAAGAAAGGCGGATCATAAAAGATGGGAGTATTCTGGTCGATAATGATTCTATTTCAGCCATAGGGAAAACCGTGGATGTTTCTAATCTAACAGTTGATAAGATCATTGACGGCAAAGATATGGTCATCACGCCAGGGTTTATAAATGGCCATTGTCATATAAGTTATGCCCATGCAACTCGAGGTATATTTCCAGATGACCTAGGAAAAGATTATCTTGTTAATGTATTCCGCTTACAAGACTCTATGTCTCCGGAGGAAGAACTGGATACTTCTTTGTTAGCGTTAACAGAACTTCTAAGTTACGGCACCACGACCATTATGGATCCAGGTAGTACCAAAAACGTTGATATATGTATGGACGCTTATGAGCAGTCCGGTATAAGAATTATTACTGGTATCCAAGTGGCTGATAGAGAAAACCCATATGAAATGATCGTCTATTCACATGACCAAGCTGTGAAGACAACAGAGTCTTTCATATCTCAATTTAATGGAAATCTTGACGGTAGGGTCCATGCGTGGGCGATGCCTTTTTCCCCAGAATACGTTAGCGGGCCGTTGCTAAGTGATTTGAAAAATCTTTCGGATCAACAAAACGTTGGAAGTACTCTTCATCTAAACAATGCAGGAATAAATGACGGAAATAGATGTGATCAACTACCTGTCCTTGCTTTAGAACGAGACGGGTTTTGTGGACCAAATGTAACTCTTGCCCACTGTGTTGGATTGTCTGATAAAGAAATAGGTTCTCTATCTTTGACTAATACTGCTGTAATTACATGTCCTACCAATGTCGTAAAAAACGGAGGTGGGTATGGTAACAATTTCCCATTGGCTGAATTACTAGAGGCCAATGTGCGAGTTGGTCTGGGAACTGATGCTGGAAATAATTCCAACCTTCTGGAAACGAATCGGTCAATGTATTTGGCCGCTGTACTTATAAAAGATGCTAAAGGTGATCCCACCCAAATTCCGGCGGAGAAAGCTTTGGAATTAGCTACGATAGACGGAGCCAAAGCTTTGGGCTTGGATTCTCAAATAGGATCTCTTGAGGTCGGGAAAAAGGCGGATATAGTTATGTACGATACATTGAGACCTGAATGGCAGTCATTATTTAATCCTGTAAACAGCCTGGTGTACAACGCCGATGGTAGAAGTGTAAAAACTGTTATGGTCGATGGACGAGTGCTGATAGAAAATTATTCTCCTAATTTTGTTGACACTGAAAAGCTAATACGAAAAGTGCAAGGATTCGGGTCCGATATGATAAAACGGAATAAGGTGTCCTTTCCTCTAAAGTGGCCGATGGTTTAGAAGATTCAGTAGCTCCCATGTTTATAAGGGATGTCTTCTGGGGTTTGTGCTTTAATCCACTCCGGCCTTAAATTTCCAATAATGGACTCTATCTCGGAGAGGTCTGTGGAAGTAAGTTTCCATGTTGCCGCTTTAGCTGCATTTTCAACTTGGGCTACTGATTTCATTCCTATAATGGCAGATGTTATGGCTGAATGATCCAAGGCCCATGCGATTGCTAATTGTATTAAATCTCTTCCATTATTTTTGGACCATTCCTCTAAGTTTTGGGTGACTTTATATATGGTTTCAAAAAGATCACCTTGGAAAAAATTGAACAATCTTCTTTCGTCATCTGTAGCGAAAATATGACCCGGTTTGTAACTGCCACCTAATAAACCTTTGGCTAAAACCGAGTGAGGAATAACACCTATTTCGTTTTCTTCACAAAAAGCAAGGGTAGGGTCTTCCTGACGAAAGAGCAGATTATATCGAGGCTGTGAGCTGACAATATGACCAAATCCCATAGCTGCATGTGTTTGTTCTGATGTGAAATTAGATAGCCCTATATGGCGGATTTTTCCTTCCTTTCTCAAATCATTTAGGACTTCCATAGTGTTTTCAATAGGCCATTTGGGTTGTGGAGTGTGCAGTTGGTAAAGATCAATGTATTCGGTGTTTAGGGCAGAAAGACTGTTTTCTAGTGCTTTCCGAATATGTGATTCAGAATGATCTGCACCAGAGAGTTTGGTTGCCAATATCACCGAATCTCGGCGGCTTTTTAAAGCTTCTCCGAGAACCGACTCGCTAGTTTGATACCCCTCAGCAGTATCGATAAAGGAAATGCCCGCGTCTATTGCAGCGTGGATAGTTTTAACAGCTTCTTGAGGATCGACTTTCCCCATGCCACCACCAATAGGCCAGGCACCGAAACACACTGTGGACACCACTAAATCAGATTTTCCTAAAACTCTCGTTTCCATATAATTTATAAAGGTAAGGTTCTTGGAAGACCAAGTCCATATTCATTTGTATCTTCAATAATTGCCATGTATGCGTGTATGGTCCTTGCTAAGTCAATGATAAAACCTTCTTGGGTGAGGGAGTCAGTCATAGAAAATTTGCTCATGATGGATACCGAATATGGATTATTGGGCAGATAAACTATTCCTGTGTCTCCCCTTACCTTATCCATACCTCCAGGTTTGTTGGCTACAGTTAACTCAGACCCAATGGCTTTGTTTAGATAAGCGGATTTTGGCTTACTCATGATGCGTAGAACTTGCGACGATACCCTTGGACTGGGTTTTCCGTTATGTAAATGATCCATCATCATAATCAATTCATTTGGAGTGGAAATATTTTCATCTCCTCTGTTTATTGCTTCAGGGTCCATCATCTTTCGCTGTAGTTTTGTTTCAGGCAATCCCAGATCTTGAATTAGATCATTGATCTCTTCAATACCCGCTACATCTATACAAGTATTGGTAGCGGTGTTGTCTGATGCAAGCATCATTAGAATGGCTATATCTAAAATAGTAAATTCTGGATCGTTCTCCAAAAAATGAATTACTCCACTTCCAGCACCATACTTATCCTGGGTGAAACGGATTCTCTCTGATAAATCTATTTCACCTGTTTCTTCTAGATGGAAAAGTTTGGCCAAGATGTGTATTTTTATGGTTGAAGCCGTCGGAAATATCTCGTCTCCGTTTATGGAGATATTATTGCCGCTGCTGAAACTTTTTAGAGATACTCCTGCCACGCCGTCGAATTCATCTATTTTGGTTTTTAACGTGTCTTCAAGTTGCTGCCACAAGGAGTCTCTACTCATATCATTTTCCTGTTGATTTTGGATGTAAGGTTATTTTGCCTATTTTCGATACAAAGTTGGAGTATGGTACACAAGATTTCTAGATTGATGAACGTTACCGCAAAAATAATAATCTATTTTTAATTAAGGGAGACTACCCAAAAATATAGTAAGGAGATTGGTTACCCTTTCAGGCTGTTCTTGCTGTACCCAATGACCGGCACCGTCCACCAAATTTATTTCACCCATATTAGTGCAAATATCGTTCTTCATTTTATCTATGGACCCGGGTCTTTGATATATTCCCCAGTCTTGTTTACCGGCGATAAACAAAGCCGGTATCTTAATTTGCATACCCGAGAACAGTTCCAATTTTTCCCTATTCGCGGTGCTGCCTCCCGATCGGTACCAATTAAGCCCACCCTGAAACCCCGTTCTGCCATATTCGGATGTGTAAACTTGTAGTTCCTCATCTGTAAGCCATTTACAGGAATTTATTTCCTCGCTTGTTGGCATATTTTTGCCTACGGCTTCGGGCATCGTGTCGTTTAAATCCATGATGTAATAGGTCGGCATTTGTGCAAGCTGGTCTGCCGCCCACGCCGATAATGGGAAAGGATTGTTTTCTTTCCAATCGGCACTTTTATGATGGTAATAAGCTCTAATAAAGTCAGATAGGCCGGAGTTAGATTTCATAATGTCAGAGTTTGCTTCAGGGGTGCGGTAATAGTGCTGATAGTGCTTTCTCGGTCTTTCAAGAGCGGCTAATTCCTCAGATATAGTGTCTGGGAATGTTTCAGGCGTATCTCTTTTATGGAAGGTATCGAAAGGAATTGTAGGTGGACCAGCGAATGGAGCACTCATCATAACAACCGACTCAAAAATATCAGGCCGTATAAGAGAGGCCCAACCTGCCACTCCGGCACCAGAATCATGACCTATAACACTTTTTGCTTTTTTGTACCCTAAAGCTGAAATGAAACACAATATGTCCTTTACGAGATTAACTTGGTAGTAAGAAGATAGATCAGATACGTAGGTGTTGTCCCATCCTGTTGTCCTGCCAAATCCTCTCTGATCGGGGGCGACAACATGGTAGCCTGATTTTGAGAGGGGAAGCATTATTTTTCTCCAGCTATATGATAGTTCTGGGAAGCCGTGTAATAGCACAATTAGAGGGTTTGCATCGTTTTTGTTGCCTGCTTCAAGATAATGAATGTCAAGCTCATTGACTCCCTCGCAAATTTTGGATTCTATTCCGTCCGGAATAGTGTTGTTGCCATAATCAGTAGCATCCGCATTCATGTTTATACCTGTTTAAATCAATAGAGCTTTTAATACTCAGTAAATATTTGCTGTAGAGCCTTTCGGTCTTTTGTGAATGTTAGGCCAACCATTAGTAATATTCTTGCCTTTTGTGGGTGCAAATTGTCAGCTACAAGGAGGCCTAATTTTGATATTCTTGGGGTGATGACGGTTCTCCCTGCTGTTGACCTAGATGCCAAAACCACAGGAATCCCTTCTTTTGTTGCTTGAGCGGCGGCTTTCAACATAGAAGGTGGTAATGTTCCAGATCCAAAGCCAGATATTATTAAACCGTCAGAATTGTTTTTACGAACAGCTCCGATAAGCATATCGTCAGATCCAGCATATGCATACACGAGGTCTACACGTGGAAGTTTGTCAAATTTCTGTACGTCGAAATCTGAATATATTGTATGTTTTCTGGTAGGAGATCGATAAAAAAGAACTTCACCATCTGAATCAGCGTAGCCCAGAAAGCCGAGCTCATTAGCCCGGAAGGTTTCAACCCTAAGAGTGTTGGCTTTATAAACATCCCGAGCACTGTGTATTTCGTTGTTGAGTACTGTGAGTACACCTTTACCAACAGAATCGGGACTTGCCGCAACCCGAATAGCGTCTATGAGATTAAGATCTGCATCAGTGCCATATGAGGTAGGCGGACGCATAGCCCCAGTAACTACCACTGGTTTTTTGCGTTGCACTGTTAAATGCAGAAAATAAGCTGTTTCTTCCAATGTTGCAGTGCCATGAGTCACAACAACCCCGTCAATGTTATTTGTGTCGAGGAGGGTGTTGATACGCTTACTCAATTCAAGCCATTCTGTGGGGCCTATTGCAGGGCTACCAACGCTAATCATGTTTTCACTGCTTACATCAGCAATTGAGTTGGCCTCGGGTATTCGGCCTATTGACTCTTCAATGGTGAATTTTTTGCCTATCTCGGCATATTGGGTGTAATCGAGTTGGTTAATGCCTATCCCAGCAATGGTTCCTCCGGTGCCTATTACATGTATACGAGATTTGCTGGAGCCTGACATTTTGCCTCAATTTAATGTGGGATTTTCAATATTTTGATAACCAAAAATTACTTTATCTCGATTTCCATAAATGCGACTTCAATGTCAGAACGGTTAATTACATTATGTTCTGCGCCAGCGTATCTGAAATATGGAATACCAATGGCTATCTCGTTCAATGATTCTGTTCCGGATTTCTCCACTATTGTAAGGGTTCCCGTGTTTAACGGTACTACGGTGTAATCCAATTCATGCCTGTGCCACCCGGTTTCTTCTCCAGGGCCAAAACGCCATTCTGTAACCCTTACTCTTTCGTTGTCTTCAAAAATAGTAGATTTGGCATCCATAAGACTGAGTTGCATCCTTAAATTATTGATATGAGTCATTTACTTGGTGAGGCGAAAGTATATCTCTAAATGGCTAATTTATGCATTTGGTTGTGGTGGTAAAGGGTATGGAGATGAGGGTGAATTTTGAAGTAGTGAGAAAATTAATTAAGGCATAACAGAGATAAAGATTTAACGTTAATTAGCAAATATAGATGCCAATTAATATAATTCAGTTATTAATTTAAAGGAGTCTACTTATATGAAATACGCATTAAGAAATACCTGGATATGTCAGCGTGGGAAAAGCCCGGAGGCCATGGAAGGTTTTAAGGCAGTCGCTGAAAACTACAGGAGCATGGGGCTCCCTACAAGGTTGTATGTGGACATTTCCGGTGACATGGATGTAATTTCAATGGAACTTGAGATTGATAGTCTCGATGGATATTTTAAAGATCAAAGAGCTTTCTATGCTGGAATGGATGATGCTACTAAGGGTTTGGTCGGTGGCTTAAATGAGAACACATCTTCAGGTAGCCGTGTCCTTTACGAAATAGTTGAATTCTAGAATCAGACGGAATTATAAAGCTAAATCCAAATCGAGCATCATGGGAGTCAGTAAATCCGTATGATTGATTACATAGCGGTTATTGCTCAAATTGCGACAAGTGTTGCAACGCTAGCCGTGGCAATCTTTTTGGCTTCGCAGCTTAGACTGCAGCACAGAGATTCAGCGGAATCGACTAGAACTGAATTGACTAGTGGTATTGTGCAATGGATTGGACTAATGATCACGGATGCTGGATTCACCAATATATATTTGAGGGGTATTGAAGCCGATCAAAGTTTATCCAAGGAAGAGCGGCATCGGTTTAATGTGTTTATGGTTTCGTACTTCCTGAGAATTCAACAATTGTGGGATTATGACCACGACAGTGCAGATGCGTTGACGTATGCCAACATAATGTTGGGTACAGGTCCAGGTGTACTGGATTGGTACCGCGAAATGGGACGTTTCGTCTTTAAACCTGGGTTTGTTGAATACGTGGATGGATTGATTGAATAATATGCCTCGATATGAGTTAAGGTGTTTGAAAAGATTCAGTCATTTTTAAATTCGGTCAAATGTTTATATTGCCATCGGGTTCTTATATAAAAACCAATGATTAGTTCATTTCCTAAAATTCACTACGGCTGGGTCATATTGGCGTCTGTATCAGGCCTTGCATTAGCTAATTCTGTGGCTAGTCTTAATGTTTTAACTGTTTTCTTTTTACCGATGTCAGACGAATTCCAATGGAATCGAACCCAAATCTCAGGGGCAGCAAGTCTTGGAGCTTTGATGGGTGCTGGCTTGGCAGTAGTAACAGGTAGACTTTTGGATCGCGCTGGTCCAAGGGCAATACTGACTATAGGGGCTCTAGTTACAACAGTTGCAATGATTGCACTAAGCCAAACTAGCACGATAATGACCTTTTATATATTTTATGGCGCAGCACGCGTGAGTGACCAAGGGCTTATTCAATCCGTATCACCATCTACGATAGCTAAATGGTTTGATAAAAATAGTGGATTGGCTCTATCCATTCTATTTGGAATCACGGCATTAGGGGGAGTCATACTTCCCTTGATATCTCAAATGTCGATTACAGAATTTGGCTGGAGACATGGATGGATGGTTTTAGCCGCTATCATGTTTTTGATAGGGCTACTTCCCATCCTGATGTTTGTTCGTTCCCCTAACAACTTTGCTGTAAATAAATATGTGAGTGAGTCTGAGAATTGTACATCTAATGAAGTTTCTTTATCGGAAGTCCTTCACACCAAGGAATATTGGTTTCTAACAACCACGGTATTTCTTACTGGTATTGCCACTGCAGGTATTGGGTTGCATATAGTCCCTTTCCTTGTTGGTCAGGGTTTAAGTCCAGAGGCCGCAGTTGCTACTGTTAGCCTTCGGTTTTTAGCGTCAGCTGTGGGAGGTTTGCTTGGTGGGGTCTCGGCAGACCGATTTACCCCACGTTCTCTGATTCTGCTCGCTGTTTCTACTAGGGCTTTTTCAATAATAGTTCTTATACTTGCGGGTACTTTTTTAACAGCAGGGATTTCAGGTGTTCTTGGTGGACTTTCAGATGGGATTCAATCTACTGTTCTGGTTTTGTTGTTAGTTAGCTATTTCGGCAAAAACAATGTTGGTGGAATATACGGCATCAACAGGGCATCAGCAGTTGTGGGATTTTCCGCCGGCCCAATGATAGCCGGAATCGGATTTGATGTTATTGGAAGCTATACCAATATTTTTTTGGGTTTTTTATTTTTGACAATTGTTACTATAGCTCTGGTTTTTAGTGCAAAAAGTAAGCTCCGATAATGGAATGTATAAAATCGATATACTGCTAGGGTGATGTGATCGCACTAATGTAGAAATCAGAAGAAATTAATACTTGTTGTCCTGTGCCGGAGAATATTTTAAGGTTATCAGGTTATATGGCTTATCGGAGGAGGCTTCTTTTGAATATTAATAGACAACCTGGGGCCGCCCATAGTATTACTATACGAATTTCATATCCAAACGAGGTGGGCATGTTAGGCCAAATCACTACGGTTATAAGTGCTGCTGGCGGTGATATTGGGGCAATTGATATTGTATCTTCAGGTCGGAGTCATATGGTTCGTGATATCACCATAAATGCTCGAGATGAGGCGCATTCAGGGATGCTAAGTAACGTTGTTGAACTCGTGGATGACGTAACAATAATAAACGTATCAGACCAAGTTTTCTTGAGACATCTGGGTGGGAAAATAGAAATGCGTAGTAAAACTCCTATTAAAACCAGAAGTGACATGTCTATTGTTTACACCCCTGGCGTAGCAAGGATAAGTAGCGCGATTCAAAAGAAACCTGAATCCGTATGGAATTTGACAAGTAAATCGAATACGGTAGCTGTTGTAACTGACGGGTCTGCTGTACTTGGCCTGGGTAATATAGGCCCTTCCGCTGCTTTACCTGTAATGGAAGGAAAGGCTCAATTGTTAAAGGAACTGGTAGACGTAGATGCCTGGCCAATAGCTCTAGATACTAATGATCCAAACAAAATAGTTGAGGTTGTAAAGCTGATTTCTCCTGGGTTCGGGGCAATAAATTTGGAAGATATTTCTGCTCCGAGATGTTTTGAAATCGAACAAAGGCTCCATGAAGAATTAGATATTCCAGTTTTCCACGATGACCAGCACGGTACTGCGATAGTTATTTTGGCAGCCTTATATAACGCAGTGAAAGTAGTTGAAAAAGAATGGTCAGAATTAAAAGTGGTACAAGTTGGTATTGGTGCAGCAGGGGTAGCTACTGCCAAGCTATTAATTAAATCCGGTATCAGAAACATTATTGGTGTGGATAAAGAAGGAATTTTAGATAAGAATCAGAGCTATCAGCAAAATCCTGTCTGGAGAGAATATTCGCAGGCAACAAATCCGGATAATGTTTCTGGAAACCTCACGGAGGCTATTGTTGGTGCAGATATATTTATAGGTTTGTCAGGCTCTGGAGTTCTTTCTCCGAAAGATGTCAAAATGATGAACAAGGATCCCATTGTATTAGCGATGGCTAACCCGGATCCTGAAATTTGGCCTGAAGAAATTGATGAGTATGTGGCAGTGATGGCAACTGGTCGATCAGACTATCCCAATCAAGTAAACAATGCCTTGTGTTTTCCGGGAATGTTTAGAGGCCTTTTAGATGCTAGAGCTCAAAAAGTTACTGATGAAATGAAAATGGCAGCTGCCTTAGCTATTTCTGATGGAGTACCGAGCAATCATTTGAACAATGATTATATTATGCCAAGCATATTCGATACGGATGTCGCATACGAAGTTGCAAAAAATGTGAAAATTGCGGCTATAAAAAGTGGAGTGGCTCTAAAAAGTTAAATTTTTATATCTTCATCTTACTTGGTCGTATGCTAGCATCGCTAAGTTGCTCGAACAATTCCATAATGACCCAATATTCTTTATCAGCCCAGCCTTTTGCCAAACCCGCAAGGAAAGGTTGTAGAGCCGATGAACCAAGTGATAAAGGGACAGATAAGTTTTGAGCCATTTCATTGGCCAATCTGACATCTTTTCCAATTGTATGCAAACCTTGATTGGCGGTCCGACCTGTCGGCGGCTTAGGGTTAATAGTAGTGATTTTATCAACTAAACCTTCAAAGACCTGATTATTTCCACTGCTGGCGCCGATCACCTCTTTTATTGTTTGCACACTCAGTCCCGCTTTAACACCGAGTACAAGAGCCTCCATTGTGGCGACCATGTTGATTCCGGCAAGCATGTTGTTTATTAGCTTTACTGACGCTCCGGTTCCGTTGGGACCAGTGTGAAATATTTTGTCTCCAAAGGTTTTTAGGACAGGCATTGCCTGTGAAAGAATATTTGCGTCACCTCCAGCCATAATTGATAGTGTTCCTTCCTCGCGTTGTTCAAGTCCGCCACTCACCGGTGCGTCTAGCACATTCACGCTTTTAGCTGATGCTTTTTCTACGATGGTATGAACAATTTCTGGACTAATTGTGCTTAATTCTATGTAAATATCACCACTCTTAGTGCCAGAGAGAACTCCATCTACCCCAAGTGCTACTTCTAGGCTAGCCTCATTGGAAGGCAGACTAGCTAGAACTATGTCGGATAATTCAGCTACCTCTCGGGGACTAAGGACAGCTTTAGCGCCGTATTGCTCAAGGTCTCTCAAGGGTTGATCCCGAAGATCTGTAACTGTAAGTTCTAACCCTGACCTCGCGATATTAATCGCCATTGGTTTTCCGATGCCACCAAGGCCTATAAATCCTACTTTCATCTTGTCCTCCTCGAGAAATTTTTTCGTATAATAACCTTATGTGATCAACTTATTGAATATGCATGCAACTCCATTCCTTGGAGCTGACAACACAAAGTGATTTAAATGACTTGAGAAGGTACGGCGATGAAGGTTCTTTCAGAAAACACATTGGCGGGAACTGGTCATTTCGTAACCATTACCTATGATCGAGCAAAGAAATTAAATGCATTAAATTCAGAAGGGATAGATGCATTATCACGCTCTTTCGATGCCGTTGCCGATGACCCAGATGTCAGGGCTGTAATTCTGTCAGGAGCAGGACAAAAGTCGTTTGTGGGTGGAGCAGACATTGTGGAACTCGAGAGTCTGGATACGGATACTGCGAAGATATTCATAGGCTCATTACATAGTCTTTTCTCAAGAATTAGGACGTTACCCGTTCCGGTAATCGCAAAGATTAATGGATACGCTTTGGGAGCTGGTATGGAATTAGCTGCAGCTTG
>CAYMZR010000050.1:0-13834 GCA_964394975.1 uncultured Dehalococcoidia bacterium | reverse complement strand
CCTGATCGGTCAAAGAGTGGCTATAGAAACTATAGGGCAGGGCAGGGCCTGTTCAAAGTGTTGGTACTGCAGAATGGGACAGTACCGTCAGTGCCAGGATATGGCCATAGCTGAAGGTGGTGGATTTGCAGAATTTATAAATCGTAAAGCAATAGGATGTTATGAGATCGGAGATTCTATGACTTGGGAAGAAGGCGCACTTGTTGAACCTTTGGCTGTATCTGTGCACGGAATCAGACGCGGACTCATGACAGGAGGGGAAAGTGTAGCAATTCTAGGTTCAGGGACAATCGGGCTGACGGCGGTTGTGGCGGCGAGGGCTCTGGGCGCTGGAAAAATTTTCGTTACAGCCCGGCATGAACAGCAAGCTAACATGGCATTATTTTTGGGTGCTGACTACGCTTGTGATCCCTCGGATGGAAATTTCGAAGATTTGATACTAGAAAATACCGGTGGGAGAGGCGCTGACCTTACTGTAGAAACTGTAGGCGGCAAAAACAACGCCACTTTACTTCAATCAGTTGAATCAACGCGGATGCAAGGTCGAATAGTGATTCTAGGCGGATTCAGAACCCCATTGCAATTTGACTGGCTGCAACCATTGTTGAAAGAACAATCTTTTATATTCTCCTCGTGCTACGGAGTATTGAACGGCTACCACGATTACGAGATGGCAATTGAACTACTTTCCCAAAAAGAAAATAAACTGAGCGAAATTGTTACCCATAAATACTCACTCGACGATATTCAGAAGGGATTTGAATGTGCATATGACAAAACTACTGGTTCAATCAAAGTTCAAATCCACCAAGAATAATCTACAGAAATAATCGAATATATTTTATAAAGCCCTAGGTGCTGAAAGAATAGATTTAGCGATATTTTCTATAACTTCCCAGTCTTGGCTAGTCGGAGCGAATTTCTTGTCTGAGGTCAATGTCCAACCTTGAAATATCTCCGACTGACTTTTAATTTCCAGATTACCGATTTTTTTTGACAATTCCTTGATTGCAACGTCCCGGGAGAGTGTGTTTATAAGACCGCTGACACCGTCATCGCCCTTCCAAGTGACGTCAACTATCTTGCCGAATAAAGGAAAATTTTTCTTCCTATCCGTCTTTATTCCAATTTTTTGGATACTAGAGCCATTGCCGTCAAATGGAATCCCCATCACCACCCACCATTTGGGGGGACTATCCTTGCTCCGGTCTCTCTTCAAAATGCTTATCCATTTTATTGGCCCATCTGTGATGTCTATAACCCCCAATGACCTTTGATACCAAGAGTTTTCCACTTTTTCTTCTGGCCGTCCACGTTCACTCATTTGTGCTTTGACACCGGCCAAATTGGTAAGATTCCAGGTTAATTCATCTCTAGCTTTATCTCTAAAGTTTTCTTTCATTCCCATAGGGTTCTCCCCTCCATAGATGTAGCCACCGTAAATACAATATCTAGCCCATTTGCAGAGATTCGGCCCTCAAAAAATCGAAGTCACAGCCTTTATCTGCTTGCAAAATATGTTGTGCGTGCAGCCATTTATAACCGCGCTTAAATTCAGGGGCTTCATTTTCATGAGTATTCAACCTTTCTTTCAATTCTTCGTCTGTAATCAGTATATTTAGCTTTCTGTTAGGTACATCTATCTCGATCATATCCCCATCTCTTATGGCAGATAACGGCCCACCACCAGCAGACTCTGGAGTCACATGCACAACGACAGTACCGAATGCAGTTCCACTCATCCTGGCATCGCTCAACCTGACCATATCTCTCACTCCTGTCGCCAAAATCTTCTTTGGGATGGGTAGAAATCCCCATTCAGGAATCCCTGGACCACCAATGGGTCCGCTGTTTTTCATGACTAAAATGTCATCCGGCGATACTTCAAGATCCGGATCATCAATGCGATTGCCTAGATCATCATGATCCTCAAATACTATCGCCTTCCCTTTGTGTACCATTAAATCTGGTGATGCTGCAGTAGGTTTTATGATCGCCCCGGTCGGTGCGATATTCCCGTACAGGACTGCCAAACCTCCTTCAGGGTCTAGAGGGTTGCTCATGGGTCTAATAATATCTTCGTTATGAACAAGATGCCCAGCAATATTCTCACCTAAGCTTCTTCCAGTGACAGTAATGTTGTCTAAATCCAAAAGACTCTCGATTCTACCCATCAAAGCGGGTACGCCCCCAGCATAATAAAAGTCTTCCATCAAATATTGGCCAGATGGTTTCAAGTTTAGTAAAAACGGTGTGGTTTTAGACAATTCATCGAATCTCTCTAAGGTAAGGTCTATACCAACTCTACCTGCAATAGCCGTCAAGTGAACTATCGCGTTCGTTGAACCACCTATTGCGTGCAAACATTTGATCGCATTATCAAAAGCTTTTTCATCCATTATTTTCGAAGGTGTAAGATTCGAACCCACATTTTTCACAATTTGCCTACCGGCTTCTTCAGCATGCTGCTTTCGACGGGAGTCTACGGCAGGTATCGCTGCATTTCCTGGCAATGCCATGCCCAATGCTTCCCCCATAGTTGCCATCGTTGAGGCAGTTCCCATAGTCATACAATGACCATTGCTTCTAACTATGCAGCTTTGTAACTCAGCCCAGTCATCTTCATCGATGGTTCCGGCTCTGAGTTCGACTTCATATCGGCGACAGTCAGTGCATGAACCCAATTCTTCACCTTTCCAGTTTCCTTTCAGCTGTGGTCCACCCGTCACCAAAATAGCAGGTATATCAGCACTAACTGCACCCATTAGTAAGGCAGGAGTAGTTTTGTCACAACCCCCCAAAAGAACAACGCCATCTAGAGGATTTGCGGTTATCGATTCTTCAACATCCATGCTAAGAAGATTTCTATACAGCATGGTTGTCGGCTTCATGTTGTATTCTCCCAACGACATGACTGGGAATTCCATAGGAAATCCTCCCGCCTGCCACACACCTATCTTTACAGATTCGGCCAGATCTCTTAAGTGCGAGTTACAGTGAGTCAGCTCACTCCAAGTGTTGCAAATGCCTATGATAGGCTTGCCTTCGTATGAAGATTCGCTAAATCCTTCAGCTTTAAATCCGGCCCTTCTTAACCATCCATAAAGTTCTGGAGTATCGAACCATTCTCTACTTCTGTTTGGGGGTGTGTTTTCACTCATTCAACTTCCTTTTCATTACTATTTGAAGGGTTTTCATCGGGTTCTGGTTGATTCTCCTCAAAGCTTTTTTGTATAAGGTCTAACACAGACTGTTTTAATTGATTTTGAGTCGGTGGCGACACATAAAACACTTGTATGTCAGACTGGAATTGGACTCTATGGTCTTCCGATATGAATAAAGCTGCCACACCATCTTCTTCCAAAACCTCATCAATCTTGGCTCCTATGTGTACGTATCTATCATTCATTGCTGTTTGATAGCTTTCTGATGCCAAACTTGACACTTTTTGACTAACTAGTCCCATGGAAAGACACCGCTGCCAGTCAGATAGTTCAAAAAGCAAATCTTGATCTTCTGTCTGCTCCAAATGACCAGAAGAATCGGTGATTTCCTTTACTAATGACGCAGACCTGGGGGCAATTTGTGACAACAATTGCACTCCTGCTTCCCCTTCATCATGAATTAATTCATGAAAAACATGTCGAATAGTACCTAGGGATTTCTCCAAATTTTGCAATTGCTCTCTTATCTGTCCCCAATGAGTGTCGGCAAGCTCTGAAATCTGCTCTTCTAATTGAGGCGGTATGCTAACAAGAGGAACCAAAAATAGTTTCCTTTTTCTATCAAACTGTTGCGCCTCTGCCTTTCCTGTCGAACCTAATGTAGCCATCTAATTTTTCTCCAACCTGACTGCACAAACTTTATATTCTGGGATTCTAGAATTCGGGTCCAAAGCAGCATTGGTCAAAAAGTTCGCTGCATGTTCTTGAAGTTTCACAAAAGGCACAAATATCTCACCAGATCTCATTTTGTCTGAATATGACACACGACCTTCAATCATCCCTCTTTTTGATTTAACAGTTATCCACTCTCCATCGGTGACATTGTATTTTTCACCATCTTCTGGGCTTATTGCTATCAATAGCTCAGAAGCTCTGGCTAGCAGTCCCTCCGCCCGTTTTGTGATAGTTCCGCCATGCCAGTGGTACAGAATTCTCCCTGTGTTTAATATCAACGGAAATCTTTCTGTAGGCAGTTCATCTGAAGCAGGTCCTTGGTCAAAACCAACGAATTTAGCCCGCGGACCTCTGGGAAAATCATGTTCATATAGAAACCTTGTACCAGGATGGTCGACGTCGGGACACGGCCATTGAATACCACCATTTTCAAGACGCTCGTATGTTATTCCTGAGATCATAGGTGTAAGAGCAGACATTTCATCCCATATTTCAGAGGCATTTGAATATTCAAATTGTTCTTCTAAACCCAAATTCCTACTAACGGAAAGACGCTGAGCTAAATCACAGATTATTTCCCAATCGGGCCTAGATGAACCGACTGGCTTGACTATCTCCCTTACTCTTTGAACTCTCCTTTCACTATTTGTGAAAGTACCGTCCTTTTCTGCAAAGGAACATGCCGGCAGAACCACATCTGCAATCTGGGCAGTTTCATGAAGAAAAATGTCTTGAACTACCAATAATTCTAATTTCTTGAAAGACTCCTCAACATGATTCAAATCAGGCTCGCTTAAAAGAGGGTTCTCTCCTGTGATATACATCGCTTTAATACGGCCGTTGTCAATCTCTCGAACCATATCAGTTACTACTAATCCTGATTTATCAGGTAACTTGTTTCCCCCCCAAGCGTTTGAAAATTTTTCAACAGAATCAGCATTTATTGTTTGATAACCTGGAAAGGCATTTGGCAAACATCCCGCATCCCCACAACCTTGTACATTATTTTGACCTCTTAAAGGAGAGATGCCGGAACCCGGTTTTCCTAGCTGTCCCGTAGAAAAAGCTAGGTTTAGCAATCCGTGAGCGTTAGCGGTTCCCATTGTGTGTTGTGTGATACCCATCCCCCAAATAAGACAGGAACCACTAAAAGGAGGTGTGGCATACATATGGGCAGCAGCGACTATATCATCAGCTGCGACTCCGGTTATAGCTTCGACATATCCTGGAGTATATTTACTTACGATATCTGACCAATCTTCATACCCTTCGGTTCGACTTTCTATGAAGTTCTCGTTTGACAAACCCTGATTCAAAATCACATTAGCCATTCCGTTCAACAAGGCAACATCTGTGCCTGGTCTTGGGCGTAACCAAATATCCGCGTAGTCACACATGTCTATTCTTCGCGGGTTTATAACAATAAGTTTCGCACCTCGTTCAACTACGGCGCGTCGCATCCTAGAGGCAGCCACAGGATGGTTTGAATTAGCATCAGATCCTATTATTACCAAACACCCTGCTTCTTCATAGTCAACGTATGAATTACTGGTGGCACCACTTCCTAGAGAGGTTAACATCGCCTCTACAGACGGTGAATGGCACAGCCTTGTACAGTGATCTATGTGATTACTTTGCATCACTAAACGTGAGAACTTCTGCTGCAGGTACCCGTCTTCGTTGGTTGCCTTTGCCGAACACAATGTGCCAAAACTATCTCCGTCGTATCCACTGAGCCTTTCAGCTATCAGGTCCAATGCCTGGTCCCAATTGGCAGGTTCTAATTTTCCATTTCTCCGTATCAGAGGTTCTGTTAGGCGATCCTCATGGTGAACAAATGTATACCCGAATCGCCCTTTCACACAGAGCATTCCCAGACTAGAGTCGTTCTCAGGATCATCTAGCATTTCTACGATGGTGTCATCGGGTGATACTTGTGCTTTTATCCCGCAGCCGACACCGCAATAGGGGCATGTAGTTGTTATAGTCTTGGAAACCTCTGGAGGTTTTGTTTTTGTAGAAATTGCTCCAGTTGGACAAACTGATAGGCATTGACCACAAGTTGTGCAAATTGATTCCAACAAAGGGCGATCCATAAAAGTCCCGATTCTCGCATGTTTAGATGAACCCAAAAGATCGATAGCCCCAATAAATTGATGTCCGGATTGGCACGCCTGAGCGCAGCGGCCACAAAGAATACAAGATTCCATTTCAATATTGAAAACGGGGTTACTGTCATCTATTTTTTCACGAATCCTGGATTTCCACGCGTCAGCAGCAGCCTCATTAGCATCAATAGTCCTAGACAATTCTTTAAAATCATCTTTATTTGAATCGACCATTCCAGCAGTAAGTTCCAAGACACCCTTGCGAATAAAATCCAACTGATTGCCTTTGGTTGAAATCTTCATACCTTCAGAGGCAGGAGTAGAGCAAGAAGCGGGGTAACCCCGGACCCCATCGATCTCCACTAGACAAGTACGGCAGGCCCCGATGGCCTTCATGTCTGGATCTTTGCATAGCTGAGCAATAGGTGTCCCAGAAATGTTTATCGCATCTAAAACAGAGCTATTCTCTGGGACATTTATTTCTTTGCCATTGATGCTAATTTGCGTCATTTTGCCTCTTCCTTTGACCCCTTCTACATTTACTGAAAGTGTGTGTTGTAACTTAGTACTGGATTCCCAGCGGCCTGACCCAAGCCGCAAAGAGAGGCTGCATTTATCACTTCAGCGAGACTGCCTAATCCAGTCCAATCGATCAGAGCTCCTTTGGGGCCAGTACCCATCATTTCAAGCAGCCGCTGAGTTCCTTCCCTGCAAGGGGTGCATTTACCACAGGATTCATTCGCATTATATTCAGAAAGTTTTCTAACGACCTGAAGTACATCTGTTTCCTTTGACAAAGCTATTACCCCCCCGGCACCTAACATGACTGATTTGCCATCTATGAATCCTGGCTCAATAGACAAATTTGCGGCCTCTGAGGAGGTTATAACCCCACTTGACGGTCCGCCTATGGCAATGCCAGAGAGATCATCCATATTCGAAACATCGCCATATTTAATAAGCAAATCTTCTAGATTCGAACCCATTGGCACTTCGACAACCCCAGGAGTGCTCACTGATCCACTCAGACTAATTATCTTGGTGCCAGGTGTATCTATATCTCCGATTTTCTTGAATTCATCTGATCCATTCAGAACGATCCATGGAAGATTACACAAGGTTTCAACATTGTTAATAATTGTCGGCTGCTGATTCAAACCTGATTCTGTCGGAAAAGGTGGTCTTAGGCGAGGCTCTCTTCTTTTCCCCTCTATGGTGTTAAGTAAGGTGGATTCTTCTCCGCAAACATAACCACCTGCTCCCTTCATAATCTCTATTTCAATTGTAAAATCCGTTCCCATTATTTTCGAGCCCAAAAAACCCTCAGCGCGGCAAATATCCAATGCTTTCTGCATTCTATTAAAGGACAGATGAGCTTCTGCGTTAACGTACAATCTGATTGATGTGCACCTTGTGGCATAAGCCGCAATTAACGCCCCTTCTATCAAGCGAAATGGAACACTTTCCATCACATGGCGATCTTTAAACACACCGGGTTCCCCTTCTTCTGCATTAACCACTAAATGCCTTTCCTGCGAATTTATAGTTAAGGCTGATCGCCACTTAACAGAAACTGGAAAATAGGCCCCACCTCGACCCTTAAGCTCCGAACCTTCTATAAGATCAACTATCTCTTCAGGCGATTGCTCAAGAACCCTCCCAAGAGCCGAAAACCCCATACTCCCAAGATACCCATAAATACCACTTGCACTTATTGATCCGGCATTTTCCAAAACAATCCTGGTTTGGGAATCAATATAGTCACTGACGACTAAATCGGCTGAGTTAGCTACAGAAATATCCTCTAAATAGTGTCCAATGTCTTTCTCATAATGAATTTTAGGGGCAACAAAGCACGCTCCATCACATCCTGAATAATCAACTGATATATCGTCGGGCAATCTTTCCTTCAAAGTATTGAAGATTCCTTCCGCTCCAACGGCCAAACTACATTGGCTGATTTGAACCAGTACTTCTGAATCCTGCTTTTGATGTTTCGATATTATTGAGTTTAGAAATTTTTCAGTATTCACTTTAGCCCTCTATCAATTCCACTAAAGAATTATCAGGAACTTGTCTGCCATACCATGTGTGATCCACAGATACTACAGGTGCCACTGAACACATGAATGCACAATCAGTAGTTTTTATTTCAACACCATCAAATTTTTTTTCTTTCAAAAATTCAAGTATTTGAATGGCGCCTTTTTCTCTACAGGCCACACCATCGCAAACTAGTACTATTGTATGACTAGGTAGGGACAGAGATAACTCTGAATAGGTTGTTGCGGCTCCATATACTTCACTAGAAGGGATCCCCAAATGCCAGCCCAAGACTTCTATTCCCCAATCAGGCACAAATGAAAATGTTTCCTGAAGATAGTGCAAAGCAGGAAGTAACGAGGATCTATCGCGGGGAAATTTATCAATTAATTCCCTACGTAGTTCATTCCTGCGTTTTCTTTCCTCACCAGCTGAAGCCATATCGCCGCCGTCTAGGATTTTATGCCCAAACTTACAAGTTTTTCTGAAGGAATAATTCCATCCGAAGTCCAACCTCTTGCATCATAATAATATTCAATCATGTTATCCAATTCGGACTCGCTAATTGAGCTCACCTTTTCACCATTAATTAGAGGATCAGAAAATATCCTCTTTGGTAAATTATCATGACTCCTATTCCATCCTTCCCTTATGTTAAATTGCTTTTTCAGATTATTTATTCTTTCACCACATTGGGCAAGCTGGTTTGGGTCTATATCCCATCCAGTTATATTATTGAGAATTTCGGAAGATTCGTCATAAAAATCTTCAAATACTCGTCGCACAAACTTACACCAAATCAGCGAGTCCATTACGGCACCATAGTCTTCCCCTTCGACGACCATCCTACCTCTTGACGATTGCTCATATTGATCGGAGTCTGAGGAGAAATCATATTCATATGCTGACGACCTATTGTGGCATGCCCCTCTCGTACTAACAGCCAATGCTAGAGCCATCGTATGAAGTGACCTTGGTTCATATCCCGGCATCTCTAGACCTTTAACATGCATTGCAAACTCATCGCTTCCAAGTCCAATTTCTTCACTTACTCTCGCGCTACCTTCCGCCAATATATCCCCAATTCCTGACCTTTCGGCAATTGATGTCAATAATTTGGAAAGGAGATCTTCTTCGCTATCATATTTAGGCAAGAGTTTTAGCCATGACTCAGGTACCAATCCTTTTTGCATACATTCCATAAACCAGGCACATGTAGATCCCGCACTGATAGTATCCATACCGGCCTCGTCACAAAATTTGCTGCTTTTGAGAATCGTCTCTCTATCGGATATGCCGACAAGAGGGCCCATAGCAAAGAGTGATTGATATTCCAGCCTGACTTTTTTTGAACCACTGTTTGGAATGGTTACCAACTTTTCGCACCCAATAGTGCAGTTAGCGCAATGAGAAGTTGATACTTTTTCCTCTGTATGTATAGCCTCTCCGGAAATATTTTGAAAATCTTTATTTGACTGGTTTCTAAAATTCCCAGTTGGAAGTATTTTCAATCGTTCAAACACCGATAGATTTGCCATTGTTCCCAGGGTTCTATATTTCTCTGTGGCCTCACCTAAACTTTTATGATTCAGGTCTATCCTAATTTTTGAGAGAGCCTTTTCATTAAAGGAAGGTACCTTTGTATGTCCTTTGAAAGAAATAGCCTTTACTTTTTTCGAACCCATAACAGCGCCGTTACCTGTACGTCCGGCCTGCCTACCTCCATCATTGCTGATACTAGCAAACCTAACCAGATTCTCTCCAGCAGGACCTATACAAGCAGTGTCATAACCCCTTCCTAATGTATCCGTTAAACTTCTTTCTGTAACTGAGGTAGTAGTACCAAGAAGATTGGAAGCCTCATTGAATCTAACACCAGTTTTATCCACCACAAGAGAAACCCATTCTCTCGATGCACCTGTAATTACCACAGCGTCTGCTCCCACCCCTTTAATAGATAGAGCTATTGAACTCGAAGATAAAGAATCCCCGATAAATCCTGTTTGAGGCGATTTGGAAACAACTGCAAATTTAGATGTAGTAGTAAGCCTACTTCCTACCAAGGGACTAGCACAAAATATTAGAGGATTGGCATGCGAAAGAGGGTCCGCACCCGTGGGGCAATGTTTATACAGCAGATAGGCACCAAGCCCACTCCCTCCAATGAAATCTCTCACGACATTTTCTTCCAAATCTTCCCATTTCCATGATTTAGAAGAAACATCTATTATCAATACCTTATTGTTGTAGCCAAACAACTTATCCTCCGGCCTGGCTCGGCAGTATTAGTATTGAGTCACCGTCAGCCAATTCAATCTGAGCTGCGTCCTTAAATCCGACCCCGTTTAGATTCAACGCATAACTCGGCAAAAGACTTTTGGTACTGGAATCCAATACTTTCCCATCTAGCGTCGGAAACCGTTGTCCCAGTTCTTGTATAACATCGCAAATATCTACCTCTGACTTTGAAAACCGTAAGTCAATTAACTTCTGGCCCGTTATAACTCGACTGTTCCCAAAGAGCTCCACCGTCAAATTAATCGCCATAAGTATTTTTGTCCATCCATATAGCTAAATCTAAATCTTCGGCAGTATTAACATTAAAAAAGCTGTATTTGGAACCTTCTATTTTAAGAATTTCATCTTGCGATATTTCGCATACATTAACATTGTTGAAATATCCATCCATTTTAAGTAGACCATCTTTCAAACGACCATCTATGTGTTCGAGGCAAGATTTACTGTAAAGGGCATGCGTCGTCTGCAACCTTCCTTCAAATCTCGGTATAACAACATCTAAGTCTTCGTTTGAAATTTTTGTGATCATAAACTCAAATAACCCTGCCGATAAAAACGGCATATCACAGGCAACAAGAAGAGCCCAACGGGTAGGGCATTGTTCCAAACCTGAATACAATCCACCTAAAGAACCCGAATTATCGTAAGAATCAACCACATAATTCATTTGGCTGTCTATGCTTAATTCTTCGATTCGTTCCCATCGATCAACCACGACGGTCTGGGATGTTGAGATTGTTTTGAGGCTGTCTATTACCCTGTCAATGATTCTTCGCCCGCCAATCATTTCTTGGGCCTTGTCCCGCCCTAGTCGCCTGCTTTTACCACCGGCTAATAGAATTCCTGTTAGTTCGCTCATCTCTAGTTATATCAACCTACTATGGCTGCGATATTTCCCATCAGAGAAACATCATATCCTCCAAGGGCGTCTATTTGTTTTCTTAAATTTTCGCTCAATAGACTTTCCAAAAGTATGTCTACATTTTTCATGGAACCTATAAATTTAGATGGGACCGCTATTTGATATCTTTCATTTTCCAAAGGTATAAATTCGAGGTCACTAGCCAGTGCTGCTGCCATAATTCCTATCCCGGCGTCCACAAATCCCGAAGACACTGCGGCGGCAACATTCCAATGGGTGTATTCCTCGTTATCGTATCCAATTATGTTTTCGGAATCTATCCCTGACTGTTTAAGCAAGAAATCAAATAAGACTCGAGTTCCAGAACCTCTTTGCCTATTCAAAAATTTCGTACCATTTCCCAACAAATCTTTTACTTCCTTTATCCCCTTAGGGTTCCCTTTTTGAACCATTATCCCTTGAGTACGACCAACAAAATCATAAATATGTACTTTTTCATTTGTAATGTGACGCTTAATAGCGGACACGTTGTATTCTCCAGTGTCTTCGTCAAGCAGATGAGTTCCCGCCATGTGAGCGAACCCTTTGGATAACGACAAAAGGCCACCAACGCTCCCGACACTTGATGAAATCAACCTTATTCCATTTTGCAGTGATGTTAGTTCACTAGCTAATATATCCAAAGCTATGTCGTGACTTCCAGATATCAAGAGGGTATTTGTCACCTCAGAACGTCGTCTGTTCAAAAATACTCGTACCTTCGCCCCTTCTTCCAAACCTTCTGAAGAAGCCGGTATTGCAATAACCCCGTCAGATTTAGCAATCGACAGTGTCATGGCAGCGCCACGGGTTGTTGGGTTTGCTACGTATGAACCATCAACAGAGCCGACAACTACCCTCAAAAATTCTTCCTCTCCTAGCGGTGAGGAAATCTTCTTGCCCATAACTGATTCCAATGTATCAGGAACAATTTGGTTGGAGGATAAAAAGTTTAAAATCATAGGTTTTAAAAACAGTTCAGCAGTTACAAGTGCTGAAGAAGGGTATCCCGGCATTCCCATTACAGGTTTACCAAAAACTGAACCCAATATCACTGGATGACCAGGTCGAATAGCAACGCCATGCACTACCACTTCACCTACTTTATTTATAACAGCGGAAGTAAAATCCTCGGAACCAGCAGAGGAGCCTGCAATCACGACCAAAATATCGCAATTTTTCACAGCTTCCAATACAGCTTTTTCTAAAAGAAGTGGATCATCTGGAACGGGGTCTAGGACGAATGCTTCACCTCCCCAATCTTGAACCAATGCGGACATAAAAACAGAATTAAATTCAATTATTTGGCCTGATCTAGGCGCATGGCCTATTTTTACCAATTCTGTACCAGTGGGAATAAAACAAATCTTTGGATGTGAGATCACCTCAATTTCTGACAATCCCGAAGCTCCTAAGCAGGCCAAATCCAGAGATCTGATGACAGTTCCTTTTTGAATCAATAATTCAGGAGCTGCAATATCCTCCGCGATTTTCCTAACATGCTGGTAAGGAGCAACGGGACTACGAATAACTACTTCATTACTAGTTGATCTCTCCAAGTCTTCTATCATAATTACGGAATCAAATCCCTCCGAAATCGGATCACCTGTGTCTACCCACACAAAATCCGACCCTTCGTACAATTTAATTGGTCTTGTTTCAGTGGCTCCAATAGAAGAACCGTACTTGATTGCAATCCCATCCATTGCAGAAGTTGTAACATGAGGGGAGGATATTTTTGCGAAGACAGATTCACTTGAAACCCTGCCCACTGAATCGTTTATCGCGACCCTTTCAGTGGTCCTAGTGTCCGTAAATTTAATTTCGTTCAGATGATTGTTGTACTTATCTTGAGCCGCCTGAAGAGGGATATCCTTCAGAAAATAATTTCTTTCGAAGTCATCTTGAACCATTATTAACCTTTGAAATTAATCTAAATTTACCTCTATTGCAGTACCCTGGTAAATGCCTGATGAATTTGCATCTATCTCAACATATCCATCTGAGGACAGAAGAGTCGAAATTAAATTGGATTTACCATGAACCGGAACAGCCCTAACAGTACCTTGATCGTACCTCAAACGTATTCTGACGTAATCTGTTCGTCCACTACTAGACGGCAAGTCAGTGTCAACTACGGCTTCTATAACCTTATCAATGGGAGTTTCTTTTGTACCAGAAATCAACCTTATCAGCGGGTCTACAACAGCCCTAAATATCGTGATCGCAGAAACAGGATTGCCTGGTAACCCAATTATTGGCTTGCCATCAGACATTCCAAGTATGGTTGGCTTACCAGGTTTGACAGATAATCCGTGAACTAAAACCCCTGGATTCCCCATATCATTAATCACTTTCGCCGTTAGGTCTCTAGAGCTGACAGAGCTACCAGCAGTGAAAATAACCATATCCGATATTTGAGCAGCTTTGTTAGCAACTTCAAATAACTTGTCATACTCATCAGGGATTCTTGGAAAATTAATAGCTGAGGCTCCCAAGTTATGTACCAAAGCTCCAATGCTGTAAAGATTCACATCTCTAATCTTCCCACCAGCTAACTGAGTTCCCGGTTCAACTAATTCATC
>CAYMZR010000049.1:0-14240 GCA_964394975.1 uncultured Dehalococcoidia bacterium | reverse complement strand
GAAGATGGGCATACTCTATTCATGACTGCTAGAACTGGACTTTACAAAATACGATTAGGGTCAAGAGGAAACATTTAACTACACAACCAGAACAGATAGGTTATCAATATATGACCAACTACGACATAGTTATAAATCAAGCTCACGTAATGGACCCGGAATCCGGTTTAGACCAATTGAAAAATATAGGGATTTCGCAAGGTAAGATAACAAGAATCAGCGAATCTCCAATGGAAGGCGAGCAAATTATAGATGCTTCCAGCCATGTATTGTGTCCAGGATTTATTGATTTACATTGCCACCCACAAGATGCTCAAATTTTTGAGGTACAGGCATTAGATGGAGTCACTACAACCTTGGAACTTGAGGTAGGAACAAACGACGTAGGTCATTTTTATTCTAGGTGGGAAAATCAATCCCCTATTAATTTTGGTGCCAGTATTGGGCATATACCTGTCAGAATGAAAGTTATGAATGATCCCGGGGTATTTCTGCCATCGGGAGATGCCGGTAGGAAGCTTGCCACAAACTCTGAAATTATCGAGATGCAAAATCTTATAAGAGAAGGACTTGAAGAAGGCGCTCTAGCTGTGGGATTCGGGCTTGATTACACAAGAGGAGCCAGTCGTTGGGAAGTAATCCAGATGTTTAAAATCGCAGCGGAATACAATGCCTCATGCCACGTACATCTTAGAGGCAAAGGCCATTTGGAACCATCAAATGCTATCGAGGCACTGGAAGAAGTCATAGCGGCCTCAGTAATTACAGGGGCCCCCCTACACGTAGTACACCTTAACAGTACTGGTATGAGGGCAGTCCCACAGCTCCTGGACATGATTTCAGGCGCAAATCAATCAGGCTTGGATGTCACTACCGAATGCTATCCGTATACAGCAGGAATGACAAAAATTGAATCAGCCCTTTTTGATGAAGGTTGGCAAGAACACTACGGAATAGATTATGAACAACTAATGCGACCCGATACCGGAGAATATCTAACTGCCAAAACGTTTTCCGAATACCGGGAAAGTGGAGGTTGGGTCATAACATTCTCCACACCAGAAGATTCTATGACGGCTGCGGTAAAAAGCCCCCTAACTATGATAGCAACGGACAGCATCATTGAAGATGGAAAGGGACATCCCAGAACGGCCGGCTCCTACACCAAAGTTCTGGGCGAACATGTGAGGGAAAAAGGTGACTTGGATCTAATGTCAGCCATTTCTAAAATGACCATTATGCCAGCTAGAAGATTAGAGAAAAGAGCTCCGGCATTTCTCGATAAAGGCAGGATAAAAGAAGGAGCAGACGCCGACATCGTGATTTTTGATCCTATGACTGTAAAAGACCAATCGACCTATACTGATCCAACTAAACCACCCATAGGTCTTAGTCACGTGATTGTTAATGGCGTCCCGGTTGTGTCAAACTCAAAGTTGGAGCAAGGAGCATTGCCAGGAAAAGGCATACTGGCAACAACAAATTAATATGGAGATACAGGCGGACGTTTATTCAACAAGTAGCATGGAAGTAAAAAACTGGGAAATATATGAAGATATATTAAAAAGGTCCCGTCCATTATAGGGAAATATGGTGGCAGATACTTGGTGAGAGGAGGGAAAATTCTATCTGATGACACTAGTTGGCACCCGCAAAGAGTAGTCATATTAGAATTCCCTACCACAGAACATATGGATCGATTCAGAAACTCAGAAAAATACAAGCCAGTTGCTAAATTGAGGCATAAAGCCGCTGAAACAGAAGGCTTGGTGGTTTTGGGTCATGAATCTTTATCAGTTAATTGAGGAATTTCTACCTGTATATCTTCACCAATATCACTGAAATTCACCAAAAGCTCCACATCAGTTTTGCCCACGCCGGACAGACCCTCCATACCAAACACCTCCGAAAGAAACAGACCTCCATTGCTTAAAGAAAATGCGGATGTAACTTTTGAAATTTGGTAATCATCCAAATCTAGCTCCAATTGAACCTCCCAAATCTCGGGAGAAAATCTTAGCGCCTCTTCTTCTGTAGCAATCAGCTCAAATAATGGAGTAACAGAACCAATCGAACCACTACCATTAAACAGAAAAATGATTTTTTCTTCCGTCGCCAAAACATTACCTTCACTCAGGCCTGTTTTTAGAAAGGATTCACCTATAGTTGCCCAAAAATCGTCCGCGATATGACCAATGCCCAAATTTTCGCTATCTCTCCATTTTTCTGAAGGAGATTCTCTGGTATATATATCGTCCCTCAACTTTGCAGATTCAACATAAAGGCCTATTCCAAGCAAATTAGCTTCAAATTTGGATACTGCTGTGTGAGATGTCACGCTCCCTGACCCAGATATAGGAACCCCAACAAAAATGCCTCCTGCATCGACTCGAGCCACTCCTTCTAAGGCATATTTAAACGAGTTTATTCCAACAATTGAATTAAATACCTTTTCCTGAAGGGTTTTATCTTCAACTTTTATTTCACTTGCAGCCTGGACTGTTGGTATTTGAGTTGGCTTTGAAATTGGAACTTGTGTGGCCGTAGGAACTGGGGTAACAGTAGGTAATTCAACATCTTTGATGACAATTTCTGAAACTACAGGAAAAACCGCTTCTGGGGTGGGTTTACGATCATACGAGATATCTTGAACTTCATTTTTGCCCACTAGAAAACATCCAGAAATTAGCAGCACTAACATCAAAAGTCCAGGAAAATATTTACGGCTCATAACAGGTAAAACTTCAGCACTCCGGTTAATCCACCGCCTCTGGGTTTAGACAAGCTGGCATTGCTTCCCCTTTAAGATGCGATATGACATTATCCGCTGCCATCAAACCCATTTTTCGAAGGGTGGCGGCACTAGCGCTGGCAATATGGGGTGTGACTATAACATTCTCCATATGAACCAAAGGGTCATCTGGCAATATTGGTTCAGGTAAAGTGACATCTAAAGCTGCTCCTGCTATCTCCCCCGCCATTAGCGCTTCTCTCAATGCATCTGGATCTACCGTACCTCCTCTTGATGTATTTATTAAAAATGCGTCCTTGTTCATCTTTTTAATCTCTTTTGATCCAATAAATCCTTGGGTTTCAGGTCCAAGCGGTACATGAACGGAAACATAGTCAGAGGAAGACAAAAGTTCATCCAGATCCGGTGCCCACCGTAACCCATACTTTTCTTCAACATCAGGTTTTCGTGTTCTTGAATGATAGAGGATATCCATATTGAATCCTTTTGCACGTTTGGCCACCGCCGTAGCTATCAATCCAAGACCAATCAATCCTAAAGTTTTACCATATACATCCGTCCCCAAATATGGAGTTTGATCAAAAATTTTCCATTCGCCTTCAATGACTTTTCGATTAGACCGTGTCACTTGGCGCGCTAGGGAAAGTATCAAGCCAAATGTAAAATCTGCGCATGATTCATGCAAAATTCCAGGGGTGTTACCGATAAGAACACCATTCCTAGTGGCAGAATCCAGGTCAATATTGTCAATCCCTATAGCCCTCGTGCCAACAACCTTTAATAGTTGGGCAGCCGAAAATACTTCATCATCCATGATGTCATTAGACTCAATCATCATACCGTCACATTCTTGAGCTTTTTGCATCACTAGATCTTTTGGGGGAGGAGTAGGCTTTTCCCAAACCTCAACTTCAAAATTTTGCTTTAGTCTGGCAATTGCATCGGGAACAATTATTCTAGTAACAAATACTTTTTTATCAGGCATCTATAAATCTCCTATCCATAACACACGCTCGGGCAAAAAAGTATACACCTCTTACTTGAATACTAGACAGGAAATAAAATTTGTGACTTGCACTGTCGCAGTCACTACATCAAAATCTTAGTAATGCGTGAGCAATTTCGCATTAAATAAAAAAGACTAATTGTTAATGAGAGAATGTTCACAAACTAATATACGATATAGATGGGTGATGCTGGCCGGGGTTTGGTTGGCCTATTTTTCGTTTGGGGTTGTACAAGGCGGGATCCCTCCATTAATAGGTCCAGTTAGCGAGGATCTAGGCCTAAATCGCTCCACTATGGGTACCATTTTGGGCGCCTGGCCATTGATTTATATTTTAACGGCAATCCCAGCTGGCGCGCTATTAGACAGATTTAGTCTCAAATTCACGATTATGGCTGGAGTATTGTTTATTGGCATTTCGGGATTACTCAGAGCTGTAGCAGTCGATTACAAAACCATCCTTTTTGCCGTAATGGTGTTTGGGATAGGCGGACCATTCATTTCTATTGGTGCCCCAAAATTGATCAGTACATGGTTTTCTGAATTTGATCGAGGCCGGGCCATGGGGATTTATCTGACTGCCCCCGCTATAGGCAGAATACTGGTACTATCCGCCACCAACAGTCTACTAATGCCATTATTTAACAATAGTTGGCGATTATCTCTATTAACTCTATCTGCAGTAGCATTTGCCGCTTCGCTAATATGGATTCTGATTGCTAGAGATCTAAAGACAAACAACTCGGAAGCAAGCGAACAAAAAGACCTTTTGTCCAGTATAAAAACATTTCCTGAGCTAGTACGGATCAGAGAGGTGAGATTGATTCTAATAATCGTACTTGGGATGTTTCTATTCAATCATGCCACCAACAACTGGCTTCCTGAAATTTTAATTGAAAAAGACATGGGTTCATCAAAAGCAGGTTTATTAGCCGCTATTCCAGTTGCCACTGGCGCAATAGGATCGGTGATTATCCCCCAGGTTGCAAAACCACAGTCCCACAGCGCAATTATTTTTTCTTTATTTTGTGTCGCAGCAGCATGCACGGTTTGTTTAATTTATTTTGAGAATTCTCTCCTGATAGGAGCACTATCCCTTCTCGGAATTTCTTCAAGAGGTGTAATGCCTATAATAATGCTCACATTGATATCTTTGGTGGGCGGTGAAAAAACAGGTGCAGTAGGTGGGCTTTATTTTACTGCAGGAGAAGTTGGAGGTGTGATTGGGCCTATTCTTCTTGGTGTATCGGCCGATCTTTTTAGTGGATTTACCCCGGGGTTAATCTTTCTATCTGGTTTATGCCTGATACTTTCATTTGGGTCTACTATTATCAACAAGAAAAAAGCTACACCAGCATAGTTAACTATCAAACAATATCGAATTAATCAAAGAATAATCAGGCACACTGTTTGTTTTGTGTTTCACACCACCATACCGATCAAAAATTATGAATGTAGGTACCAAATTTACCTCGTACTCTACGTACAAAAGTTTCCCAACCTGGCTTTGCACTTCCAATCTTATAAGAATCAACTCCCGACCTAATCGTTTCTCTAACCTGTCAACTGCAGGTTTCCTAGATAAACAGCCAATTCAAAGGTCAGAATACAAATACAACAATATCGGATTTCCCGAATTTTGTAGGGAATGCCAATCCTCAATACCATTTAGTTTCTCGGAAGGCGTTGTGAGGGAACTTCGAAATAGAGCCGCAACAATTAGAACGATTAAGACAGACAATAAAGCAGTTTTAAGGGAGAAAGTGCGATAGGCCAATAAAAAGACCAACATTAAAACGAAAAAACAAACCAATACATAGGAATATTGGTTTATATAACCAAACATATAAATTTTAATAAAAAAATGGGCCGCCCGAGGCGGCCCATTCAATTGATTCTTTCAGATTCACCAAACTAGGCAACAGCCATGTCATGCCCACAGCACATTGGGGATTTAATCTTTCCACAACCGTTAGTGCACTCTGCCACCCCAACTGTCGTGCCGTCATCTTTTTCAATATTTACATGAGTTAATTCGGTTCCACACTTACCACACGTTATTGGATGTACTTCCATGCCACAATCACCACAACTATATTTCGCCATTATGCTCTCCTTAATTCACCTTCATTTACTTGACCATAGCGTCTAACCAATTAGTATCTCAAAAGTCTATCTTCCCCTAAAAACACTGTCAATAAACCCTAGGCAAAATTTCCCTATTGAACAGGTTAAGATAACGAAGTATAGTTTCGTTCCTAGCAAAAACCACTACAGAGCAGTGAAATTCGACAATCACAGCAATCGATATGTTGAATTTAAGGAGATTTAAATGGCAGAAAAACCGTTGAGAGTAAGTTATGGTGAGTACACGTATGAAAATGTGACTGGTTGGGCTCCTTTACCTGACGGCTGGGAATGGAATCATGTCGTAGGCGTATGTGTCGATAGTAAGGATCGCATTTTTGCATACAATAGAAGCGACCACCCAATGATCGTTCTTGATAAAGATGGGAATATCTTGACAACATGGGGTGAGAATTCTTTCTCATCAGCTCATCATGTACAAGTTGGACCGGCTGATTCTATCTGGACCACAGACATAGGTGACCATACCATACGAAAGTGGACGGCCGAAGGTGAGCAACTGATGATGCTCGGCACTCCAAATGAACCCGCTCCTGAACAAAGTGGTGAACCATTCAATAAACCTACTGATATAGCTTTTGGGCTTGATGGATCTATTTATATTGCTGATGGATACGGAAACTCCAGAGTTCACCATTACACACCAGAAGGTAAACTGATTGGATCGTGGGGAGAAAGAGGTACTGGTCCAGGACAATTTATGATTCCTCACGGCGTTGAAGTAGATCCTTCCGGACTTGTCTACGTGGCAGATCGTGAAAATAGTCGGATTCAGATTTTTACATCCACAGGACAATATGTTTCAGAATGGGGAGGAGTACACAGACCCAATGAAATTCTTCATGGCAGCGATGGCGCCATGTATGTTGCCGAGCTAGGAATGAGACAAGGACCAAGCCCTGATGCTGATGAGGTCACTGTGGTCTCCCCTCATTCGGGAGTGAAAATTATGACCAAAAATGGCCAATGGCTAGGTGGATGGGGAGCCGACACGCATACTTCCGGCGATCTTGTAGCCGCTCATGCAGTAGGAATAGATTCGGAAGGGAGCCTGTACATCGGTGAAACTTTGGACGGAGCTAGACTCCAGAAATTTGTAAGAGTTTAGGCTAAGTGGCCCTTCGACTTTCAGAATCTTCTTCTCTTTTCGGAGGGCTAGCTAAAACAAAACACAAGAACGACAAAAACAGAAACCCCAAGATTATTTTAAAAGCTAAATCATAGCTACCACGGCTATCGTAAACAGCACCGGCTAGCAGTGGTCCTACAATTCCTGGTATAACAACTCCCTGCCTAATTAAACCATTTAGAGTTCCAAAGTTTTTCATTCCGAAAAGTTCTGTTACGGCCAGCGGACCAAGAGCGCCTATCCCTCCCATGCCGAGTCCAAAAACGGACAGTGAAATAAATATCAAAATGAAACTGCCTGAAGACAAAAATATGAAAGCTGCGACACCTATCACCTGAATGCCCACAACCATGGCATATGCCCATCTAGCAGTAGTGTTCTCGCTGATTCTTCCAAACACAACCTTAGAGGCTATTCCAAAAAATGCCAAAATCGACAAACATAAACCAATTTTATCAGCGGAAAGATGAATATCTTGTAGATACGCCGCCAATTGAGTAACCAGAGTAGTCCTGACAAACTGCTGCAGCGTCATGCCAACGGCAATGAACCAAAAAGCTCTGGCTCTTAATGCGGATCTAACTGACAACCCATCCAAAAATTTTCTTTCTGAGTATTTATTAAGACCATCAGGTGCCCAACGCTTGCCCTGTTCCTCCAGTACAAATTGGATACCATCCCTTACAAATATAAAAGAAATAACCGCTAATATCCCCAGAAAAACTGCTGTGAAAAGGAACCCTGACCTCCACCCACCAAGAGCAATAACAAGGGTTAAAATCGGTATTGAAATCATCCCACCAAAATTATTTCCGGCTGTAACGAACCCCATCATTCGCCCACGAGTTGCAGGAAACCACAACTGTACTAATCGACCAGTGGCCAATCCGGTACCAGGAGCCCCGGCAAAAACAAGCAGAGAAAAAATATAGAATTGCCACAATTCGGCCATTATCGACCTTAGAAGAAAGCCTAAGGCTATAACCCCCAAAGAAGCCGCCATGACATGCCTAGATCCCAAAATATCAATTGTTCGACCAACTAATGGAGATAGGAAATGAGCTAACACCCCAAGCGTTAAAGCGAAATTGATCTGTGTTCTGGTCCAACCAAATTCGTATTCTAAAGGAACTATAAAAAGGCCAAACCCATATTGTGCAAAGCCTATAGACCCCCCGATTGAGAGGAATAATACAGCTACTACTATCCATCCCCTATAAATACCGCGATGTGAATCTATGGAAATGTTGTGGTTTACCTTAGACATGAAAAACGTTAAATGGAAAATAAATCATCCCAAAAGGTTAACATTTAATTGTTATAGCATCTATTCTCGTAATCTTAAAAAGTTGGGCACGGTTTCGTGCATAATTTCATAGATTATCGGAACAACAAGTAACGTTAGAAAAGTAGAACTAGGCAGCCGCCAGGAGTATAAAAGCCAAAATTGCCACTTTCCCCTTTCCTTCGGGCCAGACCTGTAATATATGTCACTATGATTCCGTTAAGTATGCTGGAGACTCATGGCATAAATATAGAATCCTCAGTAAAGAGAGCTTTATATTACAAACTATAAATTATAATAAAACATTGTGCTTTAAACCAACAATATGAAGTTAAATAAATTTTTTCTTAGCTATCAGAAAATAATCCTGATTTATGCTCATCGGTAGTTTTGAAACATCTGACTAATTACATTGAAGAACTAGTTGACTAACTCTTATACATCCAAATCCAAATGGAATCCTGTTAATCCATCTCACGGCTGGTGGGCTGTCTCAGTTTGTTTCGGTATATCCACCGCTTTAGTGGGGTTTAGCACATATACATTTGCGTTATTTGGTGACGAAATGGCCAAAGAATTCGGTTGGTCCCGAACTCATATCAATGCCTCACTTTCATTTCTGGCAGTCGGACAAATGCTAGCCCCTTTTATAGGCCGGGTGATAGACCGTAAAGGTCCGCGAATGGTAGTCGCTTTCTGTGTCCTCTTAACCGCCTTAAGCTATCTACTACGGCCGATGATGAGTGAACTATGGCATTGGTACGCTCTGAGTTTTTTACAATACGCTGGATTCTCTTCCACCATGACTCCTGTCGGCAGGATAGTCGGGTTATGGTTTCCAAATGCAAGGGGCCGTGTGATGGGAATAGCAATGATGGGAAACAATTTTGGAGGAGTTGTTATGCCGGGCATCATCGGAATTGTCATTGCATTTGGGGGTTGGCAATCTGGCTATTACCTACAAGGCTTGTTAACTTTTTTTATAGTCATAACTGTGCTAATTGGTCTACGGGAACCCCAATATGTAAATTCTGCCAGCCTGCAGAAAGAACCAAGTTTAAAAAATACAGAGCTTCCAGGCATGTCAATGAAGGAAGCTATTCAATCAAAAAACCTATACCTACTACTATATATATTCCTGGTCGGAGCAACCCCTTTTGCTTCTTTGTTACCACAACTCATCTCTCACTACGTCAACGAAGGAGTAAACCCTTCTACGGCAGCAACAGCCATGAGCATTCTGGCCATAGGAGGCATGAGTGGAAAATTAATATTTGGAGTTCTAGGGGAAAAAATTACCGCCAGATATGCAATGATGGTATCTTTTTTCGGTCTTTCTGTAGCCCTTATACTTTCAATCAACCCCACTATTCCTGGAATAATCTGGGTCTGCTCTCCACTTTGGGGGCTATGCATGGGAGCATTCGGCACCTTGATAAACATGATTATTCAAGATTATTTTGGTCTCAAAAGCTTTGGGAGCATAATGGGGGTCGCAGGATATGGCACAGCGATTTCATTTGCCGTTGGACCTATACTGGCAGGTTTATCCTATGACATCCTTGATAGTTACCGACCTATGTTCTATGGAATAGTTGTTGTGATGGGAATAGGCATATTCGCTTTACAAGCAATGGGAACGCCAGAAAAGGATTTTATGTCTCAAAATAGCGAGTAGCCCACTATGACAAATACAAGGTCAAAGTTGAAGATGATTAACAACATTCTTCGAGGCATTTTATCAAAAAATCTAGAGCTTCTTTCGTGAAAGAAATCATATTTTGTTCTCTTTGATCCGCTCCCGTCTCAATAGTAACAGCGCGAGATATTGGGCCCGATATACCTATACACGAATGCCCCGAAGAATCTCCGTACCGGTTTCCAGTTGGACCTGTTGCCCCAGTCTCACTTAAGCCCCATGTTGTTTCAAGTGTTTCCCTTATTGTTTTAGCATTTAATAAGGCATATTCTTCAGTGGAAGCCCTTAACCCTACCATTTGTTCGTCCTTTACTCTCAATAAACCCTTTTGAGCCACGCGAGTATAAATAACTGACCCACCAATGAAATACTTAGATGCGCCGGGTATAGCCAGCAAATGGGCTGAAATCAACCCTCCTGAAGAAGATTCAGCGATCCCGATCGTTTGGTTGGATTCTTTTAAGAGAGTCGCTGCCCTGTCAGCCAATCTCAAAGTTTCCTTGTCCATATCTAACCTGCTCCTTGCCTAACTGTCTCATTCTAAAAATAGACTTATCTCAAAATCTAGCTGTAATGCGTCTTTACCTTTAAGATAAACCCTATATTCATTTAATACAAAGGGAAATAGTCTTTGAATAAAGGTTGGTTCATTTTAGTTGCCGCATTTTCCTTGTCTCTAGGTCTCGTTACTGGAGGTCTAATAAAGGGAAATATAGAGATCACTGCGGTGGGATTTGTCATCGGAATTATTTTTTTTTTGACCCAAAAATGGTTTAAATAAAAACACCAACTTAATTACTGCCTTGCCCTTACATATTGAGGTGGCCATACAGAATCTTCACGATCTAGTTCAACCTGAGCGTTTAAAGCCCAGTATGGATTCCTTAGTAGTTCTCTTCCCAATAAAATAGCGTCTGCCTCCTCGTTTCGAAGAGTCTGTTCAGCCTGATAAGCATCTGTAATCAACCCTACTGCCCCAGTTAATATATCGACTTCCTTTTTTATAGCGGCTGAAAAGGGCACTTGATACCCCGGATACGGATCTAAATCTTGATCTGCTGAATTCCCACCAGAAGAACAATCTATCATGTCTACTCCTTCCTCCTTAAACCAGCCGGAAAGTTCTATAGAATCCTCGAGTGACCAACCATCCGTCATATATTCTGTCGCAGATATCCGAACCAACAGGGGCATAGATTCAGGAATGGATTTCCTTACAGAGGAAACAATGTCGATCGGAAAACGACATCTATTCCTTAAGGACCCACCATATTTATCATTCCGTTTGTTTGAAAGTGGCGACATGAATTCGCAGGCCAAATACCCATGGGCCAGATGCAATTCTAGTACCTTGAATCCAGCTTCAACTGATCTAACTGCTGATGCAGAAAAATCAGAAACTATCAAATCAATGTCTTCTATAGACAATTCCTCAGGAACCACCCAACCATCGTCGTATTCTAAAGACGATGGTCCGACTATATCCCAACCTCCGTTCTCTTTTGTTAAAACATCGCTTCCCTCCCAAGGCCTTTTATGAGAAGCCTTCCTACCAGCGTGAGCTAGTTGAATAGAAGGTGTTGCACCTTGAGAATCGATGAAGTTTACTATTGGCTTCAGGACAGAAGCATGTTTGTCGGACCAGATACCTAGGTCTTGAGGCGAAATTCTTCCTTCTGGCGATACCGCAGTTGCCTCAGCCATAACTAAACCAGCTCCACCCACAGCTCTGGTACCTAAATGAACCATATGCCAATCAGTGGCCATACCATCTTCTTCATTCACAGAATACTGGCACATCGGAGCAACAAAAAGCCTATTTCTTATTTTTTCTCCCCTTATGGTAATAGGGGTAAACAAGTTACTCATAATTTTGTAACCTTTGTCACTTTCTAACCGGCTCTAATTAATTCAAATTCAACTTTGCCTTGATCAACCAAGTTTTTTATTTTCCTTTGCCTACCAGACATCTGACTAGAGGAAGATTTGAATTCGACAAGAATTATCTTGTCTTCTTCAAACTGAATTCCGTCAATCGGACTCCCTAAAAACCTAAAGTGCTTACTGTCCCAAGGATAAGACTCCACCAGAGGCAAAAATTGTTCAGTTATCTGGCCATATCTAGTTGATTGACTCCTAATTTGAGATTTCAATTCAGCTGACGAAGATCTCATCTTAAAACATAGATTCCCGAGAAACATCAAACAAACCAACAAAACAACTGCTATCGACCAAGGTACTGAAAATTCCATACACCCACCTCTTGAATTATGGCAATTCTAATTATTGGAAAGACGATAGTTTTTCTTCTAATCTACTTCCAAATTCCAACCGTTGCCAATTTCTTACTTCTGGTTCCAAGACCTCTGTTATAAAAGTGTTAGGATCTCTAGAAAGTCTATTTAAACTATTTGTAGGCCATAGTAAGCTTGGGTCTACATCAAGATCCTGGCCTATAGTCTTTCTCCATTCTTTTAGCTCTTTCAATCTGATATTAGCCTTTTCTCGCTCTTTATTCGACATAGGACTTTTTCTGGTGATTTTACTTGGCGGTCTTTCGACAGGTTCCTGAGTAAGAGCATCAGTCACTATTTTTCTAATACGTTTAGATACTCCCGGACGTCCCCAAGCACCTATTCCCTTTATCTCTGAATAGTCGGAATGAGGGTTTCTAGCTATGCCAACCAAAACTGAATCGCCTACAATTTTAAACGGAGGACGATCTTTACCTATGGCTTCATCTTCCCTAACTGCATACAAAGACTGGAGTACAGACAGAGAACGGCCATCTAAATTCTTACTACCTTTGACGTCCAAGAATGCAGTATCTTCGTCTTTGGGGTGAAACTTCACTTGTTGTAACCTTTCGCATTCCTCTCTCAACCATGAAATCCTACCTAGATTTTCAAGTCTTTTATTCATGACTTGCATTGCACTATGTAAATATCTCACATCATCTGCAGCATAAGTTCGAGCTTCTTTACTAAGTGGTCGAATAGTCCAGTCGCTTCTTTGAAGCTTCTTGTCTTTGGTAACGTTGGCGTCAATATATTCTTTCAACACCGAATCAAGACCTAATTTTTTGGATCCCAGTAGTGCTGCACCCAAACTTGTATCGAAAACATTAGAAAATGAAAATCCGTAGTCTCTGTTCAAACTTCGAATGTCGTAATCACCAGCATGAAGAATTTTTGTAATTTTATGGTCTCTAAAGATCTCACCAAGAACAGAAATATCGTCTATTGCTAAAGGGTCAACTAGATATATATCTGCACCTATACAAATCTGAATCAAACACACACATTCTGGGTATCTAAAAAACCCATTTCCTTCTATGTCTATGCTCACATAGCGGTTTGTAATTGAATCTTCGACGATTTTGTTAAGATCATCTGAAGAAGTGAGGGGGTTGGGTGTTTCTTTTATGACTTTTTAGCTCATTCCTGCATTGTGATTAATGCGAGAAGTATAACCCAATAAAATACAAGGGCTACATTTGCACAATTTTTCAACTTTATGTAAGTTTCCAGTCCATACAATAATGAAGGATCGAAGGCATGGTAAAAATACCTCCGTGGAGTAGAGAGGAGACAATACTGGCTCTTAACACGTACATAAACCACGGTAGAGTGCGTGAAAACAGTCCAGAGGCTCAAAAACTCAGCTGGTATTTGAGACATCTTACTGATCCAGAAACCACTCCAGACCCGATTAAATTTAGGAATCCTGACGCAGTGGCCCTTAAACTTCGAAAATTCGCTACCTTGAATCCAAAAGAGTCTTCAGGGATGGAAAAAGGCAGCCGAATGGAATCAGCAGTTTGGGAAGAATTTTCTTCTAATTTTCACCTTCTATCTACAGAAGCTGAAGCAATCATTAATAAAATTGATTTTCCCAACAAACCAGATGATGAAAACTTATCAGATTCCAAATTGAAATATATGCGAAATGCTGTTGAAGTGGGAAAGGAAACTTCTTTATCTATAAAAAATAGACTTTCACCAATATATAAATCAGCGAGAAAACATCCGATAAAAATCGCGGTAGGGTCTGCTTTCGGATTAATCTCAACTGCTGCTGCTGTCATTCTGATCAAAAAAAAGAAATAATTTATTTAAAAGAGGGAGACTGAATTGAAAATCACCGATATTACAGTAAATCGTATTCGAGCACCCCAAGGCGAGAATGCTAGGCCCTTCGTAGGAAGACCTGGCCGTCTTC
>CAYMZR010000048.1:0-14675 GCA_964394975.1 uncultured Dehalococcoidia bacterium | reverse complement strand
TTCCAGCCGGAGATCCTGGTCTAGATTCAACCACGGCCATAGAGGCTGTAGGTGGGATAATATGGTTCATCGGGTTCATAGGTTGGTTTGTCACGACAATGGTTATTGGCGGATTTACAATCAAACAGGCCAAGGTAACTTGATCTTACAGAAAGTTTATCTGCTCCGGTTTCAAGGGGGTCAACTGACCCCCCTTGGGGCAAGAGATAAGTCGATCAAGCTGACTGCTGGAGGCCGGGCTTACTAATCTTTTTTCCAAGAATGGAATATTTGGCCATATATTGGGTATAGGGCTCACCCCGTCTCTATTTCCTGAAAGTCCAAAAAGATCGTCGGACTTCACATATATGTCAACTCCATCATCAAGTATTTTTTCTTGCTGAAAAAAGAAAATTGGTCATTACTGTCGACGAAAACTTCTTATGGTTTTCTTATGATTATTAAATATTATTACAGGAATCAGCTAACCTAACCGCTTTTACTGAAGGTATCATATGAAGATGAGAGCAGTTACAGAAATATTCGGATTCCTTGACATAATACCCATAGCCATTGTCTGCCTTGTTGCTGTTTTAGTGGTGGGGTGTGGGTCGGAGGGTTCCTCTGGTGGAGTTGCCCAATTGGGCGACAGTAACGTCATGGTTGCTACTGCCACGAACCCTAAAAATATGACTCAAGCGGAGACTTCAGGAACACCTATACCGGAATCGACATCCTCGAGTGAAGATATTTCAGAGCAAACTGATGAGGAAATTGCGACTTCCTTCGCTGAATGTTTACGAGCTGAGGGTATTGATGTTCCTGACCCTGAATTAAATGCTGATGGAACAGTTAATATGGCAGCTTTACGCCAGAATTTGGCCAGTAATCCTAACTTTAATTTCCAGGACCCAAGAACTCGGCAAACTATGGAAAAATGCGTCCCTGTCCTTCAGAACGCTAGTTTTGCGGGGCAACCTTCTAGAGAAGACGAAATAGAATTACAGGATAACTTATTGGAATTCGCTGAATGCCTTAGGGGAATAGGAGTTGATGTGGGTGATCCTGATTTTTCTGAAGGACGAGGTGGGGCTTTTCGTTCAATGATTGGAGATCTTGACATTGATCGAGATTCTTTACAGGTAGCAATGTCTCAATGCTCCGAGACTATATTCGGCAACGAGAGAAACGGAGGTCCAGGGAGGCCCGGTGCCGGAGGAGGTAGACCCCCGGGAAGATAAAAACGGTAACCGATATTCAAACGGGACTCTCGGAACAATTTAACTGCAATCTAAAATAAAGGTAGTGATGAAAAACAAAAAAGTAGTTTTGGTTGTAATAGGTGGGATTCTTGTAATCTTGGGTTTGGGTGGAGTATTTTTTATTATGGATTCTGATTCCAGTGACCAAACTCAAGAGATAAACTCTGAAGTGAATACTGTTCTTCTTGAGAAAACAGATCTGAAAACCTACGAAAGCTTTGACGGGATACTTAAATATGAAGACGATTTTCGTATCATCACGGAGCAGGAAGGAGTGTTGACTTACCTGGCCCCAGAAGGGCAAGAGTTAGCCCGGGGCGCAGAAATTTACAGGATATACCGATCACCAGAAGCTTCTCAATTACTAGCCGCTGATCAGCAAATAGCTTCTGCTGAGGCAGGCGTCGCCCAGGCAGAACTGGCTCTTGAAAATCTCAACGCGGCACCTACTGCTGCCCAGATCGCTTCTGCTGAGGCAGGCATCGCCCAGGCAGAACTGGCTCTTGAAAATCTCAACGCGGCTCCTACTGCTGCCCAGATCGCTGCCGCAGATTCAAGTCTAGCCCAAGCGGAGGCAAATTTCGCTCAGGGCGCAAATACCATAGTATCAACTCATGCAGATCGATTGATTGCAAGGCAATCGCTTTGCAATGCTGACATTCTTGATGAAGCATCATGGGTATGCCCAGAAAATTTGAGAGGACAGGCTTTCCCAGATGATCTAATTGCCTCTTTGGTTGATATGATTTCAAACGGTATATTATCTCCAGAGGCGAACAATTTACTGAGCTCTCAGAAAAACTATGAAGCCGCCATTGAATCGAGTAAAACCCTCGAAAAAAATCTAGAACAGGCCCTTGCAAATCAATCGGCATTGGATGAGCCTCCAACTGAGGCCCAACTCCTACAAGCGACTCAATCACTGCAATCAGCTAAAGAACATAGATTCGCATTGGATGAGCCTTCAACGGAGGCTCAACTCCTCCAAGTGACTCAATCATTGCAATCAGCCAAGGAGCAAAGATCAGCGTTAGATGAGCGCCCAACTGAGGCCCAACTTCTTCAAGCGACTCAGGCACTTCAATCAGCCAAAGAACAGAGGTATGCATTAGACGAAGCTCCAACTGACGCTCAACTTTTACAGGCGACGCAATCGTTACAGTCAGCGATGGCTGGTCTGAAGACAGCCCAAGAAAACAGAAAAGATTATGTGGAAGGATACTCAGCCTCTATACTCATGTTTGGGGACATACCGGCATGGCGTGATATGAAGGAAGGAATCGCACCAGGGGAAGATATAAAACAACTAAAACTTAACTTAATTGATCTCGGGTACGGAACTATTGAAACACTGGGTAACGATTTGTACTTCAACCCAGCTACTACGGCAGCAATTAGCAAACTTCAGTCAGATATGAATCTCATTTTGTCAGGAGAAATAATTCTTGGAGAAGTTATATTTACCCCCGGCACATCCCTCGTGAAATCTTCTTCATCGTTGCAAACTGTAGGACGAAAATTGAATGCTGGATCTGAACTTTTTTCATTAACCCCCATTGAGAAGGTGGTGACCCAAACTGGGCCCGACGGTTCGGTAACAATTTTACGGGAATCTTTACAAATTGTTGAAATCCAAGTGGATGTCGGCGATCGTAATTTAGTTAATGAAGGTACAGAAGTGGAAATTGAGTTGCCTGACGAATCGCTTGTCACCGGGATAGTTCGTGAAGTTGGTAACTTGGCAGTGGTTCCTCAAGAGGGAGATCCTTTCTTAGAGGTTCTGATTGGCGTGAAGAGCAGTACAGAATACTTTGAATGGACAGGGGCAACAGTCACAATCAATGTAACAAGTGAGTTGGCTAAAGGAGTACTTGCCTCACCAGTAAACGGGCTATTGGCCATATTGTCTGGCGGATATGCCGTTGAAATTGTAACGGCGACCGGAACGACCTTAATACCGATTGAAACAGGTATATATGCTGATGGGTGGGTTGAGATCACTGGGCCTGGATTGCGGTCTGGTACTGAAATAATAGTGGCTAATCAGTAAGTGGCCTATGTATAGCCTAGAAAATAGTTGCTCAAAATATTCATTGGAATTGAAAGAAATAAGTAAAGTTTATAGTGGACCTCCAATTGTTAGAGCACTATCAGATATTTCCCTATCCGTTAATCATGGTGAGTTACTTGGAATAATTGGATCATCTGGAAGCGGTAAGAGCACGCTTTTACATATTATGGGAACCCTCTCTGCTCCAACCAACGGCTCCATCTCAATAGACGGCACAAACGTTATAGGTATGTCGGATAAACAGTTATCTGGGGTTAGATCTCGGAAAATAGGATTTGTGTTTCAGGAATTCTTTTTGCTACCTGGATTTTCAGCCTTGGAAAACGTAGCAAATGGGTTACTGTACTCAGGCGTTTCTTCTGAGGAGAGGATGGAAAGAGCTTTTGAGATGTTAGGAAGAGTCGGTCTTTCCCAACGAAGTGATCATATGCCGAATGAATTGTCAGGAGGAGAGCAACAACGTGTGGCCGTGGCTAGGGCCCTGGTGCACAACCCGTCATTTGTCCTTGCAGACGAGCCAACGGGAAATCTCGACTCGGAAAATACCGCTTCAATGATGGATTTGCTTACTAATTTAAATGAAGAAGGAACTACGGTTATCTTGATAACGCATGATTTAGAAGTGGCAGAATCAGCACAACGAAAGATCACTCTTCGGGATGGTCGTATTGATTCTGATCTAGTCGGCTGAAGAATTAACCTATGACTTTACCAATCAATAAACAATCTGCTTACCCTAGGAGCAGGTTGGGATTATGGGACACCCTCCGTGTCGGAAGTTCAGGATTAAGAACCAGGCGAGTTAGAGCTGCGTTATCGGTTCTGGGTATCACTATTGGAGTAGCGGCGGTGGTTGGGATATTGGGGTTATCACAATCGGGAAGTGCAGATTTATTGAAAGACCTTGATGCTCTAGGTACAAACCTCCTCACAGTAGAGGCAGCCGATGGGTTCCGATCCCAGCAGGCCAATTTATCTTCAGATGCCGCAGGCATGATCAGTCGGATAGAACCTGTTTATGAGGTCTCAGCTACAACTAAAATCGCAGGAGGAGTTTTTTTAAATGATCTGATTCAAGATGGAAGAACTAAAGGGATCACTATTGTTGCCGCTGATCTCAATTTGCTACAGGCTCAAAAGGGCTCATTGAAGTCAGGAAAATTTCTTGATGAAATGACGTCACAATACCCTTTTGTTGTTCTTGGTTCGGTGGCAGCAGAAAGGCTTGGGATTAGAAATACCTCGGGGAGTCAGAAAATTTGGTTGAAGGAAAAATGGTTTATGGTGATCGGTATTTTAGAACCCTTACCTCTTGCAGCAGATTTAGATAGATCTGCCATCATTGGGTATCCTGCGGCTGAGGAATTTTTGGATAACGAGAAACCACCTGAAGTTATTTATATTCGTGCTTATCCAGAACATATCCATGATGTACGATCTATTATGTCCGCGACTGTTAATCCAGAAAACCCTGAAGAAGTACAAGTCGGAAGAGCATCTGATGTGTTGGAAGCTAGGATTGCGGCTTCAGACGCTTTTCTAAATCTTTTTGTTGGATTAGGAGCTGTGGCTCTCTTGGTGGGAACAATTGGGATTGCTAACGTTATGGTAATAGCGGTAATTGAGCGCCGAAATGAAATAGGTTTGCGTCGAGCTTTAGGGGCGACAAAATTTCATATCGCGAGCCAGTTCCTAACAGAATCCTTTCTGTTGTCGACCCTAGGTGGAATTACCGGGGTAATTATGGGTATGCTGGTAACTACAGCGTATGCGATTTATCGAGATTGGTCGATTGTTATTCCTGTTTATGCCATTGGAGGGGGCATTTTGTCTTCTATTTTGATTGGTGTTATTGCAGGATTTTATCCTGCTATGCGTGCAGCTAATATTTCTCCAACAGAAGCCTTACGGACGAGGTGAGACATTCTTTCGCCTAATTATCACCCCTTTCTCAACCACAGGAGAGGTGCTGGTTGTGAAAATGATTTATCGAAGACACCTGTTGATTTGCCACGAGACACTTAATTCTTTCTTGTTGTATATTACTTTTCATAATCTTGGAATCGAGTTGATTTTGACCGACAATCTATAGTCGAAATGTTACTTGAAACCCGTATTGAGGAAGTAATTAATGTCAGATCATCATAGCCATGACAGTGATCATCATGAGGATATTCATAATAACCCTGCTTCAGGTATCCGTGGGAGAGGAAATTTTATAATTGCAGGCCTTACGAGCGGCCATGGGATTTTCCATTGGTTTTTGCAGTCGTTCATTGTCCTTTTACCTGAAGTGGAATCTACCTTCAATTTGTCTAAAGTCGGTGTTGGTTCCATATCAACAACAAGAGAGATGGTTTCTGGATTAATAACACTGCCGGGAGGAATCATCTCCGATGTATTGAAAAAGTATTGGGGTTTAATACTGGCTTTATGCATGGGTGGGTTTGGTATTGGTTGGCTAATTGTAGGTCAAGCACCAGTGTTTCCAGTCTTACTCTTGGGTGTCGCGTTTGTGGCGGCCGCAGCTTCCCTATGGCATCTACCGGCTATGGCTTCTCTTTCTCATCATTATTCCCACAGGAGAGGAACTGCGCTGTCATTTCATGGAATAGGTGGGAACATCGGAGATGCGATTAGTCCTGTAGCCACAGGATTCTTATTAGCATATTTGACTTGGCAAAATATTCTGAGCATTTATGCCGTAGTGCCCCTATTTATTGCATTCTTTGTTTATTGGGCCTTTAAAAACATAGGTAGAGACAATGGTTCTGAAAGCCACGAGCCACATTCTGGCCAAAACCGAATCGATCAGACCAAGGTTATCCTGAAAAATCCCTTAGTTTGGATAATAACTTTTGCAGGTGGAATCCGAGGGATGGCTTTTGTTGCTTTAATCACATTTCTACCATCTTATTTTTCAAACGATCTTGGGCTGACTGACCTGCGTAGGGGAATATATTTCGGATTGCTTGTAGCTGTTGGGATCGTTTTTACTCCTCTTATGGGTTATCTGTCAGATAGGTTTGGTAGAAAAATTGTACTAGTTCCTGGTATGTTATTTTTGTCGGCTGTGGTGGTATTGATGGCGAATTTCGGAGAAGGGTTTCCATTGGTAATACTGTTGATATTGCTTGGCACCTTTTTTTACAGTGATCAACCAATACTTACGGCGTCGGCTCTTGATATTGTTGGGGAGGGCGTTGCTACTACCACTTTAGGTGCTCTTTCGTTTGCGAGATTTGTTCTTAGTGCTTCATCTCCAATAATAGCTGGATATTTATATGACACCTATTCAATGGATGCGGTATTTTACTATGTGGCAGGTTTGATGCTTTTAGCTGCAGTGGTATTAGCAATCACTAAATTGAAACCTTCAGAAAGAGCGGCTGGACACAACCATTAAGGCGAGTCTATTAATGGAACAGATAATAAGTTTTCTCTTATTACACTAGGAAAAATTAATGACCGAACAATTTGATAAAGAGAAATTATTGTCACAGGCCAACGTTGCCGTACTGGCTACTGTAGATTCTAACAATCACCCCCATGCCATGCCTATTTGGTATATGTATGAAGATGGCAAGTTCGTGATGACCGCCGGTGAAAACTCACAGAAGACTAAAAACATTGAGAGAATGGGCAACGCTACTCTCGTTATAGATCATCGGGAACCCCCTTATCACGCTGTCATGATACGTGGGCATGCGGAAATTGGCCCTACTCCAGATCCTGATTGGCTACTTAGATTGGCAGTTCGATACTTGGGAGAAGAACGAGGCAAAAGGTATTTTCAAAATTTGGGCGACGATATCGTGAGCATAACTCTCTACCCTGATGATGTAATTGAATACCTAGGTATCTCGGGTAGAACATAACTACCGAAGAAGATATAAAGCAGGTGAAGATATGGACTATGGGATAGCAATCCCTTCATACATAAACGCGTGGAAAGATGTCCAGGCGGCTGAAAAAGCTGGATTCACGCACGCATGGTTCTTTGATTCTCAACTCATTTATTCAGATGTATGGGCAACTATGGCGTTGGCAGCTGAAAATACAGAAAGGATAAAACTAGGTACCTTGGTTGCAATCCCTAGTAACCGTATTGTGCCCGTAACAGCGGCTGCGGCAGCTACCATCAATAAACTTGCTCCGGGCAGAGTAATCGTGGGAATTGGGACAGGGTACACAGGCAGAAATACCATGGGCCTGCCTGCTCTTAGGATGCAAGAATTTAAAACCTATGTTTCTCAATTAAAAGACTTGTTGGATGGGAAAGATGTTCTGTTTCAAGAAGGAGATAGGGAAAGATGGATAAGGTTGATACATAGCAAGGAAAACTCAGGTCGTGATGATTTTTTCAATATAGAGGACCCTATCCCAGTGATGGTGGCCGCAAATGGTCCGAAGGGGCAAGAGATAGTAGGGGAGATATCTGATGGATGGATCACTACTGGTCGGTCCCTAAATGTGCCGGAAGGTATTCCAAAAATAATGGAAAGTGCCAAAAGATTCGGTAATTCGTTTGATCGATTTGATGGCACCGGTACAAAACCATATGTAACGGTGTTGACTTCATCATGCGTTCTTGGAGAAGGGGAGACAATCTCTAGCGAAAGGGTGATACGGAACGTTGGGCCTACTCTAGTGCCTGGCGTTCATGCTATGTGGGAAAGTAGTTTCGGGCCTGGTTCCAATCTGGGAATATCTAATTCTTCAATTGCCAAAGATTACGATAAGTACATCAAGGAATACGGTGGCAACAAAAAACCATCCACCCCACCGGATAGAAGATATCTGGATGTTCATGAAGGTCATTACGCTTACCTAAAGGAAGGAGAGGAAAAGTTCGTTTCAAATGATCTTATTGCCCGAACATTAACGGGCACACCAACAGAAATTAGCGAAAAACTGGATTATCTTGAATCAATCGGAGTGAATAATGTGGCTCTTTCAGTAGTGGATTCAATATCAGCTCAGGAGCTAATTAAGGATTTCGGTGAAAAAATTATTTCAGAGAGAACCAGTTTGTAAATTAGTGCCTGCAGACCTACTACCACTCAAGTAACTTAAATTACAACGTGGGAGTTCAGTAAAAAAGGGAGAATAAAGTGAATAAATCTTACGATGCTCTCATCGTAGGTGGTGGAGTGATGGGATGTTCGATTCAATACTATCTAGCTGAGCAAGGTTTAACTCGCAGTCTGTTACTTGAAAAGGATGCTCTGGCATCAGGTTCTACTTCAAGGTCTCAGGCGATATTGCGGATGCACTATTCTAATCCCGAAACCGCTCTGATGGCCTGGGAGAGCTTAAAAGTATTTCGTGATTTTGAGGATATTATAGGAGTGCCTTCTGGATACACTAAGACGGGTTATTTGCTTGCAGTTCCGCAACATTACCGTAATCCTATGCTACAGAACCTACAAATGCAGCAGCAGTTAGGAATAGATGTTGGTGAAGTGGATTCTCAATTTGTGCAAGACTTGGGTCTTTATTCATATCCTGAAACGGACGAAGCCTATGCCTGGGAACCTTTATCGGGTTTTGCTGATCCCTATAGTGTGACTCTAGGTTATGCTAACCGGTCTAGAGAATTGGGTTGTGAAGTACAGGTTGAAAGTAAGGTTATAGGTATAAACGTTGATCGAAACAAGATTATTGGAGTTAAAACTACAGATGGTGATGTAAATTCAGATAAGGTGGTAGTCGCAGCAGGGCCCTGGTCTGGGCCTTTGCTAAAACAGCTTGGTCTAGACTTTGGAATAGAGACGGTTCGGCATCAGGTGTTCCTACTCGATAGAGGGGCAGAACCTGGTGAAAGAATACCAATTATTGGTGATGTATCTTTAAGCTTCTCGGCTAGGCCTGATATTGGAAATGTGATCATGGTTGGAGTAGGTGAAAATGAAGCAGTTGGGCCGGAAGAATACAACCAGTCGGTCGATACGGATATGTTAGTGAAAACCCAGTCTGATCTTGCTAAAAGGATTCCTGGTTTAATTGACGCTCGTTTCAGTGGGGGATGGTCAGGCCTATTTACAATAACGCCTGATTGGCATCCTATTTTGAGTTCAATTGAAGGTATTGAAGGATTGTATGTTGCCGTTGGTTTCAGTGGACATGGGTTTAAACTTTCACCAATGATAGGGCAAGTCATGTCTGAAATAGTTCTTGGTCAGGAACCAGAAACTGTGGATGTTTCCTCCCTTGGGGCAAATCGCTTTAAAGAAGGCCAATTGATGCAATCTAGGTATGACATGCAGGTGCTGGCCTGACAAATCACAAATGAATCAAATAAAGGAGTAATTCCCAAACCATTGCAGCTAGCGTATATTTGGGAATTACTCCCTATTGTTATCTGTGTTTCGAATAGTGTTTCTAAACGTTAGTCTTCTTGTCTTAAAAGACTTGCTCCCAACCAGACTAACGAAGCAACCATGCCGAGGTATCCAATCATCATCAATGGACTCTCATAGTCGATTAAGGATATTGCAGTTGCAACTATACCTGCGATGATCATTAGACCGGCAACAAGCGGGGTGAAATTCTTTTGTTGCAAAATTCCGATACCAATCAAAGCAAACCCTAACGCCGTTATGGCAGTGGAAATTGCTCCTATAGCCTGACTGCTCGCGAGCATTGCTTTGGCCACAGTCAAGTCGGTATTTACCGCTTCTGCAGTCGCTACTGTGAATGCTACTTCACCTAATTGTGCGGCTGAGCCGAGTATTACTAGAAGGAAACCGAAACCGGCCATCATGTGGCCTTCCCCACCTTCCATGGAATTTTTAATGCGATTTAATCCCCCTATTGCTATCAAAAACAGTACAGTTATGAGGGGCATGACGAACTTTACAACTTCACTGTTAGCGCTGAGTTTGGACATAAATTTAGTGGGATCATTTGGAGATGCTCCATCCAGCACTAACAAGCCCATGCCGATCCATCCCAGAATGGCAACCACCGGAGCAATTATCATCGATAAACCTGTAATTTTACGAGTATCCATATTAACCTCCATATATTTGCTATCGTGATATTTAATATGGATGAGTATATCGGATACCTTGGGAAGGACCTATGAGAATTAAGCCTTTATTTTTAGGAATTGCAATTACGGAATAAAATGTCATTTATTTGGTAATTTCCCTTTAAAAACTGAAATGCATTCTCATAAAAATCTCATTCATGGATCTCAATCAGTTGTACTTGGCCACGATCATGACTATAGTCATACCGATTAAATTTTGGAGAAAGCTGAATGGATAAAAAGACAACTCGTACAGCTATTGATGCTCAGTCAATTTTGAATAATGTCGGGGAAATAGCATGCGAATTTGCATCTCAGCGATCCGAAAGGCAGAGGCGACGTGGATTAAAGAAAGAAGATTTTGATAGGCTGAGAGAATCTGGCTACCCATTGGTGGCCGTGCCTACTGAATTTGGAGGAATCTGGGAAGGGGACAGAGTTGGGACACGAATTGTCTGTGAAATTCTCAAAGCACTTGCTAAGGGAGATTCTTCAATAGCTCTTGTGTCAGCCATGCATCCAGCTGTGATTGGCTCGGCAGGTTGGTCCACTATATTAGATGTTCCTTCACCTTATTCCAAGGCATGGGAAAAGCAACGTGATTGGGTTTTTGAAACAGCTCACGACGGATATTTCTGGGGAACAGTAATGTCTGAACCAGGTAGCGGAGGAGATAATACTCAATCTACATCTGGGGCTAAATTAGCTGATGATGGAGTTCATTATCAAATAAATGGGCATAAGCATTTTGGTAGCGGTTCAGGTATGACTTCATTCATGGTGACGCATGCTATTCCAGAAGGAGAGACATCCCCGGATACATTTATTTTGGATATGCGGGATGTGAATTGGGATGGATCCTCTGGCGTTGAACTTATTGCACCTTGGGATGGGCATGGTATGACATCAACACAAAGCCATCGAATGTTTTTCGAAAATTTCCCTGCTACGAGGTTGGCATTTCCTGGAGATGAACGACGCAAAATTATTGCCGGTATGGATCGGCCACAAGGCGCCTATTTTGTTGCAGTTATTACGGGCATTGTGGAAATCGCTGTTGCCACTGCGCGCCAGCAATTGGAATCTAAGCGCAATCGTATGCGCTCATTTGAAGAGGTAGAGTGGGCGAGGGTGGAAATTGACGCTTGGCTGGTACACCAATCGTATGAGGGGATGTTGCGTGAAGTGGAATTGGGAAATTCCACTAGTAGAAACGTCTTATTGGCTAAAGAGGCAGTGGCTGAACTTGCTGAATCAGTGTTGCTACGAATAAGTAAGGTGATAGGGGGCAGTGCTTACTCTAGACATTCTCCATATGGATTTTGGCTTGAAGATGTACGAGCTTTAGGCTTTTTGCGCCCACCGTGGGGACTGGCCTATGATCGGGTTTTTCAGGGGTCATGGGATTAATTATCTACCCCATTCTCTCGTACAACCTTGAGTGCAATTTTGCTGTGTAATACACTCCGCTTATAACTTATATGTACATAGTGCTTTTATTAATTTTGCTAGAGGGAAAACCATGAAACTCGGATATTTCACTATGCCTCTTCACCCACCTGGATCCAATATTACTCAGACGATGGACGATGATCTAGCTCAATTAGTATTTCTCGACAAACTCGGCTATTCAGAAGCTTGGATTGGTGAGCATTTCACTGCTCAATGGGAGAACATACCTGCTCCTGACCTATTTATTGCCAAAGCTTTAGCGATGACCGAAAACATTGTTTTGGGTACGGGGGTCACCTGTATGCCAAATCATAATCCCTTTATGATCGCGCATAGGATAGCACAACTAGATCACTTGGCTCATGGGAGATTTCAGTGGGGGATAGGCTCTGGAGGATTCCCAGGTGATTTTGAGGTGTTTGGATATGATCCGGAAAAAGGTACCCATCGAAACATGTCTAAAGAAGCAGTGGAACTTATATTGCAGCTTTGGGAAGACCCAAAACCTGGACGATACAAAAGCGACTATTGGGATTTCACGATACCTGAACCAGACGATGACATAGGACTTAAATTTCACCTCTCACCCTATCAAAAACCTCACCCACCCATTGGGGTTGCAGGTGTTTCCCCAAAATCTGAAACTCTAACGATGGCTGGTGAAAGAGGATGGATTCCAATGAGTATAAATTTAGTTCCGGGCAATACTTTGGCCGGCCATTGGGATGCTGTTGAATCAGGAGCTACCCAGGGAAGTACGACAGCTAATAGGTCTGATTGGAGAATAGCGAGAGAAATATTTGTGGCTGAAGATGGAAAAACTGCTAAGCAGGAAGCTTTGAACGGGATTCTTAGAAGAGACTTTGATGAATATTTTCATAGATTAATGTCTAAGCTGGGAATGTTGGGTTTGTATAAGCGTGATCAGGAAATGTCTGATGAGGAAGTTACACTAGAATACGTCATGGATAATGTATGGATCGTTGGAGATCCTGATGAAGTTGCTACAAAAATTCGGACTTTGCACAAAGAAGTTGGTGGGTTCGGTGTATTGCTGGCAATGGGACATGAGTGGTCTCCCTTGGCTAAATGGCAAAAGTCAATGGAATTGCTAGCGACGGAGGTTATGCCTAAGATTTCAGATCTCGAATATTAGGCCGAAGGTTGGACTGAATCCTGATAACCAGGTTTCTGTATTTCCCTATCTAGCCACAACCCCCGTTAGTTTTGCCTGTTCAATATCGTTCATATTGGTCATGAATCCAACTACTGCAGCTGAACTATCAACATCAACTGGAATTGATCCAACACCTAAACATGAGATCCATTAATGTAATTTGAGTTGAACCTAAGCCAGAGTCTGTTAAATTTTGGGCGAACCATGTAAAAGAAAAAAGTGGAATGGCCTTGATGAGCAATGTAGATTCATGGATGACTGGCATAAATTCGAATGTTCCTGGCAAAAGGACCCGTACCCTAGGTGGTCGATATGGAGGCAGTGTTCAGTCATATCGAGGATTGTGCGATAAAGTTGCGGCAGAGAATTATCGGACTATGATGTTTTCTTAGCGTATGAATCGTCTATTCATCTTCCTACAGTTGCTCCACCATCGACTACTAGGTGCGTCCCTGTTATAAATGAAGCTTCATCGGAAGCCAAAAATAATGCAGCATAAGCAACCTCTTCTGGTTTTCCAACTCGTTTAAGAAAATTAGATTCAGCTGCGGTTTTTAGAAATTCATCTCGATCTGCTTTTTCAAATGCTATGTGCTTTTCAGTCGCAGGAGTATAAATAGAACCGGGGCAGACTGAATTTACCCTTATATTAAATTCAGAAAGATCCATAGCGAGGCATCGTGTGAGTTGCAATAAAGCACCTTTGGAAGCGTTATAAGGGACAAACGAAGGACCAGCAACGAAACCTCCTATAGAAGCCATATTTACGATACTCGGTGAAGTCGAAACTTTTAGATATGGGAGAGCATGTTTGGCAACATTCGCTGCGCCTATAACGTTCACTCCGAAGACCTTTTCCCAATCTGCATAACTGACATCTTCAATTGCGCCAAATACAAAAGCTGCAGCATCGTTAACTACTATGTCAATGCCTCCAATTAATGAAACAACATCGGAGATGAGCTTTTGAACAGATATTTCAGACGATACATCAGTAGTGATTGCGTAACTCACTCCACCAGATGTTTCGATTTCACGTACTGTTTCCGTAGAGCCTGCCTCGTCTATATCCGCTACTACCACAGAGGCTCCTTCGGCCGCAAAAATTTTGCATATGGATCTTCCTATGCCGGAAGCCCCACCAGTAACAATGGCCTTTTTAGATGTTAATCGGTTCATTTGTTTTTGCTCCTATGTTTAAAGACTTACTCTTGCAGTAAATTTATATGGATCTTAAGGGCTTGACCAGATCAGGCATAATAGCGGTCATGACTAAGCATCTTATGAAGAGGTTATCTATGTCCGAACCACAGACATTATTAAGAAAAAGTGCCCTTGAGGGGGTAAGAGTAATAGATTTTTCTTGGATCGTTGCTGGACCTCAATGTACCAGAATATTGGGAGATTTCGGTGCTGACGTAATTAAGGTAGAGAATGATGCCAACATGGATTATATTCGTGCAAGCAGACCGGTTGGCGGTTCTAGTTCACCTAACCGTAGTCCGTTGTTTACAACCCTTAATCGTAACAAGAGAAGTCTTACGTTAAATGTTATGCATCCGAGAGGGATGGAGTTGCTAAAAGACCTTATAAAAAAATCAGATGTAATTGTAGAAAATTTCAGTTCTAGGGTGCTTGAGAAGTGGGGATTGGGATATGAAGAACAAAAGAAGATAAATCCAAAAATAATTTACTGCA
>CAYMZR010000047.1:0-15115 GCA_964394975.1 uncultured Dehalococcoidia bacterium | reverse complement strand
AATAAAAGACTCAGGAACAGTGGAGTTAGATGGTGAGTATTTGGATCTATCTTCTCCCACAGATGCGATAGAGGCTGGAATAGGGATACTGCATCAAGAGCCCTTGGTGTTCCTGCCATTTTCCATAATAGATAACTTTCTGGCTGGATTACCTAAATCACATGATTTCGATAGGACAGGTGTTCGAGGTGCCATAAGCGAAATATCTCACGAATACGGGTTTGATCTGGACCCAGATGCTATTGCTTCCACTCTGACTATTGGAGAGCGACAGCAATTAGAAATAGCTAGGTTGCTTTGGATGGGTGCTAGAGTGCTGATTCTAGATGAACCTACAACTGCCATTTCGGAGGATCAAAGGGAAAATTTGTTTGCCACTATAGAACGTCTAGCGGCTAGTGGTATGTCTGTTATTTTTGTTTCCCATAAGTTGGAAGAAATTCAATCGATTTGCAATCGGGTGACTGTTTTGCGGAAGGGGGAGTTAGTAGATACTCTGACTGTTCCTTGTCCAACCTCTGATTTAATTCATCTCATGTTTGGTGGTTACGAACAATCAACACCTCAAAGCCAAACTGTTTTAGGTGAAAACGTACTTGCATTAAATGCTATCAGTGCAAAGGACGAAAATGGAACTATAGAGGATGTGAATTGTAGATTTTCCGAAGGTGAAATCATTGGACTCGCCGGCTTAGAAGGTGCCGGACAGCGTATCTTATTGAGGAGCATATCTGGATTAACAAATCCATACAGCGGTACCATCAATTTCGGCGGAGAGGACATAAGCCATTATCCCTACAGTTGGCATATTGAAAATGGGTTCCATTACCTGCCGGCTGATAGAGAAGGGGAAGGTTTAATCCAAGGGCTAACCGTAACAGAACATTTTGCCTTAGCAGAAAGCCAGGGTGCTAAAACAATAGATTGGGGTAAATCAACTCAATTAGCGGAAGATAAATTACAGGAATATGCTATCCGGGGAACAGTTGACTCAAGGCCTGAAGATCTGTCAGGAGGAAATCAGCAAAGGCTTTTACTGGCTTTGATGCCAGCTAATCTTTCAGTATTGTCTATGGAGCATCCGACTAGAGGGCTTGATATAGAATCCGCTGAATGGGTTTGGAATGAACTTTTGGAGCGATCTAAAAGGGGAACTACCATAATATTTTCCTCCTCTGACATAGAAGAACTAATAAGTTTTTCTGATCGCATATTGGTATGTTTTACTGGTGGAATTATCGGAGATGTTTCGGCCAAAGCAACAACCCCACATGACATTGGATCCTTGATCGGTGGCATAGGGATATGAAAATCTATCAAGGTCCAATTTATTCGTATTCCATAGCTATCTTGGTAGCTGTAGTTTTTGTTTCTTTTCTCTTGGCTTTGTTTGAGATTCCAATTTTTGAAACTTATATACTTTTGCTCACAGGTTCTTTGGGATCCACGACCAAGTTTGGGGATACCCTTATGGTTGGAGTGCCAGTAATCATTGCCTCTGCCTCATTGGTTATAACTTTCAAAGCCGGTCTTTGGAATATAGGGGTAGAGGGTCAAATAATAGCGGGGGCAGTAGCCGCTTCCTTTGTAGCTAGAGAATTGCAGTTGCCTGCCGGAATCTTGTTGCCTGTAATGATACTTGCAGGAGCTTTAGGGGGAGCTTTTTGGGGTCTTCTTGTTGGATTACTTAAAGTTAAAGGAGGAGTCAACGAAATTTTTGGCGGACTAGGATTGAATTTTGTTGCTACAGGCCTAGTGGTTTATCTCATAATCGGCCCTTGGAGTCGGAAGGGAATAGCTTCCACTAGCGGGACAGAACCGTTTCACCAAAACGCATGGTTTCCTACCCTTGAGGGGTTTAGGTTATCGCCTTTAGCAGTGGCTTTAGCTTTTCTTGTTGTATTCATAGTGATCTATGTTTTCAGTCGGACGCAATTTGGACTTAAGTTAAGGGCAATAGGTTTAAATCCACATTCAAGCTATAGGTTTGGTATACCTACCTCGAAGTACCTACTGATCGCTTTTATGTTAGGTGGAACTGTGGCTGGTTTAGCAGGCGTAACACAGGTTGCCTCAATACATCATCGCTTAGTCCCCTCTATATCTGGAGGCTACGGATATTTAGGGATTCTTGTGGTTCTTCTTGCAGGGTACAGACCCTCCTTAGTTGTTCCCATAGCATTCTTTTTCTCCATGATCGCTATAGGAAGTATCCAATGGCAACTTAGATTAGGCTTACATTCTTCCTTGGGGGGAGTTTTCCAAGGTACGTTGGTGCTTTCTGTAATATTAATTAGTGCTATGAGACTTATGCAGCAAAGAAGAAACAAAAATTCTAAGGTTGGGGATTAAATGAATCCGGAAACCCTTGCTATTGTGGTTAGTTATGCTACGCCTCTGGTTTTTGCTGTAATTGGGGAGACTATCACGGAAAAATCTGGTGTAGTAAATTTATCCTTAGATGGAAGTATGCTGCTTTCGGCTATGACTGGGTTTGCGGTTTCTCTTACGACAGGGAATGTTGCTTTAGGATTGATGGCGGGTGGCTTGATTTCTAGTAACCTTGCTCTCATAGTTGCCTTTTCTTCTATAAGGCTGCGACTAAATCAAATTGCAGTGGGGATAGTATTGACCCTGCTAGCCACTAAACTATCGGCATTTTTAGGCCAAGATTTTGTGAGAAAACCAGGTCCATCAGTCCAGGATTTACATATTCCCGTATTGGGAGATATACCCGCTGTAGGTCCAATATTATTTCAACAAAATTTGCTGGTGTATTCCAGCTATATCCTCATCGGGATATCCTTTTGGTTTATTTTTCACACAAGGCATGGATTAAATTTACAATCCATCGGCGAACGACCCGAGGCGGCCTATGCAAGGGGCATAGATGTTAATAAATTGAGATATTTTTACACTGCACTGGGAGGATTTCTTGTAGGTCTGGGAGGGGCTGCTTTTTCCTTAGATGTAAAACTTGGCTGGTCCGATGGTCATATCATCAATTTTGGCTGGATAGCTTTGGCGATAGTTATTTTTGGAGGATGGCATCCTGTTAGAGCAGCTTTAGGATGTTATTTATTTGCTGTTTTGCAGTTGTTCGCACTCAAATTACAGCCGGTTCTTCCACAACTTTCACAAGTTCTTCCTATAATTCCATTTCCCTTGATGATTATGACTCTTCTATTTATCAATCATCGAAAAATTCAGCAATTGGTTTTAAAAAATAATGGGTTTGGTCGATTTATTAGTGGTCGGGCTCCTTCAGCATTGGGCGAATCATTTCAACGACTTTAAATATTCATATAATTGGTTTAGAAAACAACGTGTCTAGGAGAATAAATTGGCTGGAAGTGTCGATTATAGATTGAATGGATTAGAAATACTGTATTCCAAAGAAGAAGTATTATCAGCAGTTGGTTCTTTGGCTAAATCAATTGTTGAATATTACGACGACACGAACACCGTAAATCTAGTACCAGTAATGACAGGTGGAATGCAATTTGCGGCATCACTTTTGTCAGAATTGGAGAAGAATCGACCTGGGAAATGGTTAGTTTCACCGATATTTGCGTCGGCCTACTCGGGTGATGAGGTTTTAACAGAACCTACAATAGAATTCCCTAAAACTTTTGATAATCGGGTTGATTTTGATGCGCCGACGGTTGTTGTGGATGACCTGTTGGACACCGGTACCACTATGGTGAGATTAATGAAAGATATTCAATTGAAGGGAATGCAAAAAGTAGATTTGGCTGTTTTGATAGATAGAAAAAAAAGCCAGCCTAAAGATGTAATACCTCGTTTCTGCGGGTTTCAATTAGAGAGTGAGCAGTGGTTGGTTGGATTTGGCATGGATAGCGAACAGAGATACAGAGGACTTGAAGCAGTGTACGTTCAGGTATAGGAAGTTAATTTTCTGTTTCTCAAAATAGTTCTTTTAACTGCTACGGTGCGCTACTTGTTGCATTGTAGGTTTGGAAAACCAAGATTAATGTATTTTAGAATACACTCGTAAATAAACGTTCAATAAGGAAGGAGAACTTATGGCTTTAGATGCATTTGACTTGTCAGGAAAAGTGGCGTTAATCACAGGAGGCAACAGCGGAATTGGTTTGGGAATGGCAAGGGGGCTAGCCGAATCTGGAGCCGATGTTTGCATATGGGGAACCAATATTGAAAAGAATCAAAGATCTCAAAAAGAATTGAGTACAATTGGAATCAAAGCGCACGCAATTAAGTGTGATGTGTCTTCGGAGGATCAAGTTGAAATGGCTTTCGAGGAAACAGTAAAAGTTTTTGGGAAAGTTGACTCTTGCTTTGCTAATGCAGGAGCTGGCGGCGGAGCACCGTTTCATGAATTCCCAACAGATCTCTGGAAAAAGGTTATGGGAATTAACCTTGACGGTACCTTTTTTACTTTTCGGGCGGCCTCTAAGCATATGATTGAAAGAGGAGAAGGAGGAAGGCTCGTCGGGACTTCTAGTACATCTGCTATTCACGGTGCTGCACGAAATGAGGCTTATGCATCCACAAAAGGTGCTATGTTGGCGATGATAAGAGGACTGTCGGTCGAGATGGCCCGGTATGGCATTACTGCAAATTCCATTATCCCCGGTTGGATTGAAACTGCTATGACTTCCGCTCGGGTTGGGGATGAAAGATTTGAAGATAGGGTTATGAAAAGAGTGCCTGTGCGAAGATGGGGGACTCCTGAAGATTTTGCGGGCATAGCAGTATATCTGGCAAGTGATGCTTCTGGGTATCAAACCGGGGAAGAATTTGTTATTGATGGTGGTTATACAAGATTTTAAATAAAGAGGAATTTTATGGATTTTGAAGGTAAAGTAGCTTTGATAACGGGAGGAGGCAGAGGAATAGGAAAAGCGGCGGCGAAAAAATTTGCTGAAGGTGGCGCTGACATAGTGATAGCTGATATCGATCCTCAAACCGGGAAGGATACCTCTGAGGAGTTAGCAGTTTTAGGAGTAACGTCAATTTCCATTTCCTTGGATATTGGGGATATTTCTCAAATCGAAAGTATGGTTGAGAAGTCAGTTTCGCAACTTGGCTCTATAGACATATTGTTTAATAACGCCGGTCTGACTCGGCATATAAGTTTTTTCGATATAGAAGAAGATCATTGGGATCAAATAAATCGAGTTAATGCAAAAGGTGCTTTCTTTTGCATGCAGAAAATTGCTAACCAAATGGTAAAGCAGGGAAATGGAGGAAGAATTATCAATACCGCTTCCATTGCCGGAAAGGGTTATAGGAGAGCTTCCAACGCTGCGTACGCCGCCAGTAAAGGTGCAGTAATCGCAATGACTCACAGCGCCGCTGCTGTTATGGCTGAGTACGACGTTAATGTCAATGCAATCTGCCCCGGTATAGTGCAAACTGATATGTTAGCCAATATTCTCTCCTTAAGATCCACTGAAGTCGGTGCGAGTTCGGATGAGGTTAAAGCGATGATGACAAAAGAGATTCCATTGGGCAGACCGAATGATGCGGAAGATGTGGCTGCATTGGCTGTATTTTTGGCTGGTCCTGGATCTAGAAATATTACTGGCCAAGCTTTCAACATTGATGGTGGGATGATTATGCATTAGATGAACGTGAGTAATATCCAATTAATATAAATTTCTCCAAACCACAAAATGAAAAGCCATTCGGGAATAGGTTACGAAATATAGGGAAAATATGGAATGAGAATTAATAGATTCGGTGCTACAGAATTAAAAGTCTCTGAGTTAGGCTTTGGATGTGGAGCAGTCGGCGGTTTGATGGTTTTGGGGGACCATAAAGAAATGATGGATGCCGTGGAGTATGCCATTGATTCTGGTATCAATTATTTCGATACCGCACGCATGTATGGTGATGGTCTTTCCGAGATTCATATCGGTGCTGTTCTTAGGGAATTAGATAAGACTGATCTCATTATTGGAACTAAGGTGCGAATTGCAGGGGGTGAATTTAAGGATATTTCTAGAGCTATTGAACATCAAATTGACAATAGTTTGAAAAGACTTGGTATAGATACCATCGATATTGTTTACACTCATAATACTATTGGGCCCGAGCGCAATGTATCCTCAGGGACTCTTTCGGTGGAGGATTTAAATTCGATAGTAAAGGTATTTGAAAGTGCTGTTGCTTCTGGGAAATTGCGGCACTGGGGATTTAACGGGCTCGGCCAAACAGATTCTGTAAAAGAAGCATTAGGGCGCTATTCTCCAAGCGGTATACACACCTGTTACAACATGCTCAACCCAACTTCTGGATATGGTTTGCCGAAAACTTTTCCGTATCAGAATTATGAAGAACTAATGACATTGGCTTCAGAAGATGGAATTGGGACTGTAGGAATAAGAATATTGGCTGGAGGAGCCCTGTCAGGAAGGTTGGATAGGCATCCAATTGCCCAGCAAAATGTGGCTCCAATCGCAACTTCATCAACATTTCAAGAAGACGTGAGTAGAACCGCTGTCTTTGAATTCCTAGTTAAAGAGGGATTTGTGAATAATCTCGTGGAAGCTTCTGTGAGGTTCGCCATCAGCAATGACAATCTCGATACAGCCTTGATCGGTTTGTCAAATTTTGACCAATTAAAGAAGGCAGTGGATTATGTTAATCAAGGTTCTTTGTCCCAAGAAGCCTTGGATAAGATTAATGAAATATGGTCGGTATCATAGTTGTATGAATGAAGCTTTTTTCAATGTGGATGAAACCAGGAAAAACATATATCATCCGACACTTTTTGCTAGAGGGCCATGGGATCCTAAAACGCTACATGGACGGGTTCTGTCCGGGCTTGTGGCTTTTGAAGTTGAGGAAAATTGCCTTCCTGACGATGAATCTGATATTTTCCAGGCATCCAGAATTACAGTTGATCTTTTTAGGCCGCCACCTATGTCGCCTTTGATTGTTACTAGTCAAATTGTGAGGTCAGGCAGAAGAATAAAGGTAATAGATGTAAATATTGCATCAGAGATTGATGGGAGAGGTGTCGTGGATATTGCTAGGGGAAGTGTTGTGATGCTGAAGAAAAGTGAAAATCCTGATGGGGAAATTTGGTCACCGCCTGATTGGGAAATCGAACCTCCGTCCGAAAATATGCCTGCCCCAGAAGCCGTTTCAAAAGGCCCAGATAGTACAGCATCTTTACCAATATGGCAGACAGTTAATGTACAGGCTGATACGGGGAAACCGTATGATGAAGATGGTCCACCACATAGGAAATTAGGGGTGCGACAAGCTTGGATTCGGGAAACATATAGCTTGATTTCCGGGAGACTTCCAAGCCAGCTGGTGAGAGTAGCACAAGTGGCTGATTTTGCTAATCCCTTCACTAATTCTGGCACAAGAGGCCTGAATTATATAAATGCAGATATAACTTTGTATCTCCAAAGAACACCTGTAGGAAGTTGGATTGGTACAGAGACTTCTTACCATGGAGCTGACAATGGAGTGTCTGTTGGGACTATGTCCTTGTATGACAAACGAGGTAGGGTGGGGACTTCAACTGTTTGCGGACTGGCTCAATCTCGGTCCTAGTCTTTTTCAGCCTGTTAGGAGAAGGCTATTCCTATGGCGAATTTAAATAGATGGTGGGCGAACTACTCCTACGGAGAGATATTAAATTTTCTCGCCATAGGACCCGACGACTTGTATACGAGGCGAGAAATTGAAGCTATGATCAGAAATTATATTTTGAAACAGGGTATGAGTGATCCAAGTGACTAGGCGTGTTGCTGATTTTTAAAATTCTGACATATGTTTAACTGTATTATCATATTGGCTAAATAATTATCGGAGGGGTTTATTTTATGCGATTTGGTTCTTGGGTTTTTCCTATTTCACAAAATTCTAAGAATGACGGAAATGTTATCGACGATACGTTAACCGAAATTGAGAAATGGGAGTCATTAGGGTTCGACGCAATATGGTTGTCTGAACACCACTTTGATGGAGCGACTGCATATGCAGACCCTGTAGTGTTCGCTGCAGCAATAGCCCAAAGAACGAGAAACGTAACGATAGGGTTTGCAGTGGTGGAAATGGCTTTGCATCATCCTGTCCGCCTAGCAGCACAGGTGTCATTACTAGACCACTTGAGTAAAGGGAGAATGATGTTAGGTACTGGTAAAGGATCTGCTTTTAATGAATATGAATATATTGGGTTTGGAGTTCCGATGTCTGAGGCTGCCGACAGTATTTCTGAATCTGAAGATATCATTTTGAAGGCATGGACCGGGAAATCTGTGGCGCATAAAGGTAAATATTGGAACGTCACATTTCCTGAATTGAGGCCTTTGCCGTTTCAGAAACCCCATCCACCTTTATTACGGGCTTGTATAAGCAGGGAATCCACAATTGAAATGGGCTCAAAGGGGCGTCCTGTTTTATTAGCAGCACAAGAAAATAACTCAATAAAAGATAGACTTGAAGTATTTATAAATGCTTTGGAATCAGCTGGAATTCCTGAAAAGGAAAGAGCAGTGATCCTTGACCAAGTGTGGGTTAACAAAAACATTGTAGTGGCTGAAAGCGCTTCTGAAGCTAAGGAGATAGCCTTTGAAGGCTATGAAAGAGAACAGACATTTTTCAAGGCCGCAAGGGATAAATATAATCCAGGTAACGGTTCAAAAGGGCTATCCAAACCAAGAGAAATATCAAAAGATGATTTTGATAATACATTCATAGTGGGCACACCAACAGATGTAATAGAACAGATTTCAGAATTGGACAAAATTGGTGTAAGAAACCTCATGATGAAAATTAACACAGGAGAAATGGATCAAAAGGTTGTATTTAGGACAATGAATCTCTTGGCTAAACATGTTAAGCCTCTTTTTCCTACCGGATAAGTTTTCATGACAGTGGAGTCACAAAGATATCTTTTGTAAATCAGTTCCAACAATTATCGGTCCTTTAAAAGTTTCTTTGACCCCATTTAGCCAGATTTCCTTTTTGTCTAAAACAGGTGATCCAGTTGGGACAAAATGGTTTAATACCAAAGTTTTTACCTTGGCTTTGGTTGCGACTTCTCCCACTTCTGACATGGTCGTGTGACCCTGGACTATGTGTGCTCTAAAAGCCTCATTACCTGGATAAGTTTTTTCAATAATTGCATCTACACCGTCAAGGTTGAGTACTTCGTGAACAAGTATGTCTGCGTGTAAAGAAAAATCTATCAAATCCTCACTTTTTGAAGTGTCGCCAGAGAAAACTATTACTTTCTCATCAATTTGAAAACGATATGCGTAAGCTGGTTCTGCTTCTCCATGAGGTACTTTTAAGCAATCAACTTTTATGTTGGAATCCCGATAAAGGGACGAGAATTCTCCGATCTCATTGACATTCAGCATGGATTTAAAATCGGGTCGAGCCTCATGTTTGATTCTTAGGTTAATGTCCCAATTCATATAATTTATATATGAGGTAGTCATGTTTTTGAGAGGCGAAGGTCCAAAGCAATTAATAGGTCCAGAATGACCGCTTTGCCAGGTGCGTAACAGTAAGGTGCCATAATCAGCTACATGGTCTGAATGATTATGGGTTATGAATATCGCTTTAATCGCACCTGTATCTATTCCTGATTTGGCCAATTGGCCGGTCACACCATCTCCTGCATCGATAATGTACACGGACCCGTCAACAATTAGCGCACTTGCAGGCTGCGAACGTTTTGCCCATATTCTAGGGCCACCCCCAGTCCCTAGTAAAACTAATTCAGATCTTTTTGATGATGGCATGGAGAAGGTCCAATTATTTACTAGAGGCTCTCATCTTAATGGCGTAATATATAGTACTTCACATATTTATGGAGGCGACGGGCGGATTCGAACCGCCGAATAGAGGTTTTGCAAACCCCCGCCTTAGACCGCTTGGCTACGTCGCCTTGTAAATACTTGAGTGGTGCCGAGGAGGAGACTCGAACTCCTACAGCCTATTCGGCCACAGCGCCCTCAACGCTGCGTGTCTACCAATTCCACCACCTCGGCCTGATAAAGTATCCTCACTTACAACCACCGTGGCAGGAAATTATAGCTATGGAGCGATTGGCTGTCTATAACAAAACTTATTGATGTGCCCTTCCAGAGTAAGGCCGTGCAGGTGTGATAGGTGAGTTCTCCCCGAATCTGGAAGACCTAAAGAAGTTGTAGTCGTGTGAGCTTTTTGATTCTCCTGTCACCAAATCAGCTACCATTTCCCCGGTTATAGGAGATAATTTAAAGCCATGCCCACTAAACCCAGCAACGTTGTAGAGTCCCGAAATGTTTGGAGATTCTCCTAGGATAGGATTTGCATCTGGTGTCATATCATAGAGGGATCCATAACCCCCTCTACAAGTGGCATCAGCAAAATCTGGGAACCTATTTATGGCCCTGTTCCAAAATCTGGTAATAAAATCGTGATCGGCATTTAAGCCAAATGTATCGGGATTAACTACTTCTGACATGTCTTCTGGGGACTCACCTCCTACGAGAGTGTTAGGTGTTCCATCTGTTCTGTAATATGCCCCGCAGGTGTGGTCAATAATGATGTGCTCCAGCATCTCAAGGTTTGGGGGGCGTCTTAGATGGACCATTTGTACCCTAATAGGGGTAATTGGTAGCGGCATATCGTTATGGCCGATTAAGGTATTAGCCCAAGGTCCTGTTGCGTTAATGACAATCTCGGCTTTTATCTTCCCATTAACAGTTTCTACTCCAGAGACTTTGCCACTTTCGATGAGTAAATTCCTAACAGGAGTTCTTGTGATTATTTCGGCGCCATTTTTTTGGGCTTCCTTAGCAAATGCATAGGTAGTAGCAACCGGGTCCGCATACCCAGCGTTGGGTTCATATAGGGATACACTAATGTCATTTAAATTTGCTGACGGTATGAGTTTTTTCGTTTCGTCCGGATTTAGGGTTTCTATATTCACACCTTCTGTCCGGTTCATCTCACCATTTGCAATAGCTGCTCCAGCATCAGATTCATCGAAAAGCAATATCCTTCCCGTGGTTTGGAACTTCAAGTCATATCCCATTTCTTGGGGCCATTCTTCGAAGAATTTTTTGGCATCAGAAGCCATTCTGACAAGTTCAACGTTCAAGTAGTGTTCTCGCACCATAGCACCAGATCTTCCAGTCGCCCCAGTTGCTAGACCACCTTTTTCTACCAAAGTTATTTTGCCTGGATTCCTTTCCGCCAAAGCCATGGCTATGCTGGTGCCGTTTACACCACCACCAATTATTAGTATGTCAGTATTTGTCGATTCCATTATGATAGCCCTCCATCAGATTGAATTCGGGAAATGGATACTTTTATTAATTATATGCTTAGATAGTACATAGTAATTCAAATTTGGTAAGAGGAATGAAATGACACAAATAAATCAGATTTCAGATGAAACACTAGAAGTTTTGAAAAATATACCAACTCAGACGTTAATTGATGGTTTATGGGTCAAAGGTTGGCCTTCAGGGTATGTTGAAGGGGCCAAGCCTTTACAACTTGGTCAATCTATGGCAGGAAGAGCTGTGACCCTCCGATTTGTTCCCCATAGGCCAGACATAGCTGACGATAAACCCAAAAAAGAAAAATCAGCAGAATATTTGGCGATAGAACTTTGTGGTCCAGGGGAAGTATTGGTTATAGATGCAATGGGCTGGGAGTACAGTTCGATTGGTGGAGATATTAAATTCATGCGTCTAATGCAACTCCAGGTTGGAGGTTTGGTCACAGACGGAGGAGTTAGGGACAGCGTTGCCCTGAAGGAATATGGGTTTCCTGTCTATTCAGCGAGTACAACCGCTAAACAAGGGCCTGCAGATTTCTGGCCTTGGCAAGTTAACGATGTAATTCAGTGTGGAGGAGTCCTAGTTAGACCTGGCGATGCTATAGTAGGAGATGATGATGGCGCGGTGATTGTGCCTAGGTCTGAGGTAGAAGAAGTAATCAGGATAGCTCATGAGAGAGAGGAAGTAGAGGAAGTCATTAAGGCTCAATTGGAAATTGAAAATTGTTCTCCAGGTAAATATTACCCTTTCAACGAAAACACATGGAAGCTTTATGAAGAGAAAACCGGAAAAAAGGGAGGTCAATGAAAATCTTGACACAAGGCATCCTCTTTTCTACTCTTGATGTAGTTAAATAAATGACTTAGATGGAGACGAGTAGAGACTAAATTGCAGTTCAGAGAGCCCTTGATTGCTGAGACAGGGTACTAGCTATTAGCTTGAAGATCACTCCGGAGTCTCATTCTGAAAGCGTTAAAGTGACTAAGAAATGACGGATTTGTACTACGTTACCAGTGCTTTTCACTGAGCGCCTTGTTGATACAAGGAATTAGGGTGGTACCGCGGACTATTTTAAGGCCCGTCCCTTTTTAAGGGGCGGGCCTTATATTTTTTGGGAGCATATATGTTTGAAGAAGTAAATTCGAAAATGGATTTTCCGGAAATGGAAACTGGTATTTTGCAATGGTGGAATCAAAATAAAATACCAGATAAATACATGGCAAAAAATGAAGATTCCGATAAACGCTACTCCTTTATAGATGGTCCGATAACTGCCAACAATCCTATGGGGGTCCATCATGCCTGGGGACGGAGTTATAAGGACCTTTTTAGTCGATTTAGAACTATGCAGGGGTACAAGCAAAGATATCAAAATGGATTTGATGGACAAGGCTTGTGGATAGAAGTGGAGGTAGAAAAAGAATTAGGTTTTACTTCCAAAACTGATATTGAAGAATATGGAATAGATAAATTTGTGACTCTGTGTAAAGAACGAGTCCAGAGATTTGCCGACGTTATTTCAGAGCAATCAAAACAATTGGCCTACTGGATGCACTGGGATAATTCCTATCACACCATGTCCGATGAGAACAATTACACAATTTGGCACTTTTTGAAAACATGCCATGAGCGTGGGTTATTGTATGAAGGCACTGATGTTATGCCATGGTGTCCTCGTTGCAGTACTGGATTGTCTGAACACGAGATTGTTACGGAAGGGTACGTAGAGACAGACCATCCTGGGTTATTTGTGAAATTTCCAATTCTAGATTCAACCTCGCAGGCTACTGAGGATTCTCTTCTCATTTGGACAACTACCCCGTGGACTTTGTCCTCCAATTGCGCTGCTGCGGTGAACGTAGATATAGATTATGTGAAAGTGAAACAAGAGCATGGCTGTTTATATCTAGCAAAATCTCGCATATCTGCACTTGCTGGCGACCATGAGGTGATCAGCGAAATAAAGGGTGCTGAGTTGGTAGGACTGAATTATGAGGGGCCATTTGATGAATTGCCAGCCCAGGATGGGGTGAATCACAGAGTTATAGCCTGGGATGAAGTTTCTGAAACTGAGGGAACTGGAATTGTTCATATAGCACCTGGGGCAGGTAAAGAGGACTTCGCGTTAGGCAAACGGGAGAGCTTACCTACCATAGCCCCTTTAAACGATTTGGGTGATTTTCTGGAAGGGTTCGATTGGCTGACTGGATTAAATGTATATGAAGTGAATGACAGAATTTATGAAAATTTGAAGGAAAAAGGTAAGTTTTATCGTTTAGAACGTTACAAACATAGGTATCCACATTGCTGGAGGTGTGGTTCAGAGTTGGTTTTTAGATTGGTGGATGAATGGTTCATCAAGATGGATCCGTTAAGAGAGCCTTTGTCTCGGGTTACGCAAAATATTCGCTGGGTTCCTGAATTCGGGATGAAGCGCGAATTGGACTGGCTTAAGAATATGGATGATTGGATGATATCTAAAAAAAGATACTATGGTTTGGCGCTTCCAATTTATAAGTGCTCATGTGGCAATTTTGATGTAATAGGAAGCGAGAAAGAGCTTGAAGAGCGGGCTGTAGAAGGATGGGATGAATTTGAAGGTAATTCACCTCATAAACCATGGATAGATTCTGTCAAGATTAATTGTTCTAAATGCGGGGAAAAATTGGCTCGTGTTTCAGATGTAGGGAATCCTTGGTTAGATGCCGGTATTGTTTCTTTTTCGACTCTAGATTACCGACATGACAAAAATTATTGGAAAGATTGGTTTCCTGCTGATTGGATTTCTGAGAGCTTTCCCGGGCAATACAGGAATTGGTTTTATTCCCTGCTCACAATGAGTACGGTACTAGCTGATTCAGAGCCATGTAAGAATATTTTTAGCTATGCTCTAATGCGAGATGAAAATGGTGAAGAAATGCACAAGAGCAAAGGTAATGCTATATGGTTTGAGGACGCTGCGGAAAAAATGGGAGTTGATGCAATGCGCTGGCAATTTGCCAGCCAGAATCCAGCATCGAATCTGAATTTTGGATTCGGAACTGCAGATGATGTACGCAGACAATTTTTGATTCCTTTATGGAATGTATATTCCTTTTTCGTAACATACGCCAATATCGATAAATTTGATCCTGATACGACCCCACCACCGATATCAAATAGAGCTGAGTTAGACAAATGGATTCTTAGTGAGTTAAACCTTCTGGTGAAGACGATAACTGATAACCTTGAAAATTTTCTGCCTGAGAGAGTCACCAGGGAAGTGGAAGAATTTGTTGAATACCTTTCCAACTGGTATGTAAGAAGAAGTAGAAGAAGATTTTGGAAGTCAGGGTTACTTACCGGCGCAGTCGGTGATGCTGATATGGACAAATTGTCTGCATACACAACTTTACATGAAGTTTTGATTACCTTAACTAAACTGATGGCACCTGTTATTCCGTTTGTTACCGAAAAAATGTACCAGAATTTGGCTTCTCAATTTTCCTTTGGCAGGGAAAGCGTTCATTTAGAAGATTATCCCGTTAGTGATGAAGCATTGATTGATCAAGATTTGACAGAGAGAGTTAGGTTAGCGATGCGTATATCTAGTATGGGAAGGTCAGCTAGAAGCAAGGCAGGGATAAAGGTAAGGCAGCCCCTAGGGGAACTTTTTGTAAAAACTAGAAATTCCAGAGAATTGGATATGTTAGATCTCGTAAAAGATCAGATATTAGATGAGCTAAACATCAAGGAGATAAAGCCGGTTGATGATGCAGCGGACATAGTGAGTTTTAGATTGCAACCAAATTTACCTGTATTGGGTCCAAAATACGGGAAACAAA
>CAYMZR010000046.1:4939-15407 GCA_964394975.1 uncultured Dehalococcoidia bacterium | reverse complement strand
GCACATCTGTTATACCGGACATATAAATAGTCTCAGCACACCCAGCTGTACAGAATCTTGGCAACCCGTTTGGCGAGTTGATGTCTGCAGCAGCAAGTTTAACGTGCCCGCTAGGTCCGCCTGAGCTTGCGGCGGCTGCAGGAGCAGCGGCAGGTGCAGCAGCAGGCTTAGCAGCGGCAGCTGCAGGAGCAGCTGCAGGAGCGGCAGCAGGAGCGGCAGCAGGTGCGGCAGCAGGAGCGGCTGCAGGAGCAGCGGCAGGAGCGGCAGCAGGAGCGGCAGCAGGTGCTGCTTCTTCGTCAGAAGAGCCGCAAGCTATACCAGCGCCGATTAACGCGGCTGCTGCTATACCTAATGCAACTCTCCTATTTAACATTTTAGGCCACATAAGTGATCCTCCTTCTACTTTGGTCTTTTGACCAGAATAGCCAACCTTCGCCTTGTCCCAAATAGAAAAAGGCGTGGGAAATTAGACCATATCGCTTTCTTTAAAGTCAACTATTTCAGTCCCCTATTTCGCAATGGAAACTAAGTATTTCATCACCGCCCACCATAATTGCGGACCGCCCCGCCTAAAATCAGGAAACTGAGCCCTATATTTAGGCCTCAGTTTTATACTCGTGCTAGAATCCTAATCAATGATTGGTTACGGATTAAAAGTTTAAGCTTTTGGGCTGTGACCCAACATTTCAAATTGCTTTAAGTTAAGGAGTGTACTGATGACAACTTATGAGGGCATTTTTCCCGCGATCGTGACACCAATATCTGCCGATGGCACACTGAATGAATCGGCTTTCCGTGAAGTTATGGAATTCAATATTCAAGCAGGGGTTGGGGGATTCTGGGTCGCCGGAGGGAATGGAGAAAGTATTCTGCTATCCGACGAAGAAAACATGCGAATTGCAGAAATTGCCTCAGATCAAAACCGCGGTAGAATCAATAACATAATGCATGTTGGGGCTCCTACTACTGAAAGAGCTGTCAAATTAGCTGAGCACGCTGCCAAAGCAGGCGCTGAAGCCATCTGCTGTGTTCCTCCTTTTTTTTACAGGCAAACGGACGAAGCAATTGTAAATCACTATAAGGCCGTGGCAGGCGCTGCTGATTTGCCTTTTTATGTCTACAACCTCCCACAATCAACAGGGGTGGAAATAACCCCGGAATTGATGCAAAAAATCCAAGACGGAGTCCCTCAATTAGCTGGCCTTAAGCATTCTTCAATAAATTTTGCGAATGTTAGGGAGTGGGAGAAGATGGATCTTAGCTGCTTTATAGGGAGCAGTATGCTCATGGTTCCTGCATTGTCTCTCGGAGCCGTAGGGTGCATCGACGGTCCACCCTGTGCAGCTCCAGAGCTATGGGTCAATATTTGGAAATCATGGCAAGCTGGAGATATTGCTGCAGCAATGGAGGCTCAAAAGAAAGCTTCATCGTTTACTGAAATTATGAGGGAAGCTGGGGTTCACAGTGGAACGAAAGCCGTTTTGACGGAGAGATTAGGTATAGATTGCGGTAGCGGCAGGCTTCCAAATCCACCACTGGAAGGCCTAAGGCGTGAAAATATTCTCCAAAGAGTTTCAGATTTAGAAATTGGCAAAGTAATGTCTATAGCTTCTGACGATTAAAATAGGATCAAATCGCTTTCTTTTTTACGGACGCGCAATCTCAACCACATAATTCTGCCACCACAAAAGATAATACGAGGAATCAAATTATGGAGCGAATATTTGCTCTTTTCATTAGAGCGGGTTTGGCCGCTATATTTGGATTTATGTTTGGAACAATGTTTATGATCGGCACATTTTGGGTAATCCCTCCGATCATCATTCCACCTATGTGGGCTTTATCTCTATCTGTTGGTTTTGGCTGTGGTTTGGCAGCTTTTATTTGCTTCATTAAGCCTGAGGCAAAAATAAGTGTAAACATCCTCACATTTTCTATAGCTTCCTTAACAGGTATCTTGGGAGGTTACCTTGGTTCGATTCTGGCAGACCCTGAAGGGGTACGAAATGTTAGATTAGTTGCTAGTTCAATCACCTCCCCAGATGTTGCTCCTTTTGTCTACATGGGAACTCTTTTATCTACGGCTGCCACATCAGTCTGGTATGCATATAGACTTTGGCTGTATAACGAAGATTAAAATCTAGATATATTCAACTGATTTTCGTTCCCTACTAGAACACTAGGCTAAAATATCCTTAATTCATGCACTTTACTTAAGGAGACTTTTGGAATGCCCTCCAGTAACTTAGATTCAGTCAACACATTAACATTCGATATTTTTGGAACTGTCCTTGATCTGGCAGGAAGCTTGATCCCCCCGCTGGATCTTTTGCTCCAAAATTGTGGCGCCTCGGCTTCCTTAACTGGAGAGAAAGTATGGTCGCAATGGAGATTAAGGCAACGAATAGAGCAGTACCAAGATAATATGTTGATGCTAGGGCACAGCGGCTATCTTGCAGTTAAGCGAAGAGCCCTAATGTACACACTACGAAGCTTAAAAGTTGAATTTAGCTACGCCCAACTAGATGAATTTATGAGAGCATATCAAATATTGAATCCTTTTGAGGATGCGATAAATGGGTTAAAAAGATTGTCCACCAAATACCAACTAGTTATGCTTTCCAACGGCGAACAACACTATCTAGAACATCTTGCAAAAACCCGAATTGGCATTAATTTCGATCGGGTCCTATCAGCTGAAACTGTAGGCCAATTCAAACCCCATCCTTCTGTGTACCGGTTTGCTGCTGCAAGTTTATCTTTAGAACCTGAACAGATAATGATGGTTGCAGCACATTCTTTTGACATTTTAGGCGCACGGCATAGCGGGTTTAGGGGGGCCTATGTCAATCGGTACGATTTGCCATATGACGAATCAGATTATGTTCCTGATATCACGACCGGGAACTTTTACGAACTTTGCGACATTTTAGAAGTTTAATGAAGGATAAATGTAAATGAATACAGAATATGACAAAGTTAGAATTGGAATGGCAATGTCAGGTTGGCCGTTCCCAAGTAACGATCCTGATCAGTTGGGAGATTATGTCGCAGAAATGGAGAGATTAGACATAGATTCATTGTGGTTCACTGATCGAATAGTGTCGGAAGCATTCACTCTGGAGCCCGTAGTGGCAATGTCATATGTCGCCGCAATTACCAAGAAATTGAAATTTGGTACCAGTGTAATTGCATTACCATTAAGGAATCCAACAGTATTAGCTAAAGAAATTGCCACTTTGGATTTTATCTCTAGAGGAAGATCATTGCCTGCCGTAGGGTTAGGACCAGAGACAGAAAATGATTATGAAGCATGTGGCTCTGACAAAAAGTCACGTGTAGGTAGGACAGAAGAAGCCGTTGAGATTATGCGTCTACTTTGGTCAGGCAACAACGTCACCTACACAGGAGAACACTTTACCCTCAGTAATGTTTCTATCGAACCAAAACCAGTTCAAAAAGATCTACCCCCAATTTGGTTTGGGGGTAGAAGTGAACCTGCTATCAACAGAACGGCAAAAATAGGAGATGGTTGGTTAGTTTCATATGCTACCGCTGAAGAAGTATCGGAAAGTATCCCTAAAATTAAGGAGCGGGCAATTGCGTTTGGAAATCATATTGAAGATGACCACTATGGTGCGTTGATAAGTTACTGTTTCGCCGACAGTCGTAAAGAAGGTGAAAACTTAGCCGGTCAGTATAATGTAATGCGGAGGGAAGATGTCGATATAAAAGATGTAACCGCCTTTGGTCCGCCAGATATTCTTATCAACCTTCTGGACGATTACATCAAAGCTGGAGCAACCAAATTCACGTTAAGGTCAGCCTGTCCTCCTCAAATGACATTTGAGCAAATGAACTTACTCGGAAAGCACATCGTACCTCGTTATCACAGTGGCTAAGTTCTCCTTTTCAACAAGTCGTATCCAAATCGGTAAGTACTTCACTATTGTAGTTATAGCAACATTTTTCTTATTGCTAACAAGTTGTACTGATGAAAAGTTGTACCTCGTCTACGATGATGGAAAGCACCTTTACATTACAGAGGTGGATAATCCAGATCCTATTCCCCTGTTGTCCGATATGCATGGTATAAGCCCTGACTCTTCTCCCGATGGACACTCTCTCAGTTTTATCTCTGACAACTTCTCAGATCGACTAATAGGAATATGGAGCATACATTCAAAAATTGAATGGGATAAACCATCAGAAACAGAAACTTCTATTTTTAATCCGACTCCAAAAAATAAGTCTGGCTACCTTTTTTCAGCTCTAACCTCCAGCTTTATGGATATCTACTCCTCTGACCAGAAAAAAAACATCACAAATTTCAGGTCCATGGATTTCGAACCCTCCATATCTCCAAATGGGAAGCTAATAGCTTTTACAAGCAGTCGCATTAGCAATGCTGATATATATACAAATGAGAGACCTCTAAGCGACAGACAAGCTATCGAAAGGGTCAAGGAATGGCAAATAACTGAAAGAGGAATAGCTTATAACACCTACAGAGATCACAACATTGATATTTTCACTTCTATGATAGATGGCACCAATCCGCTCAGATTAACTTCCGCTAGAGCCTTGGATCACCAACCTGACTGGTCCAATGATGGTGATTGGATCGCCTTCAGCTCTTTAAGGCATGGCAATTCTGAAATATTCATCATAAGGGGTGAGGGAACTGAACTCAAAAGATTGACAAATAATCAATACACCGACGAAGAGCCTTCTTGGTCTCCAGACGGTAATTTAATAGCGTTTATATCAGATCGCTCAGGTTCCAAATCCCTTTACACCATGAACCCTGACGGAACAAATCAAATTCGAATCACAACCACTTTGTCAGATCTCTATTCCCCAACTTGGATTAAATGCAACCCTGGAATCTTAGGAAAGTTAGGTAAGACATGTCCATGAATTTGGTTAAAGTAGGAAATTTTGATGTCTATTCAGTATCAGATGGATATATGGTTTTCCGGCGAGATATGTTTTTCCCAGAATTGACTATAGAGGCATGGAGTCCATATCCATCTTATTCTCTTCCTGACTTTGAAATGAATATTGGTTCTTTTGTAATTACTGGGGCCGGCAAAACGATACTAGTAGATACTGGACTTGGAAAATTGGACCATCATATCGAGCAACCTATCCAGCAAACGCTACTGACAGAATTAGAGACCTTTAAGCTTAGCCCGAATGATATAGATATAGTTTTTTTGACCCACTTACATTTAGATCATGTAGGAACAAATATGACTAATGAAAGCGGAGGATGGAAGCAAACATTTCCTAACGCTAGGTACATGGTCGGCAAATCTGACTGGGAAATGTTTAGTCGTCTGGCAGATAAGCCAGGGTTTCAATACATTAAGGAACAAGTTCAACCCTTATTATCAAATGGAAGTTTGCACCTATTTGAGGGGAAAATATCTTTGGTTAAAGGAGTGACAACAATGCCTACGCCGGGCCACACACCAGGCCACAGCAGCCTACTTATAGAGTCTGAAGGAGAAACTGCTGTGATCATAGGAGACGCCGCACATATACCTCCACAGGTAGAGCAATCTTCGTGGAGTCCAAGCCCAGACCGTGATAAAAAACTATCTGCCAAAACTCGCTCATCCTTGATGGCCTTCATAGAAAAAGAAAACGCTATCATTGCATCAGGGCATTTTCCCAAACCAGGATTTGGGAAGATTATAAAAATAAATTCCAGGCGGTCTTACCAACCGCTAACCTAGAAATTACAAACCTAATTTAGCCATACACAGAAGGGGGATAAGTAGCCGCTCTCTGTTTTTGAAGGGTGATTCGGTCACTTTCCAAAACTGCCAATACCAGGTCACGAATATTCTTCACCTTAACCGGCAATTTTCCTAAATCCCTATTATGGCCGCACATTACACAAAAAATCCTTACACCAAACATATCCTCATCATTGGTCAAGGTACCTGTACCACACCTCGGACACGATCCAGTGAGAATTATTGTGCTAATCATTTTGTTCTAAACTATCTCTCAATCTATACTGATTTATTTGAGTTATTTAGTAAGTAAGCCATTTCTAACAATACACGAATTTCGTTTGAAAAGCTGTCCTAATTAGCCTCAGTTTTCTCGGAAATTGCCTGCAGTCTTCTCACTAAATAATCTCTTCTATCTCTATACAAATGATGGTCTCTATCATTCTGACTATGCAGGTTGTCCAACTCAGTTATTTGATCAGAAATCACTTGAGCTTCACTGGAACCTACAAGCCAGGATGCTCTCCGATTTCGTAAACGAACAGTACTAAAAATACCAATACTTCCAATAGCCACCAATACCACCAGTAATCCAATAGGGCCAGTATATTCATAACGGATTTGTCCAAATTGATTAGACACACGATCCAGAAATCTGGGTGTCGGCAAGTTGGTTAAAGATATTGAGGTTTCACCACCTCTTTCTATATTCTTTGCTTCTAGAATTGTGTATATCTTTTCACCGATTGTATCTTGATTTACCGTTTCAAAATCAGTATTTATATTAAGCATGCCTTTCGGAAATAGAATACTGGCACTCTTAGCACCGTACCTCCAAGTTTTGAGTACCTCGGATTGGGAGCCCGTGTATGGAATATCATAGCTATACATTATTTCGTGATCACCAGGTGGAAGGGCGGCAATAAGAGCAAATCCTTTATCCACCTGTATATACTCTGCGGCTGGAATTAGAGTATCAAATACAAAATTTGTCGCTCCTTCAGGTATACCAAATCTGATTAAATCCATTGGGCCCGAACCTTGCACGTAGGTTAGTTTCGAATTATTAGAAACCGTAGCTAATTCCAATATAGAAATTTTTCGCTCCAAACTATCAATCCCGGTAACAGAAAAAGATGCTTTTGACAAAAAAATAATATCGTCGTTGGTGGAAGTATCGTAGACGGGTAAAGTGGTAAATTTAGCAACCCCCGACTCAATAGTTATATCGCTTACATACACAGTATCCTTGTATATGGTAGACAAGCCATACAAATTATCCGGGCTATATAGGATGGCCTCAAATTGAAAACTACTACTAGAATCAGTAAAGGTATGTCGGGTTTCTCGAGGGGAATCTAAAGAGCTAATATGCAAGGCCACAGAAATCATTTCCCCCGCACCAATCCCTTTGGTGACATTTAATACTTCGCCTTTTATATCTATTTCAATTTCTTCGGCAAATGAAGTATCAATTTGAATAAAGAAAACTAGGACAAAGGTAATTACGGCTAAGGTTCGTAATATCAATCCGAATCATCCTTTTTAAAACCGATTTGGGGGGGAGGGTGAGGTGGCGCGAACTCCGTCATTTTTGCAATTTGCTCTATCAGTGATTTTTCATCTTCTAATGAAACTTCCAACGCTTTAAGAACCATTGCAGCTTCTGCCATGTGTACTTGTTTCAACCAAATATAGTCAGATTCATCAACATTCCCAACTGACATCTCCAGTTCAGCATGCCTAATACCTTCCAAAGCTGATTCCCATCTTCTCTCTAAATCGGCATGAAGGGAAGATTCATCGTCGGGAATCGATACACTAGAAGCAATCTTTTTTATTATTGGGTAGGCAATCAAAATTGCAGGAATCCCACTTATAATAATTGCGGCTAATACGAGCATCTATTTCGCCATTCTCAACGGATTTTGATCCGTACTCATAGAAGGCAGCCTTACTCTTTTCCTATGCTTTCGACTATTTGGTGATAGAGAAACGAGGGTTCCCAATATCAACACTGGCCCCGATGCCCACATCCATAAAACCAAAGGATTTATTAACACCCTAAATACTGCCTGACCATCTTCCATAAATTCTGAGGGAACAAGATAGAAATCTTCGAGAACCGTGCTATGAATAGCTCCTCTCGTTGCAGCTATTTGAAATTCGGGATATACAGCTCGGTAAGGGTGCATATAACCAATATATTTATCATCGGACCAAACTTCGAATTTGGCTGTTTCCTCCATTCTATCTGAATATGATTTTTCTGACACTTCAATGTAGGTGAAAGTATATTTACCCAAAACTGCGGAGTCCCCAGGTTTCATAACAACGTCCTTTTGAACATCATAAAAAGAGGAAGCCGTTATGCCAATGGCGAGCATTACTATACTCAAATGGACGATATAGCCTCCATATCTTGGGCGGTTGGCACCCAACAAAGAAAGAAAAGCAATCCCCCAATTTTCTCCACGCGAGTGCCTTGATTTAGTTCCTCTAACCAATTCCTGAAGCACCGTAGTAACGGATACACTACACACAACAAACGAAATAAGAACCCAATATTGATTTATACCGCTTATCAAACTCGATATAAGCACCACACAAGCAACTAAAAAAGGTACCCGCAACATTTTGTTTATAGAACCCCATCCAGCTTTTCTCCATGGTAGGACAGGGCCAATACCCATCAAAAGGACCAATAAAATCATTAGAGGCCCGTTCACTTTATTAAAAAATGGTTGACCAATGGTCATGGTTGTATCATCCACTGCCTCAGAAAATATAGGATATATTGTGCCCCAAAGTGTCACGAAGGCGATGAGTAGAAAAAGCACGTTTTGAGCTAAAAAAACAGATTCCCTAGAGATCATCGAATCCAACCCTGATCGACTTTTCAAAGTGTCATATCTAAATATGAAAATAGACAAAGAAATAAACAAAGTGGCTGCCATTACCGCAAGAAAAATCCATCCCATTGTAGATTCAGCAAAAGAATGTACTGAGGGCACGGGTCCTCCCCGGTTGATAAACATTCCCATCTGAGCCATGGCAAAGCTCACAATAATCAGCACCATATTCCACATTCGAAACATTCCGCGTCTTTTTTGCACCATTATCGAATGTACAAAAGCTGTCATCCCTAGCCAAGGCATCAGAGCTGAATTTTCAACAGGGTCCCAAGCCCAATATCCACCCCAACCTAATATTGTGTAAGCCCACCATGCACCTAGTAACAATCCTGTCGTCAGCAACAACCATGAAATCATTCCCCAAAGTCTGCCTTGGTCAACCCACTCATCGCGACCCCCTCTCCCGGCCAATAACGCCCCAATCGCAATAGAAAACGGTAATGCCACTGAAATCAGACCGAGCATTTGAAATGGTGGATGTATAAACATTCCAAAATGAATTAACAGGGGATTCATTCCTTGCCCATCCTCAAGAGGAATTTGATGACGTTCCAGTGGATTGGCCAAAAACAGGATAACCGCCAAAAAGAACAACAAAACCATGCTCATTACACCCAAAGCATAAGGAGATGTATATGGCAATTTGCTGTTTACAAATCTTATTGCAATGCCTGCCATGATTGAGAACGCGACTGATATGTATAAAAGGGAACCTGCATTCCCTGAATAAAAAGCAACCCATGCATAAGCCTTCGGCATTGCCAGATTACTATTTTCTGCGACATATTTAACCGAAAAATCATTTGTAACGAAAGCATATATTAGGGAGGCAGTGGCCAATAAAAGTAACGGGCATATGGAATAAAATCCCCACCGTGCACTTGCTGCAAGATCCCTGCCATTCAGCATACCGCCAGCAAATCCTACGACAGTCGAATAGGCCGCTATCATAAAGGAAAGAATAAGCGCAATCTGTCCGAGTTCTACCATTTAAGAAATAACATTGTCAGAAAATTTAAGCTCATACTCATTCATTAGATATTCGATCTATCACAGAAAAATATTTTTCTTTCTCCTTTTCTGAAATAGATTCTTCAATCAACCCGTATCTGTTATATGGGGCAGCAGCATTTTGTCTTCTTCTCATCACATTTATAGCTACTATCACAATAACGATGGCAAACCCTAAAGCAACTGGAGGAATAAGCCAAGCAAATATACTTATCCCTGACGTAGTTGGTTCCAGCAAAATAACAGGACCATACTTACCAACAAAATAATCTTTTATCTCTTTCTCGGATTTTCCATCTTCTACAAAATCTTTCACAATTGTTCTCATGTTGGTAGCTATTTCATTTTGTGACTGATCTATAGATTCACCAGGGCAAACTGGGCACATAAGAACTGCATTCAGGCTATTTATTTTTTTCTCTTCATCCGAAATGAACTCTGTATTTGAGGCGAAACAAGCAGCATTAAGAAATAAAACTTGCACCGTCAGAAGGCCTATCATTTTTAGAAACATATTTTTTCGCAACGGATGGTGGTTCCCCAATAATGCACTCATTCAATTATCACTCAATATATGGTGGAGCAGTAGTCCTTAAAAACATTGACGACAACTCGTCACTTATTTTTACACCAAAGCATCTACTCTGGTTTATCAGCCAAAACAATATCCACCTTCCGAAGTTCACCATTTCTATAAAACCGAATCTCAACCTCAGATCCTGGAGGATTATTCAAAAGAAACTTTGAAAGATCTCCTGCATTCTCTATTGAAACCTTATTCAACATAACAATTAC
>CAYMZR010000046.1:0-4839 GCA_964394975.1 uncultured Dehalococcoidia bacterium | reverse complement strand
TCTCCCTTACTATTGGCGAGAGGGCCACCACTATTGCCAGGGTTAATAGAAGCATCCGTTTGTATAAGATCAACCATCGCCTTTTGGGCATCCGTTTGTATTGTACGCTCTAGGGCACTAACAACCCCCTTGCTCACTGTAGGTCCCCCTTTTAAGCCAAGTGCGTGCCCAACAGCAATAACATCCTCACCAACCTGTAAATCAGCAGATCTCCCAAATTTTGCTGGGGTCAATTTGGCCGCAGATATGTTAATAACGGCTAAATCGGTGATGTTATCGCTTCCAACTAAGGTTGCAGGATATGAACGGCCATCATTTAAGGTAGCTGTCACAAGATCTGCTCCCTCCACCACATGGTTGTTGGTGAGTATATTGCCAAAATTATCAATTATTATCCCGGATCCGACTCCGGTTTGTGGAACAATCCGATTGTACAAACTAATGGCGACTGTATCAGTTGATATTTGAACCACCGAAGGACTTAATGCCCGAACAGCTTCAACAGTAGTCATACTATCCCCGACCTGGGAAACTGATATTAAATCCACAATAGGTGCTGAAGGGGTTTCCGTAGGAATGATCGCAGGTGGCGGGGCAGTATCTTCAACTTCCCTAGTAATCAATCCATTAGCAGCACTAGATAATGTTAGGGATTTGTTCTCCACTTCTTCCTCTTGAGATGCTTTTCCCAGTGCATTAGGACTCAGGTTGGAGTTTGCCGTTATCTTCAATTGATCGGTACTGCTTTCTGTCCCGCAAGCGGCAACAATCAATAACACGATTAATAACAGACCAGTAGTCTTCTTCATATTCGTTTTACCTTTCCCTCGGATTAAAGGCTCTACTCGACGGTTTTCTCCACTGTAAGTGTTTAGTTTTTTTCATAAACTCCTGGTGAATTGTTGAAGAGGAAGCTATTACTCCATCTGAATACAGTTCAGCTCTATTTCCTTGCCTATCTGTTATAAGTCCGCCTGCTTCCTCCATCAATATGATCCCCGCTGCTTGATCGTAAGGTTGGAGACGATGATGGACAAAAATATCCATCCTCCCAGCTGCTACATAAGATATCGACAAAGCGGATGATCCAATCATTCTGGTGGTCTTTAGAGATGGCCAAATTTTCCTCAACATTTGTAAAGTATCTGTGGTTCCTGAAGCAGGTCCATATGCCGGGTCCGTAACCATGATTACATCCTCAAACTTTGAGATATCGCTAACTTGTATCTTTTGGTCGTTGAGGAAGGCACCTTTTCCTCTAGCAGCATGAAACATCTCATTGTTAATTGGATCGAAATTAACCCCTGCCACAACTTCACCGTCTTTTGCCACCGCTATTACGGTAGAAAAGCAAGGAATTCCCCAGGCATAGTTTTGGGTACCGTCTATAGGGTCAATAATCCATGTCCATCCCGTTGTTGGATCATCTCCTTTCTCTTCTTCTCCAAAAATGCCATGCTCAGGAAAATGAGCTTCAATCGCAGATCTGATATGGGCCTCACATTCTCGATCTACGTTTGTGACTATATCGTTTTGTCCTTTGTCGGATATCTCTTTAGTCTTCGGCCACCATTCAAGTAATATTTCGCCAGCGGACAAGGATATCTCTCTTGCGAATTGCAAGGCATCTTTACCTGATTCAGTTTCTGGCAATTGATATTTCATTTCTCTCAAATTTCGTCCTTTGTTCCAATTTTTTACTATTTAAAGAATATCTCACTATTTTAAAAATATCCTAAGATTTCAAAGACGTTTTCTTTCGTAATTATGGTTGACATTGAATAGGAGAATTATCTAAAATAGATTGTGTAAATGCGACTTAGTATCATTTATTAGAGGTGAATAGGAAGTATATCTATATGTTTAATGCGTTAAAGTCGCAATATAAGAGGTTCGCAGTATTTTTTTTAACTATTGGTTTCATGCTTTTGGGATCAGTCTACCTAAGCATGGCTTGCAATACAGATCAAGAGAGTTCGGTTAAACAAGAAGCGTTGGTGGATTCCATTACAAAGCTGGATATGGAGGAAAAGTCTGTTGACCAGATTGCTTTTCCTGTTTTTGTAACAACTAGCATAATTGGTGATTGGGTCAAAAATGTTGGAGGAAAACGAGTGATAGTTGAGAATCTAGCTCCTCCAGGTAAAGATCCACACACATATCAACCTACCCCAAAGGAGGTAGTCAAACTATCCGAGTCAAAATTGGTTTTTTCAATCGGATTAACTTTAGAAGGTAAGAACATCACATCTCTTCTTGAAAATTCACTGAATCCAGATTCCACGCATTTCCCTTTAGGGCCCAAGGTTAATCCGATCGAATACAAGAAACACGACGAGCATGATGAACACGACCATGGATCCCTTGATCCTCATTTCTGGCTAGATCCGGCCCGTGTGTCTATAGCTGTAGACGAAATCACCGCCCAACTTTCCAGTACTGATCCTGAGTCAGCTGCCTACTACCAAGAAAATGCTGCCACCTACAAAGGCCAGCTTTCTAGTCTTGATAAACAGATGCGTTCCATCTTTGAAACAATTCCTCAAAAGGACCGGAAATTGGTAACCTCTCACGAGGCCCTAGGATACCTCGCAGACACCTTTGGCTTTGAGGTCATAGGAACTATAATTCCTTCAATGACTACAGAATCTGGGCCGAGCGCAGGCGAAATAGCTAAACTAATCGACGACCTTAAACTTGCAGAAGTCAAAGGTATTTTTATGGAAGATGGGGTTGAAGAAAAAATAACCGACCAGATAGGGCAAGATGCAAATGTTCAGGTTATGAAAGGGCTGCAGATTGAATACGTCAAAAAGGGTGAATCATACCTTCAAATGATGACAACCCTTTCAGAATTAATCAGTGAAGGTTTGAAATAAATATCAACAATAGATAGTAACCTCCGCCGGGGTCAGTTGCTTCTATAACCAGTCCATTACAACCATAGAGACGTCGATACCTAGATCTAAACCTTTAGCCTACCTGGAACCCACAACCTGAGTAACTAAGATCAACCTCGTTTTTAACTTTTAATACCAATATCCTGGTTGAAAAATATAATTCAACCAGTTTCGATTTTCTTTGCTTATCATATTTATCAGGTACACGTTAATGCTTCAATTCACTACCATAGTTTTATATCCAGAAAATGGTGCTTTAGAAACAGGAAAAAATTTTCCTCGATTCCGGCTCTTAAGGGGGGAAAAATCCAAATACGATATAACCGATCAAAATCGTTACTAACACATGAATTGTGTTTCATGAACGATAATTTGGGCCTTTAATGGCTGGAAACAAATTGACGTTGAAATTCATCGTTTCCCCCCTTGCACATTATTAAATATGAGGTGTAAAACATATATCTTAAACAGAAATCAATTTTGATTGAATTTAAGGAGTGCTGGAGAGGCTAAAAAAGTTGCTGGGTCGTACGAAATAACCTCTTCAAGAAATTTTCTGGGTTGTTACCTTACACGCTTTGATCTGAATTAAAATAAGTGTCAAATTAGGTAAGTGCTTGGGGGGAAGCGGAGGAGTCGGAAAATCTCCAAATTTGCCTTTTGAACAAAAGGGCTTTAATACTGCGGGCGGCTTTGTGTAAAAAAATATGGATCGAAAGAATATTCAAAAAGCTAATAAAATTTGGAGCTCTGTTCTAGGAAAAGTAGAACTTGAGGTTCCAAAGCCTAGCTATGACACATGGCTTCGGAGTACGCGTGGGATTTGCTACACGTCGGACGAATTCACTGTGCAAACCCCAAATGCCTTTACGGCTCAATATTTGGAAGACCGCATGCTAGATATGCTGGAACAAGAATTAAGGGCGATAGTGGAATTTGAGATAAACCTAAAATTTACGGTCATTAATGAAATCCCTAACCACCAATCCTATAGCAAAAATCTAGGCACCACTCCAGATAGCAGAAACGAGGCGTCCGCCAAATATACAACTGGTAATGATGATCTCTTTCAAGAATACGTTCCTGAAAATCACCCTAAGTCGCATGTAGGAGTATTTAATTTTAATCCAAAATACACATTTGAAAATTTCGTCGTTGGAAATTCTAACCAGCTTGCCTACGCTGGGGCAAAAGCAGTCTCAGAAAATCCTGGGGATATATTCAATCCATTGGTAATTCATTCCCCGGTGGGCTTAGGGAAAACACATTTATTACAAGCAATCGGACATGAGACTAAGGCCAAAGGACTAGTTACGCTTTACGTAACATCAGAGGAATTTACCAACCAATACGTGATGGCAATTCAAAATGGGCAAACAGAGGAGTTTCGAGAAAAATACCGCAAAGTCGACGTTCTGCTGCTAGACGACATACAATTTCTCATTGGAAAAGAACAAACTCAAGAAGGCTTTTTTCATACCTTTAATTCCCTTCATGTTAAAAACAAACAGATAGTGGTAGCAAGCGATAGGCATATCAGTGAATTGAGAACTTTGGAATCGCGTATAACATCAAGGTTAACTGGTGGACTAGTAGCAGATATTCAATTGCCTCAATTAGAGACGAGAGTTGCCATCCTAAATGAGAAGGTTCAAGAGAGAAGGTATGATATTCCCAAAGAGGTTGTCGAATTTTTAGGGGAAAGAATTCAATCAAACATCAGGGAACTTGAAGGATTATTGAACAGAGTAGTCGCCTGGGCCCAATTTCGGGATGAGCCTATTACAATCGAATCTGTGAAGAAAATGGTAGGAGACTCTCAAATCAACACAAAAAAACCTATCTCTGATTCCACTATTATTTCGGAGGTTTCAAATTATTTCGGTGTTACTTCTGATGAAATCATAGGGCCTCGAAGGGCAAAATCATATCTGCTCCC
>CAYMZR010000045.1:0-15538 GCA_964394975.1 uncultured Dehalococcoidia bacterium | reverse complement strand
GTTCCGTCGATCCAAATATATTCCGCTTTAAATGCCATAGGTTTCACCTCAAATTTATGATTTCTATATCTAATAATATAACTTAATAGAATTAGAGCTTTTTGTGAGAAGGTATTATAGACCAATCTTTGAATTAGGGGCTCCAGCTGTATGCTGCACTTGTTCCTCCGTCGACTGTCAAAGTAGACCCTGTAATAAATGTTGATTCGTCGGACGCAAAAAATAATGCAGCGTAAGCAACGTCGATTGGATGTCCCATCCGGCCGATGGGTTGCATTCTACTTCGCTTATTATTTATGTTTTTATCCTCTAGTTTTTCCCATTTAACACCCGACATTTCGGTAGCAATTGCTCCGGGCTGGATCGAATTCACCCTAATATTGTAGGGAGCATATGAAATAGAAGATTTTTTAGTTAGCATTGCCATTCCGCCTTTAGATAGGTGATAAGAAGTAGAAGAGGAGTGGGTTGCCCTGGAATCTAATACAGAAGAATTATTTATTATGGTGCCGGAGCGGTTTTCCATCATATTCTTTACCGCGTATTTAATGCACAGGAATGCTCCTTTTAGATTTGTGCCCAAAACTGATTCAAATAGATGTTCATCTTCTTCATGAGGATCTTTTTGAGAAGGGTTATTAATTCCTGCGTTGTTGAAAAGTATGTCTATTTTCCCGAATCGATCTATTGTCGTGGCTACCATTTTTTCGACATCTTCCGATAAGGAGACGTCTGCATTAACAAATATACAATTACCTCCCTTATTTTGGATCTCTTCAGCTACCTTGGTACCTACACTTTTTCTACGGCCGGCTATAACTACACTGCCGCCTTCTGAAGTAAAAAGCTCGGCGGCGGCCCTACCCATACCAGACCCTCCTCCCGTTATAATGGCGACCTTGTCTTGTAATCTCATACGTTTTCTCCTCTGTGAATTGCAAAACAACTAAATTTCATAGACTTAATTGTGTGAATGGTGAGAAATTGGCGTTACAGTTTTTCGCTAAGTTGAGCGGCCTTTTATTTCAGCATGTTTGGGATGTTAGAAAATTTGCGAATCCTGAGACCCATTTGGGGTCTACATTGAGAGAAGGTACCAATGACAATTGTCCACCACCTATCTCAGTGAAATACTCTTGGTCCCTAATAGAAATCTCTTCCAGTGTTTCTAAACAGTCCGCTATAAATGACGGGCAAACCACGCCTATATTATTCATACTCTCATCCACTGACTGTCGAAGGACATCAAGAATGTCTGGTTGTATCCATTTGTCCATACCAAACCGACTTTGAAAACATATTCTGAAAGGTTTTTCTGAACTTAATTTTTTCCATAATGCTGTTAACTGTACTCACACAATGAAAACGGTAACACAGTTGGTTAAAAGAAGATTCTGAGTTGCAACAATTTTGATCCATTAGGCAATAGGAACCGGAAGTATCTAATTTCCTGATTTGGCGTTCGGGCAACCCATGAAAACTAAATAACAGCATATCTGAATTCTTGTAAGCAGAGCTGTCCTGAATGATTTCAACCAGACAATCGATATAAAATTGTTCTCTATAAAATTCAGTGACAATTTGATAGGAGACCTCTTTTTCTTCCGGGATTTTTATAGCTTTTGAAATGCAGGAGCCTGTGGTAGCTTGTGCATATTGTGGAAACATTGGGCAAAGGACAATTTCTTCAACACCTGAATCCAACAGGCTCAAGATTCCCTTCTCTATGGATGGATCTCCATATCGCATACCTATTTCCACACTTAGATCATTATCAAATTGCATTAGAGCTTCTTTGAATTTATTCGAATATACCAGGAGAGGCGACCCTTCCTCCATCCATATACTTTGATATTGAGGTAGTACACGTTTTGGTCTAAATGGGGAAACAAATAGATTAACAATTATCCAGCGCAAGACGGGATTGGTATCGATCACATCAGGGTCAGATAGAAATTCGGTCAAATACGATCTGATTCCTTTTATAGTAGGTTCAGCAGGTGTTCCTATGTTCATCAAAAGGAATCAGGTTTTTGCAGACTCAGTCAAGGAATTCTCCATGTGTGATTTTCATCACTAGCATTATATAAGATACTTAATATTTCATTACATATGTTTTGAAGAAATGATATTCTTTGACAGTTTTATAACAGTGGGGGTTATGAAGTTCTGTTTGCAAATTTGAAGAAAATAGTGTTCTATATTGTTGGTTTTATATTTCTTGGTATTGGGATAGCAGGATATTTTTTGCCAGGTTTGCCTGGTACCGTATTTCTTATTTTGGCTGCCGTTTGTTTTATGAGATCCAACGAGAAAATGTATCGATGGGTTACAGAACATCGGTTATTCGGAAGTCAGATAAAAGAATTCATGGAAACCGCGGCAATGCCCAAGAGAGCCAAACTTATTTCCGTCAGTTGCATATGGGTCTTTTCAGCAATTTCAGTCTCGCCTATAACCCCTTATGGTTGGGTATTCAAAATGATTGTAATTTTTCTCGCTATTATCGGAACTACATACATCTTGACGCGCCCTACTTCCAAATAGGAATTAATTTGCTATAGGACGGAAATTTTTATTTGAGGATCAGTCTCCCCTCTCTTAAGCGCTTCAATTATGGTGTCAGCTAGCTTTTTAGCTGACTGAGGACTTAGCTCAACCGCTACTCTTGATCCGACACCTCGAGACTGGTTAACAAAATCTATATTGACTCCATATTCCCATGGCGCATTGAATGGGTGGTCATAAGACACGTTTGCCATTTCCAAAGGAAACCAGCCTTCTCTACCTTTCGCACTTCCTTCCATCTCGGCTCTCTCGCATATCATTGTGCACATATCAGTTTTTCCCTATTCTTTTCAACCTAATTGCTTTTTCAAGAAAGTAAACATTTTGTCCCAGCCGTCGACAGCGGAACTTTGATGATAGATCGGTCGATCAAAGTAAAAGAAACCGTGGCCTGCTTCGGGATACCTATGGAATTCAATGTTCTTTCCTGCGGCATTTAATTCATTTTCGTGCTGATTAACTTGTTCTGGAGTTGGACTTTGGTCCAGGTCACCGAACAAGCCTAGCAAAGGTACGGTTAGATCTTGAGTGTACGAGTTTGGTGAGACTGGTTGCTTATCGGTAAGTTGATCATCAGACATGATTACGTTACCTCCCCAACATTCCACTATTGCGTCAAAACAATCTAACTTACAACCTGCCAGGAACACATGTCTCCCTCCGGAACAGGTTCCAAAAGCCGCAACTTTACCATTGGAACTTGGTAGTGACCGAACAAATTTTGCTGCTGCTTCCAGGTCTCCCATTACCTGGTCATCTGAAACGCCACCATCTGCTCTTACGGCAGCAGCAACATCTTCGGGTGTACCGTGTGCTTCTCTGCAATATAGGTCAGGAGAAATGGCAAGATAGCCGTGATGGGCGAGTCTGCGAGTGAATTCACGGTATAATTCATCCCATCCTGGTAAATGATGAGCAAGAACTACTGCCGGAAATGGCCCTGCTCCCAAAGGCCTGGCAAAATATGTGTTAATTGCGTCGCCGTTTGTTCCATTTATTGTGATTGTTTCAGCAATCATTCCTTCATATTGGTCTGTTGTGTACATTTTATTACTCCTTGTTTTTCTTCCGTGAATTGTTGCCAGTTCAAATAGAAATTTGGCGTTTTGTAGATATGGAGAATTCTTCTATTCCCCTTGCATTGCCCTCAACACTTTTTCGCCTTCGTTCTTCCAAAAGGAATACAAAATCGATATGTCAGTGCCTAAGGAGAAATGCCTTACTCCCATATCTAAATATTCTTTCATCTCATCGGCAGACTGGATTTCAGCCCGGGGAGCAACTCCCATTTTAATTCCCAATTCAAAAGTCTTCTTTTTAGCGGCCACGACTTCTGGGTCGTTCATTTGTCGTGGCTTTCCAATGTTCATTGAAAAATCTGCGCCACCCCATTGAATCATTTCCACACCTGGTTCAGACAGGATTTCCTCCAGATTGTCCACTGCGCCTTTTTTCTCGATCATGAAAGCTAGAACTATGTCGCCAAGCATTTCGACATATTCCTGGGTGCCTCCATACCCCATATAAGAGTTTCTCCTAGTAGCAACCCCATAAAGTCCGCCGTGATCGGGGTGATCAGGTCTGGCGGATTTGATACACTCCCTGACTTCTTCGATGCTTCGCACATCCGTGAATAGGACACTTTCATATCCTGAACCTATGCCCCTTTGAGCTAGGAAGGGCATTAGACTTTGGTCTATCTTAATCATGCTGCCTAGGTTGTAGAGTTCTGATGTTCTGCACATGTTGTCTAGGTCATGAAGATCAGATGGACCATATTCAGCTACAAATTCAACATAGTCGTAAATCCCTGCATGTCCAATAGCTTCTATTTCGGCTGGCCATACACTGTGTATATGAGTACTTAGAGTGGGCTCACCCGATTCTATTTTTTGTCTAATTAAGTTAGGTCTAACCATGGTATCCTCCGTGAAAGTTAGTTTACTTTGGTTGCGGTAGGTTATCAGAAAGAATACCTACAGTTCATCTGTTTGAAATTGATGACACGGAAACGGTTTTCTTTGACCTAGCCACCGGACATGTTTCAGGAATATAATTCGTTAATAAATTTCATGAAACAAATTTCAATGCTTTTTCACTTGTAGTGGCCAGTTGATGAGAAACATTTTCGTTTTGGGTATCCCATTGCAGTTTGCAATAGTTGCATTTGTTTCGGTATTGCTTGTTGTTTATGTTGCTGCAATGTCTGCTTCTAGCCGAATAGAAAACCGCGGAGAAGTCCGAACTGAATCGATACAAACAGAGATTTACGCTTGGGAATCGGCAGCGCTATGGATGTGCCCCCTTCACTAAGTCTGGAGAAATTTTAGATTAATGATTGAAGAGAAAATCGAAACCTCCGATACCAATACATTCTATTGGCATTATGCATGGGTAATAGTTGTGATTATTGCTGGTATGCAGATAGTTGGCACCTCTATCAGGATGGCTTTCGGTGTGTTTATTGACCCTTTACACACCCAATTTGGATGGAGCCAGGGTGGTATCGGATTCGCATACGCGGTTTGTAGCGTGGTTTCCGCGGTTGTCTCTCCTCTGGCAGGCAATATGGGTGACAGGTTCGGTGCCAAAAAAGCGATGCTTGTTGGGACATTTGTGTTTTTGATAGGTATGTTAACGACGGCCTTTGTTCAAAATTTGTGGCAATTCTGGTTCACATATGGAGTTATACTGGGTATTGCTCAGGCCATTTTTCTTGTTCCTCTTATACCGGCAGCGATGATATGGTTTAGAAGGCACTTAGGATTGGCTATGGGCCTGATCATGGCTTCCTGGGGTATAGGCCCAGCTTTGGCGACCCCTTTGGTCGCATTTATGATCGAGAATTTTGGTTGGTCGGCGGCCTTTGTATCCATTGGTATTGTTTCCACTTTAATTATGTTGGCTCTGGTTGCTGTTTTTAAGAACAGGCCTGCTGATGTTGGTGACAATCCATACGGTACATTACAAAATGATCCACCTTTGAGCGATAAATTACCTCCGACTGTTCTTTTAGATGAATTTAAGGTTCATATGAAGAAAACAGCTGCTTATTGGAATATGAGTTCTATACATTTTCTTGGTTGTGTCGGTCATGCGGTGATTTTGATTTGGATAATTCCAATGGCCACGAGTAAGGGTTTGAGCGCAATAGACGCTTCTCTGATTCTGACACTATTTTCTGCGGTAAGCATCGCTACGAGATTAACCACACCTATCTTGTGTGAACGTTTGGGTGTTCGAACAGTTATGACGGTGTTCTATATTTTGCAAGGAGCGCCTGTTTTACTTCTGATTTTCTCTTCGATGGACAGTGTGTTCATCGTATTTGCTATCATTTTTGGGATCGGATATGGTGGCGAAACTGGAGGGTTTCCGATTTTAAATAGGAAGTTTTTCGGCCATGCTCCAATGGGTGGCGCACATGGATTTCAAATGTTGGGAGCCGGTATAGGTATGGCATTGGGTGGATGGGTCGGAGGGCCGGTTTTTGATATATTTGGTTCTTATAACGCAGCTTTTGCTATTAGCATACTCGCTAGCTTCGCAGGAGCTGTGAGCATAATTCTTTTAGAAAATCCGGCAAAACTATTAATTCCTGATTGGCAAAAGTCACAAGAAGATTATGAACGAACCATCGGGGTTATTTCTTAAAATGAAGGAGCAAATAGACTTGATGGCAAAGTTGTTTACGGGGGTAGCTAAATGTCTTCAAAAGAAATAGTGAATATGACTGCCACTGATATGGTTAAGTCAATTAAAAATAAAAACCTTTCGGCCTCTGAAGTGATGGATGCTCATCTCGCTCAAATAGATTCAGTGAATCCCAAGGTTAATGCAATTGTTACCTTACATCCCGAACTCGGGATTAAAGGCGCCAAACTTGCAGATGCAGCAATTGCTAAAGGAGATGATTTAGGAATATTGCATGGGCTACCAACCGCTCACAAGGATCTTGTGCCGACAAAGGGAATTCTGACTACCTATGGCTCACCTCTATATGCGGATTATGTCCCTGATTACAGTGCACTGATAGTAGAGAGGATGCAGAGTGCTGGAGCAATTACGATAGGAAAGACCAATACCCCAGAGTTTGGAGCGGGATCCCAAACTTACAATGAGGTTTTTGGAGAAACCTTGAATCCGTATGATACTAGCACCACCTGTGGGGGTAGTAGCGGTGGGGCAGCTGTAGCTCTTGCTACTAGAATGCTGCCTATAGCTGATGGAAGTGATACAGGAGGCTCCCTACGGAATCCCGCAAATTTTTGTAATGTTGTGGGATTTAGAAATTCTCCAGGAAGGGTGCCTAGTTATCCGTCCAAAGTTGGCTGGAGCCCTACATCCGTACAGGGGCCTATGGCAAGAACAGTTTCTGATTGTGCCCTTTTTCTTGCTGCCATAGCTGGACCAGATTCTAGAGTGCCTATCTCTATAACTGAAAAGGGGGAAACATTTCTAGAATCTTTGGAAAGGGATTTTAAGAATGTAAAAATTGCTTGGAGCAAAGATTTGGGAGGCCTACCAATTGACCCAAGAACTACATCAGTCATTGAATCTCAAAGGTCAGTTTTTAAAGATATTGGATGTCTAATTAACGAAACAGAACCAGATTTTTCGGATGTAAATGAACAATTCTTGATTTGGAGAGGCTGGGGAAGAGAGATAAATCAAGGTGAGAATCTGAGGAATCATAGAGATCAATTGAAAGACACCATGATTTGGGACATTGAACAAGGTGTCAAATTGTCAGGACCGGATGTAGGGTGGGCGGAGGCCAAGAGAATGGAATTATTTCAGCGCATGCACCAGTTTATGGATGAATATGAATTTCTCATCTGTCCTGTTAGCCAAAGACCTCCTTTCAGTGTTGAGGAGCGGTGGGTTTCAGAAATCAATGGAGTTGAAATGGAAAACTTTATTGCTTGGATGAAGTCCTGCTACTACATAACTGCTACAGGGCATCCAGCTATTTCAGTGCCGTGTGGGTTCACCCCGGAGGGGCTTCCCGTTGGGGTTCAAATTGTTGGTAGATACAGAGATGATTTTGGGGTTTTACAACTTGCCAAAGCGTTTGAAAACGTTACTGGGTTTTGGAAATCTGTCCCCCCCGTATGTAGCTAGGTGAAATTTCATCATATGCTGGATGAAATTTCACCTAGAGGGTATTTTTGAATATCTGGTACGTGAGCATCTTTGGCTGCGTATCCAGCTACGAGGAGCAAGAAAGGGCGCTCATTTTTTGGCCGGTTGAATATCTTGTTTAAGAACCCCATTGGACTAGGCGTATGTGTGAGTGTAGCTAAACCTGCATTGTGGAGAGCCGTAATCAGAATGCCTGTAGCTATGCCCACTGATTCTGTCGCGTAGTAATGTTTTACCTGCGTTCCATCCGGTAGAAGCCCGTAGTTTTTTACGAAAATTCCAATTAAATATGGGGCAGTTTCCAGAAATGGTTTATTGGCGTCTGTGCCTAGTGGATCGAGAGCCTTAAGCCATTCTGGTGATGCCTTTGATCTATAGAACTCACGTTCTTCTGTTTCTGCTTCCATACGGATGATTTTTCGAGCTTCACCGTAACCAGAAACGGCGAAATGCCAGGGCTGCATATTTGCACCACTAGGAGCAGTTCCTGCGGTCAGAATGCAGTTGTCGATTATCGATCTTGATACTTTTTCCTTGTCAAAATCTCTCACAGTTCGGCGCAGTTTCATAGTTTCGTAGAAATCTTCAGATCTTGATTCCATTTCTTTATTACTTAGATGTTTGATGTTTTGTAACGGCACTAGTTTTGCATTCACAATAACCTCCGCAAAATTCTGTTTTGTATATATTTCGTTGTCTGTACGATTAACTATGGTGCTGATATTATCCTAGTCGAATAATCTATTTGGAATCCATACCGGAAGGGCACATTATGAAAATAACTAATGTTAAGGTCGAGATGTTTAACTGGACTACAGAGTCGTGGAAGACAGGAGTAGGAACTTCATTTGGCAATACTAGGCAGCTTGGTGTTGTCACAGTTGAGACAGATGAAGGTATAAGTGGGAATGCCTTCTTGGGTTCATCTCGAGTAGGGGCTGATCATTTCGCACCGGGCCTGATAGAGTTCATCAAACCCATTATCATGGGAAGAAATCCTCAAGATATAGGGATGATATGGTGGGACATGTGGAAAATGAATCGTTCAGTTTCTACGTATGTGATAGGCGCCATAGATATTTGTCTTTGGGATATAAACGGGAAGATCGCCCAACAACCTATTCATCGCCTTTTGGGAACTTGTAAGGAATCAGTGCCTGTTTATTCAAGCACTGCATTCCATGACACAAAAGAAGAATATGCTGAGGAAGCAATAAAATTTAAAGAGCTCGGGTGGACGGCTCATAAGATCCACCCTCATGGAGACCCTGCCTACGACATACAAATATCGCAGGCTGTTAGAGAAGCTGTGGGAGATGATACGAAACTCATGTTGGATTCCATGTGGGCCTATCAATATGAGGATGCTATGAGAGTCGGGAGAGCCATTGAGGAATTGAATTTTTATTGGTACGAAGACCCGTTGGTTGAAGAAGATATTTATAATTACGTGAAATTACACGACAAATTAGATATACCAATAATGTCCACTGAGTATGCTCCGGGCAGGTATTATGGTATGACTCAATGGATAACCCAATACGCCACTGACATACTAAGAGGTGATGTAGCTGTAACTGGTGGAATCACACCAATGGTTAGGCTTTGCCATCTTGCGGAAGGTTTCAACATGAAATGCGAGATTCATCACGGTGGTAATTCTTTAAATAACGTGGCGAATTTACACATAACCATGGCTGTGCCGAATTGTGAATTTTTTGAATTTTTTCCGTGCACTGGTGCCAATATGTATGGACTTGTTGAGGATATTCAATTTGATGGCGGAATTGTTCATGCGCCAACCAAACCGGGGTTGGGATACGATATTGACTGGGATAGGTTGAAAAACGAATATACTGCCACTGCTGAATAGTATATTTGTCCACCCAAATTGAACACCAAGAAATTTTTTAAATCGCCAAGTTTTTTGGCTAATTTATTGCGGATATGAAATTACCAACAATACATACTTTGGATTCTTTGCGTGCCTATCCTGATTATAGGTATTTGTGGACAGCAAATTTTTGTGCTAACACTGCTCAGTGGTTACAGTTATTGACTTTAGGATGGTTGGTAAAGGAGTTAACTCAAGATGGGTCCAACTCGGCCTTGTTGGTGGTTGGGGTAGGCGGAGCTGCTGCATTGCCTGGAATAATTATAGGTCCATGGGGTGGTGTTTTAGGAGATCGCCTAGATCGAAAAAAACTAGTTATAATACTTGAAGTAGTTATGGGTTTACTGGCATTTTCTTTTGCCATGCTTGTCAAAACTGAATTTGTTCTAGTTTGGCATGCCTATGTTTTTGCTCTGTTAGCTGGTTCTTGCGAAGCACTAAAGATGCCAATTCGACAAGCTCTTATTGCCAACACTGTCCCTGCTCATGCACTAAGCAATGCTTACGCAACCAATGTCCTTACGATTCCTGGAACTCGTATGATAGGTCCTTTTATTGGTGGAATTATAGTTGCAAAAATGGGATTTTTTTGGAATTTTACAATTGAGGCAGGATTATACTTGGGAGTTATTATAGCTTTGATTCCAATGTCTACTCCGTATCTTGTACGACGGGAATTTATTACTAAATTTGGGATCTTTCAAATGTTTGGTGATATGGTGGATGGGTTCAGGTATCTTTGGAATAAGCAACGTTCTTTGTCTTTGATCTATATTCTATCAGCTGCACCTAATGTTGTTTTGCATCCTGTTATATTTTTGCTGCCGTTATTTACTACAGATGTTCTTCACAGAGATGTTGATTATGGTGGATATCTGATGGCCATTAATGGCGCAGGGGGCTTGTTGATGGTTTTTGGGTTTTCTGCGTTCGGCTTTCCTAAGTGGCGCGGATTGTTATGTATCATTTCTGCTCTTAGTGGAGCCTTAATGACTCTGTTACTGAGCCAATTTATTTGGATAATTCCTGCCTTTGTAGTTTTGGCAATTTTTGGTGCAACTCAGACAGCATTTCGCACAACAAGTGGTGTACTAACCCAAACTTTGGCAGAGGATCACTACAGGGTTCGCGCAATGAGTGCATATCGGATAGGAATGGGGATGGTCGTTTTTTTTAGTCTGTTTGTTGGTTGGATGGCCGGGACTATTTCTGTGGGCCCTACCCTTATTTTGATGGGTTTGATCGGAGCTTTAATCTCAATGGGATTTTGGATATTTTCACCTGCAGTGCGGAATCAGGAATAAAATTCAAGATAATTCGGAGTACCGAACCAGTTGGGAATTAACGATTAAACTTTACCGAGGAGTTCTTGTGAGGTAATATTTGGGAATCGTAATTCATGTATTTTGCTAACTTATTTCATTTGCTACACCTAAGTCTTAAAAATATGCTCTAGCCCAGAGAATTCACACTTTGTTTCAAATTGCCAAAAATAGATTAACCGAGAAGCGAAAGAATACTTTCTATGGTTGGTACCTGGTTCCAGTTTTTGGCGCGATAATGCTAGTAGCTACTACCCCTCTTTTTCACGCCATGGGCATATGGGCAGTCGCGATGGAAAGGGCCTTTGGATGGAACAGAACACAGTTATCTTTGGCTCTTTCTTTCACTAGGGTTGAGGGGGGCATTTTGGGCCCTATAGAAGGCTATCTTATAGATAAATTTGGCACTAAACGGATGGTATTGGTAGGGATGATCATCATGGGCTTGGGATGGCTGGTGTTTAGTCAAATAAATAACATTTTGGTTTTCTATTTCTCTTATTTGGTTATCGCTTTAGGTCAAGGTTTAGGTAGTTGGCTTGCCTTGAATACCATGATGAATAACTGGTTTGTCCGTAGGCGTTCCTTTGCCATGGGTTTTTCGAATGCCTTATCAAGATTTGGATCACTACTCCTTGTGCCGTTGTTAGCTTGGCTTGTAGACCCAGATTTTTTGGATAGACCAGGTTGGAGTTTAACCGCATTTATGCTTGGCATAATTACGATACTGCTGGCTTTTCCTTTGACGAGCTTTCTACGAAATAGACCGGAAGATTATGGATTGTTACCTGACGGAGATACTGAAGAAGATGTTTTGAGACGAAATGAAAAAGCTTTGAGTGATGGTATTCAAGTAGAACAAGAGTATGACTTCACAGTATCGCAGGCTTTGCGGGCCCCAGCCTTCTGGTTCATAAGCCTTGGTCATGGATTTACATCTATGGTATTGCTGGCATTTATGTTACATCTTGCACCTATGATGACTGATTTAGGTTATACCTTGCAGACTGCTGCATTCGTTGTTTCTGCTTACACAGCAGTTTCAATGGTATTTCAGATGATTGGGGGATATGTTGGAGACAGAATGCCGAAAAATGTGGCGTTGATGATGTTCACTTTATGCCAAGCTCTTGGGGTTTTCATTTTGACATTTGGGCCCTCCAACCTTCTTTCTGCATACGGCTTTGCTTTGCTGTTTGGCATAGGATTTGGAGGCCGAAATCCTATATCTTCATCTATTCGTGGGGATTATTTCGGAAGAAAACATTATGGGAAAATAATGGGAATATCCCAGGTGCCTATGAATGTACTATTACTTATTGGTCCGATATTTGCTGGAGTGATGCGTGATTCAACTGGTACCTATCGGACAGCTTTTGCAGTACTCGGGGTATTGGCAATTGTTGGGGCGTTTTGTTTTCTGTTTGCAAAAAAACCCATTCCTTCCGAGGCCTAGGTTATAGGCTTTGTCTACTAAAAGTAGTCGATTTTAGGCGGTGGCCACATTGGTCTTTGAATTTGTGTTAACACCCATTGATTCAGCAACTAATGAGTAAGATTTTTTCCGGTCCTCAAAATAGTAACAGTTGGAAACTATCCCGATGTCGGGAGTCTGATAGCGTTCTGATGAGGCTAGAATACCGTCTTTTACTTGATTCGGATCACCTTCTATGTAGCTCTTTGTGGTTTGCTCCATGTACGCTTTGACTTGACTATCCATTGGCCACACTGAAGCCTCTTCAGGCGGCAATAGGCCCTTCGTGGCTATTCCCATGGTTGAGATGATTTTGTTGACACTTCTTGAAGACCCGACAAATTTTGCTTGTTCCTCACTGTCAGCACATATGACTTGCAAACTTACATTAACTTTTGGTTCAGTTAGATGTTCAGAAGGCTTGAAGTAGTTTCTATATAGATCTGCGATTTGAGGACCGTACTCGGAGGTGTTTCCAAAAAAGTCAGCGAAACTAAACGGAAGCCCCATATCGGCAGCCAATCTAGCACTATAGTCACTCGAACCGAGTAACCAAACTGAAGGATAGCTTTCCTTTCCAGAAGATTGGGCTTTGATCCCTGAAAGAGGATGATTGTCTTCTACGCTATCGTCCAAAAAGTTCAATAAATCTTTTACCATTTGAGGAAAATCGTTGAATACATCCATTGTTGGTCGTGGGTATGTCAATGCAGCTGCGGTTTTTCTATCGCTTCCTGGAGCTCTTCCAATACCTAGATCAATTCTATTTGGGTGGAAAGAATCCAAAACACTGAATTGTTCTGCTACCTTAAGGGCAGAATAGTGGCTTAGCATAACCCCTCCACTACCTACACGTATTGTGGAGGTTTTCGCTGCTATTTGACCAATTAGAATCTCCGGGCTAGTGCCCGAAAAGGAATTTGAATTGTGATGTTCGGCGACCCAATATCTGGAATACCCGAGATTTTCAGTGTGTATTGCTAATTCAACAGATTCATTTAGCGCGTCTGAAGGGGTACCACCTCTTCGAATTGGTGACTGGTCTACAACTGTCAACTTTATGTCTTTTGATAATGCCATACCTGTTGAGAAAGCATAACAAAGTAAGCACCTAACTGTCTGCATTAGCTTAGGTAAGGTAAAATATTTTTTCAGCTCATTCCTAAAATAGGAACATATAACTTTTGATCAGTCCGAAACCAAAAACAGATACATCTGAAAAAAGAAAACCTGCAGGTCTTATACCTACTGCTTTTCAGATATTTCTTTCTTTACTGTGGGGAGGTAACCACGTCAGCATAAAAGCTTCCCTCGAATATGGCTCACCTTTACAAGTTGGATGGATGAGATTTGTTGCTGGGGGAATGGTGACTTTTATATATATGTTGCTAAGGAAAGAATCTTTTTTTGTTGCTAAAAATGAGGTTCGACCTCTTTTAATAATAGGAGCTCTTTTCACAGTTCAGATTATGTTTATGAATGTGGGTCAATATTTGACCACTGCTGGGCATGCCACTGCACTTAATTCAACCTATCCCATATGGGCAGCGATCGTAGCCCATTTTCTGGTACCAACTGATACTCTTACTCGCTGGAAAGTGTTGGCAATTGTGTTGTCTTATATCGGAATTCTTATCATAGTCTTTGGAGATGCCGGTGTTGTTATGCCGGGTGTGTCCATAGAAGGTGATTTGATGAGTCTCTTCTCGGCTATGTTGTTAGGGTTAAGATTGGTTTTGATGTCTAATTTTACCCAAAATATGTCTGAAGCAAAAATCATGCTTGGCCAGATTGTTATAGGTATATTATTGTTTCTAATTGGGAGTTTTATTTTTGAATCACCTCAGTATTCGATCGAATTACGGTTTTGGTTGGCTCTTGCCTACCAAGGATTTGTTATAGCCGGGTTTGGCTTTCTTGCGAATGCATGGTTGGTAAAGAAATATTTACCTTCGACGGTAACTTTCTATTCTTTTATTCAGCCTCCGGCTGGTGTTTTGTTGGCCTGGCTGGTTCTTTCGGAAGATCCGGGGCGAGGGTTGTTAGGAGGCCTTATTTTTGTGGTTGCCGGTGCTATCACGTTTGGTTCCGAGTCATTCATTAAAGCCAGAAGGAGGGAGATTTTAGTCTCATGAAGATCATTGATGTAACGAGTGAAGTTTTTGAGTGGGAAAGACCAGGTATTTGGAATGGCGGACATTTTTATGGTCCAGGAAGGCTTCACAAAGTAACAGTAAAGACGGATGAAGGTATTGAAGGTTTTGGTTGGAATGGAGGAACTGCAGCTGAAAGACCATTGAATGTGTTTCCTCCTTTTGTGGAGTATTTCCGTGATCTATTAATTGGGAGAGATCCTATAGAAACCAGGAAAATAGCAGAAGATTTGGGAGAAAAACATATAAAAATATTGGGACCTGGTGGCGTTAACACACAGGTTTTAGCTGCAATAAATATCGCTTGTTGGGATATAAAAGGTAAATCATTAGGGAAATCAGTTCACCAGTTGTTAGGAGGGGCTCAAGATAGGATTAGAACCTATATTGCTGGTGGGTACTATGCTGAAGGGAAAGGGTTGACGGAACTTCAGGAAGAGGTTCTTTTTAATGTGAATGAAATGAATGCTGGTGCAGTAAAAATAAAAATTGGTGATCCGAAGGAAGGAATCATAGGTGATTTACTGAGAGTGGAGGCAGCTAGAGCGGCTGTTGGAGATGACGTCGTTTTGATGGTCGATGCCAATTGTGCATTGGATTTGGAGCAATCGCAGGATTTTGCAAGAGAACTAGAAAATTTCGGGGTATATTGGTTTGAGGAACCTATGCCAATACATCGTTACAGAGAGCATGGTATTTTGAAAGAAGCCTCCAATGTGAAAATTGCAACTGGCGAAAATGGATACCACCTGTCTCATTTTGAAACTCTCCTTGATCATGGCGGTGCAGATATTTTGAATGTTGATGTTGCGATTTGTCCGGGATATGACGTTGCCAAAGACATAACTGATCTAGCAAAAGAAAAAGGTGTATCTATTGCACCACATGGTTGTCAGGAACTTCAATTGCCTCTCGCTGCGGGCATACCTCATGGAGAATTTTTGGAATATTATCCAGTAGCTGTTGACCCACTTAGAGCAGA
>CAYMZR010000044.1:0-15719 GCA_964394975.1 uncultured Dehalococcoidia bacterium | reverse complement strand
GTATCTGCAAAATCAGGATCTACATCAATCCAGCTGTAAGTTATGTCTAGGCTTTCCATAACTTCTTTGATTTCAGACTCAATATTATTGGTAACTTCCATACGAGAGAGCTCTTTGTTTATCTGGGTAAAATCTATGTAACTTCCAAGGTAGGATTTCTTAATGGTTCAGCAAACTGGGTTTCATCCAGTTCTATAAAGTCTTTTTGATAGACTTGAATCCGGTATGATTCAAAATCCGGTATGAATAATCTGAAATCGCTGTTTATTCTTACAGATCTTGGTCTTCGTAGATATTTTTCTGACTCTAATTTGCCCATTTCTCTAAGTCTGTTTGGTACTGCGTTAGTCAGCATGTAATTTCGCGCAACTTTTGACAGGGTAGCATCTCCATAAAAACTCCAGATGTATTGACCTTCTGAGTTAAACATAAGAACTCTGTTGTTGCCCCAGTCGGCTACATAAATATCGCCATGGTTATCTACAGTGATACCGGTAGGCCTGTTCAGTTGCCCTGCCCCGTCTCCGTATTCTCCGAAAATGTTTTTCAGCTCTCCGTCTGAAGAAAAAATTTGAATTCTATGGTTTCCCCAGTCACAAACATATATGTCGCCATTTTCGTCACAGTCTAAACCCCACGGTAGGTTAAATTGCCCTGGGTTCGATCCGTATGTGCCAAAGGAAGAAATATATTCTCCACTTTTAGTATATCTTTGGACTCGGTTGTTTTTGGAATCACACACTACGAAATTATCATTTATATCAAGACAAAATCCTGAAGGGCCGTTGAATTCACCGGGGCCTTCCCCATGAATACCGAATTTACTTACATAATTCCCTTCTTGATCATATTTGGTTATTCGATGAGTAGCTTCATCACTGATGAATATGCCGCCTGAATTATCAGTAATTATATTAACAGGCCATTTTAGCTGCCCATCTTCAGAACCAAAACTACTGAACCCCTTTAGCTCGTCTGTGAGTTCATCCATGTCTTCTGTAGACCAGATCCGAACCGAGGCTACTCCTTCTGACCTTAGTAATACGTATAAAATATCATTTTCACCAAAGGCTATGTCAGTGGGGAAGTTGGTAACCCTTCTCATTCCTAGAGTTGTTGAATAAGGGTATCCTGCTCTCAATAATCCGTGCGGTCTAGTCATCGTAGATCTCCCGATTAATTAAATGTAAAAAGGCTTTATCTGCTCAAATTCGCCTTTGACAATCGGCCTCGCATCCAGACCGAGCCATTGGTCCAGCACCGTGCCGTAGATGCCGCGGAAATCTATGGTGTGTTTCAAGTCTTCTCCATGTTCCCAATCGGTGGGATTTAATGAGGGGTATTCTGAATACAGACCGCCTTTCACATTTTTGCCAATTAAGAATGCACCTCCTCCTGAGCCATGGTCTGTGCCGCTTCCGTTATCTCGCATCCGTCTACCGAATTCTGTGAAAACAAGTATTGCTACGTCGTCTGCGGCGTTGTGTTCTTCGAGGTCATCCATGAAGTCAGATATGGCCCCACTAAGGTCGTTCAATAATTTCGGATGTGCAGGCATTTCATTTGCATGAGTGTCATATCCCCCATGATTAGTATAAAAAACTCTGGTCCCTAAATTAGCGAAATGTATGCGGGCTACGTCTCTCAGACTTTTTGCTATAGAGTTGTCAGCGTATTCGATCGAGGATTTATACTTACTGGCCACGTCGGCCAAAAGGTCTGCACCTTTAAGTACATCTAAACCTGTCTTACCAATGTATTCTGCTACTTGACCACTGCCTATCGCTTGGCCATATATATCTTTAAAGGCTTGCAGTGATCTTTCCTTAAGACGTTCCTGTTCAATTTTGTTCATAACACCATAGCTTTCTAGATCCCCCACTGAGGTCACTGGTACACCAGCCACCGACATTGCCCTGGGCAAACCCTGCCCGATGTTTACACCAGTTAATACATTTTCACTTTTGGGATCTAGATCCTTTATAGCTAAACCTAGCCAGCCTTCACTGCCGACTCTGTCAGGTTCACACGTGTGCCAGATGTCCATTCCTCTGAAATGAGATCTATTAGAGTTTGGATATCCTATCCCTTGAACAATTGCCACTTTCCCCTCATCAAACAATCTCTTTAGGGGAGTGGCATTGTTATTTATCCCCAAAGTTTCATTTATTGGGAGTACATCCTTTTGTCCTATAACAATTTTTTTTCGGGCGTCATAATAGTGCTCGTTAGTGTATGGGACCACGGTGTTCATAAAATCATTACCACCGGTCAATTGAACAACTACAAGAGTTTTTTCTCTGGCGTCGATTGTCATTTTAAGTTACCTCTCCTTGTTCCTATGCGAACTGATAATCAACAGTTGAAGCTGTCATTTGGATAAGATTATGTACCCCTGCTGAGGTCTCAAGTTCCTTGAGTTCTTCAGCGTATATTTTAAGGGAATTGTATGTTTCGTCACGAACGTTCACGGCTCCCAATAAATCGAGGCATCTGTCCACCAATTCAGAGGGATTATCATCTAAATTTCCGATTCTGCTCACCATTTCTGAAACGCCTGGTTTTAGCGGGTCCGCAAATTGTTTTTCTACAAAACCAATTCTTTCACTCAAGGTTCCTGAATCAATCCATTCAGATCCTGTGTGCCATCCTTCTACTGTAGGAGGATTCATAAGTCTTTGACCCATGATTGCAAGTGGACCCTCGAAGGCTGAACCGTTGAGAGTTGTTACAGCGAATTCATGAATGCCTGGAGTCGGAGAATCAAATTCACCCGTTTGCTTGATGACACCGACTATAAGTTCGGTGGGACTTTTTACTTTGGGTAAATCCATCGAATTCTTGAAGAAATCCGAATTGAACAGCGTGCTTAGAATAGTTCGCATGTTTCCTTCAGATTCCATATAGGCGGTTGAAAGTTCCTCAATAGCCTGCGGGTTTTTGGCGTCTACGGTTTCCCATGAAGGGACTTGTACCTCGTCTTCTACAAAGAAATTGTATAGGTGACGGGACAAGAAATTGCCAGCAGCTTTTTCTTTGACAATAATATCTATTATGTCTTCACCATTGAAATTTCCAACTTGCCCGAGGAATTCTTTCTCATCATAATCATGGTCTTCTGAGATAAACTCGAAATCAGCTTGATGGTGACCGTACGGATATAAAGACAGTGGTTGTCTAAAAGTCCATCCAGTAAAGGCTCTAGAGGCGTTCTTTATATCATCTTCTGTGTAATTTCCAACTCCCATGGAAAATAATTCAAGTAGCTCTCTTCCATAGTTTTCGTTTATTTCGTCTTTATGGTTTTCGTTATTATCCAGCCAAAAAAGCATAGCTGGATCTTTGGATAAGTTTAGTAAGATATTTTTGAAATTAGTTAATCCACTATCTCGGAACATTTCTATCTCACGATATAAGGAGGGTCCGTGTTCACTTTTACCCCAAGCTACAGGGAAAATATGGTGTAAGAATAGAGACATTTTTTCTTCAAGAGGTCTCTTAGTATTAGCCATCCTGTAGATCCATTTTCCGACATGCACCGCTACAGGTTCTCCTGTGTAATATCTTTCAACGTAGGACATGTCAATAGGGTCAAATTTTTCGGGGTTGGTTAGGTCTTCTACAATTTCCTCATATGATTTACTGGAAGTGAGCTCATCTAGTTCTTTGGGTGTGGCTCCAAATCCTGCCCTCCTCATCAAATGCGCTACAAGTTTCCTATCTGATTTCATAGCATGTTCCCTTACCATTTTTTGCCATTATAACGAAATTTTTGGTCATTATAGCGAAAGTCAAGATAGTTTCTAAAGAAAGGGTATTTTGTTTTCATTTAAAGCCTATCTGATTGATAACTTGCAAGGTACAATTGAAGGCCAATTTGGGATAAAGAGAGATTAAATGCCTGACACCGATTTCGATATTTTACAAATTCTTTCCACCGGAGCTAAGGCACTGGGTGCAGGAGTCGAATCAGAGAGTAGATGGGAAATTCCAACTGAGCACCCGGATCCCATTGATCTTGCTGTAGGTATGCCAGTTCCTCAGGGCATACCGGTGGATTCGATGGCTGACCATATATCGAGAGTTTTACGTTCTGGTAAGTTTACTGAAATGGAATACGAATATGGCCGAGGCAAGGCTGATCTTAGAGAACTGTTGAATGACCCCATACACGGATTTACCTCGTTGCCGCAGACTCCGGATAATTTCATACTGTTCAATGGGAGTTCAGGATGTATGGAAAGTTTTTGCGCTACGTTTATCAATCCTGGAGATATTGTCCTAGTGGAAGGTCCGAGTTTTTCAGGAACCGTAGAAACTATCCTCAAATATCAGGGAAGGATTATAGAAATACCACTTGGTGAAGAGGGCATTTCTATTCAAGCTATTGAAAATATAGTTGCGGATTCGCTTAGTAATGGCGATGTGGTAAAGGCGATATACACGATAGATGATTTCCATAACCCAACCGGCTTTACAATGACTGAAAATAATCGTCGATCAATTGCCCAATTGGCTTTGGACAATGGAATTATGATACTGGAGGATTCAACATACAGTGGACTGTTTTTCGATGAATCGCCGCCAGTGGATATTTACTCTATAAATGGTGGAGAGGGTGTTATGAGAATGGGCACTTTCAGTAAAACCATTGCCACGGGGTTAAGGTTGGGGTGGCTTCAAGGCTCAGACGAGGCGATTGATGCCATGAGGAAAACGCGATCAGACATGGGTAACGCCCCTTTTATTCAGACAGCTGTTGCTAGTTTCATCGAATCTGCAGAATACTCAAAACACGTGAAGGAGATGAGGGGTTTATATAAATCTCAGTGTCGAGCGTTGGCAGATTCCTTAGCAGAATATTGCCCTGACTACCTAGATTTTGTTGAACCCAAAGGTGGGTTTTTTTTGTGGCCTAAGTGCAATAAAGTTGATTCGGAGTTATTGACAAAATCTGCCGCAGAAGAAGGATTAATATTTCCTGACGGGGCCTTGTTTTACCAAGATGTATCTCTACATCAGAACCACATAAGACTAGCTTTTAGTGGTAACAGCACGGAAAGATTGAATGAAGTTGGGCCGCGCTTAAGAAAGGCTTTTGAGAAATTGCTTGACTGAAGCAATCCTCATATATTCTTACTTACTGGGTACCAGTATAACTGTAAATTCATAAGGTGACCCCGCAGATAATATCCGGTAGACTTTCAAAGCTAATCAATTAATAAGGAGTTCTATTCATGGCATCGAATGGTAAGGTGGCGTTGGTCACAGGAGCAGGTACAGGTATTGGTAAGAGTTCAGTATTGCAATTATTGAGCGATGGGTACTCAGTTGTTTTGGCCGGCCGGAGAATAGAACCTTTGGAAGAGACTATAGCAGAAGCTGGAGTGGATGATACACGGGCTATTGCCGTTCCTACTGATGTTGGAAATCCAAATTCTGTGGCCGAACTTTTTAAGAAGACAGAATCTACTTTTGGTAGACTCGACGTACTTTTCAATAATGCTGGTATTGGATCGCCAAGAATGAACATGGAAGATCTTCCAGTGGAAGATTGGCAGCGGGTGGTGGATACAAACCTCACAGGTAGTTTTGTTTGTGCACAGCACGCCATAAGAATAATGAAAGATCAAACTCCCCAAGGTGGAAGAATCATAAATAATGGTTCGATTTCTGCTTATACTCCTAGGCCTGATGCCGTTGCTTACACTACGACCAAGCATGCTATTACGGGTCTTACAAAGCAGATATCTTTAGACGGTAGAAAATACAACATTGCGTGTAGTCAAGTTGATGTTGGCAATGCGGCTACCCCTATGACGGCTAGGATGCAGGGCGGGGTATTGCAAGCAAACGGTGAAACGATGGCTGAACCGACTTTTAATGTGGATCATGTAGGTGAAACTGTACTATACATCTCAAACCTGCCTTTAGACGCCAATATTCAGTTCGTTACGATAATGGCGACCCAGATGCCTTACGTCGGGAGAGGTTAGAAAACTAACTTTTCAATAGCCTTTTTGTGTCTTAGGCTTGAATTTCCCCTAGATCTTTCACGGGGACGTGACAGTTTATTACATGGGTTTCATTGGCAGATACTTTCTGTACTGGTGGCGCTTCGGTGTCACAGACGGATCCTAATTTGCGAGGGCATCGACTAGCAAAGAAACAGCCAGGGAACTCCTCACGCATAGTTGGGACAGTACCTTCTAATCTGAGTGGATTAGGTTTCGCAGACGGATCTGGAATGGGGGCTGCCGATAAAAGGGCTTCAGTATAAGGGTGAGATGGACTGTTTAAGACAGCCTCTGAAGGTCCGTATTCTGCTATGTGACCCGCATAGACCACCATTATGTCATCTGAAACGTACCTCACAACCCCAAGGTCATGAGTTATGAAGAGATAGGAATTGCCTAATTCCTGCTGCCGATCTTCAAGTAGGCCTAAGACTTGAGCCTGTACTGAAACATCTAATGCCGACACGGCTTCATCAGCCACTACTATTTCAGGGTTTGTGGCAAAGGCACCGGCTATAGCAACTCTCTGTTGTTCTCCTCCACTAAGTTCTGATGGGAGTCTTTCCAAATAACTTGGATCTAACCCAACTTCTTCCATTAAAGATGCAGCTCTTTCTTCACTTTCCGGTTTAGTCAATTTTGAAAAACGCATAAGTGATCGAATTAGAGTCTTTTTAATTTTGAGTTTAGGGTTTAGTGAAGCGGTAGGGTTTTGGAAAACCATTTGTATCGCCGATTTGTCTTCGTTAGAACGATTTTCGACAGTTTTATCTAATTCATTCCCGTGCAACTGTAACGATCCATCTTGGGCCTTTATCAGGCCCACCACAGCTCGGGCTAGTGTTGATTTTCCAGATCCGCTTTCCCCTACTATTCCTAAAGTTTTGCCTTGTGGCATTTCAAAATCTATCTTGTTGAGGGCCCTGACTGGTAAATCTATGTCAGGTCCAAAAGCCATATATTTTTTTCGGCGCTTTCCATATTGGTGTGTTATTCCAGTCCCAGTTAACACGGTTGGGCTGGCAACATCTTTACGGCTTATCCTTTCCTCAGCTTCGCCCCATGTGTCTGGTTCAACTTTGTCGCTATGAAAACATCTCACTTGAGAGTCTTGGCTGATAAATTCAAGAGCGGGAAAAGATGTCCTACATTCTGAATCTGCAAGTGGACAGCGTTCGGCAAACAAACAAGAACTGACGTCAGATTCCTGCGATGAATAAACAAATCCTGGGATTCTTTTTAATCTTGAGGAAACCTCTCCGGCTCCTGGTGGTTTAGGAACACATGACAGAAGACCAGAGGTATACGGATGCCTAGGAGAGGCAAATAAATCCCTTACGTTGGATTGTTCAACTGTTTGGCCAGCGTACATAACTGCGACTCGATCGGCTACTCGGGCGATAACTCCGAGATTGTGGGTGACATAAAGTATGCCTGCATTTACACGTTCTTTTAAGCTTGCCACGAGGTCTAGTATAGTTGCTTCGGTTGTCACGTCGAGCCCGGTTGTGGGCTCGTCCATTATTAACAAGTCAGGGTCACAGGCTAGAGCCATGGCAATCATCACTCGCTGTTGCATCCCTCCGCTTAATTCGTGTGGGTATCTGTCTCCCACTTGGTCTGCATCCGCTAATCCCACACTTTCAAATAATTCCACCACTTTTTCATCTCTAGCTGTTTGGTCTAGGTTTAAATGTTCTGAGATTACTTCTTTGACCTGAATTCCGACTTTCATAGAAGGATTTAACGATGTGGTAGGGTCCTGATATACCATGGCGATTCTGTTGCCTCTCAACTCCCTCAAATCTTCTTTGGACAAGGATGATATGTTCTTTCCCTCAAATGATATTGAGCCACCTGTTTCCGCCGTCGTTGGTAAATATCCCATTACAGCAAATGCCGTAGTTGATTTACCGCATCCTGACTCTCCTACAATTCCTAATACCTCGCCTCTTGAAATCTCAAAAGAGGCCTCTCTTACGGCAGTAACCGTACCTCTAGGTGTGAAGAATGTTACTGATAAATTTTCTACTTTAAGCAATGGTTCTTTGTTCATTACTTCTGACCTCGATCCTCAGGGAGCTGAAGGGATTGTCTGATACCGTCGGCGAATAAATTAACCCCTATAACAAGTGTGCCCATCGCGAAGGCGGGAGCCAAAGAGGCCCAAGGTGCTAGAGATAAATGAGTTCGGCTTTCATTGACCATAAGCCCCCAATCTGGTGTTGGTGGCTGCACTCCGAGTCCTAGGAATCCTAGAGATGCAGTCAACAATAAAGCGAAACTGAGCCTGAGGCTTGCTTCGACTCCAATTACAGGAACTATGTTTGGCAAAATTTCCCTAAGCACGATGTGATATAACGGTTCCCCTCTGAGTCGTGCATTTTGAACGAATTCTAGTGGTTTTATTGTGAGAGCAGCACTTCTAATAACACGACTGTTATTAGGGGTAAATGCTATTCCTATCACAGCTATTATCAGCCACGATTCGTCTAGTGATGTTCTTTGCAGGCCGATCGTTATTAACAATAAAGCTAACAGTAAGGATGGGAAGGACAATAGAAAATCCATAGCTCTCATAGCTATTTGGTCAAACCATCCTCCTAGATATCCGCTCGTGATACCGATAAGAGTTCCAAGGAAAATTCCCAAAGCTGTACCTATTACAGAAATAAAAACTATAGATCTGGCGCCGGCTATTACCCTGCTTAAAACGTCTCGGCCATTATGATCGGTACCAAAAAGGTGATTTAGGGACGGAGATTCAAATCGATGGTCCAAATCGTATTCTGTCGGAATATAAGGGGTTAGCCATGGGCCAAAAATAACTACGATGGAATAAACGGCTAAAATCGCCAACCCTATTCGGCCGCTGCTTGTACGAAGTGGTATTTTCAGAAGGTCAGTGATTTTTGCAAGAGTAGATACCAACATTTGAACGGCCGTTGCCTTTTCTCTCACAGTATTAGCATTCATTTTATTGTCCTACTCTAACTCTGGGATTCAAGAGGCCATAAAGTAGGTCGGCCGCGAGGTTCGCGAATGCATAAATAGCAGCTATGACTAGCGCTGTAGATTGAAGCAATCGCATATCCCGGGTATCGATGGCCATAATCAACAGGCTTCCAATACCTGGGTATGCAAAAACGAATTCAACAACAATGATTCCCCCAAACATCCATCCGACGTTGTTTGCTATTACTGTAATAGTGGGGATCATGGCATTTGGTAAGACGTGCTTAAACACAACCTGTCTCATACTGAGGCCTTTTAATATGGCAGTCCTGACGTAATTGCTTTCCATAACCTCTATCACGTTGGCTCGAGCCATGCGCAATATATACGCAAATAAAGCCCCAGTGATAGTAAGGGTTGGAAGCACTAATATTTTGGGGGTACCCAAAATAGTTTCTCCAGGAAGCAAAATACTGGAGGACGGAAACCAACCAAGTTTGGTTGCAAAAACCATCATTAAAATGACACCAATAATAAATTCTGGTATCGAAATTGCAAGGAGACTCCCTATGCTGAGTATCCTGTCGAGTTTTGTGTCTGGTCTAGTGCCCGCTAAGACTCCTGCAAGCAATGAGGTTGGGACCGCTATAAGGAACGCTACCACCGCAAGTAGAGCAGAGTTCGGAAGTCTACTTTTAACCATGCTGTTAATGGTAGCGCCGCCTCGAGCCGCCATTCCCAAATCGCCTCGTACAGCATTTTTGATCCACACGGTATACCTTTCTACCGGATGTCGGTCAAGTCCCATGTTATGGCGCAGGTTTTTCAGGTTGCTCTCTGTGGCTTGTTGGCCTAAAAGGAGAGAAGCGGCGTCTCCCGGGAGAAACTCGGTAGCTGTAAATATAGCAACAGAGACAAAGAAAAGAGTAACGGCAATAAAAGTTAGTCTTATGACGAGGTATCTTAGGATATTATGAAACTCCTTGGGCTGAGATCAAATGGGACGGGTCACGTCAGCACGTGATCTAGGATTGTTTCATACCTAGATCACCCACTGACGTATTCAACGTGTTACGTTTGAATATTGGTGTACCTATTCGGAACTCCACCAATCTTCCATAAAGGTCCAGCTATTAGGATGAGCTTGCACTCCCTGTACGTGGGTTCGATGTGCGACTAGAACTGGGACATAAAGAAGGTAAACACTAGGAACCTCTTCTATAAGGATTTCCTGTATTTCTTTCCAGTAAGCTTTTCTTTTGTCAAAATCAATTTCAGTAGAGGACAGCTCCAATAATTCGTCCATCCTAGGATTATCGAAATACGACTCGTTCCAACTTCCACCACCCTTTAGGGCCACGCTAACCGCCTGGGCCGCTGGACGTCCGTTCCATGCGGAAGTAACAGCGGGTGTTCCTCCGGGCTGCATCCATATAGCTTCCCAGAATGTGGATTCTTCATGCTTTGCAACTTCTATCTCAATGGGTAGATCGGTGGCTTCGACAGACTGTTCTACCGCGAGAGCCATTTCTAACATTTGGTTAAAGTCTGATGCATCAAGCTCAAAGCTTAATGGGTTAGAGTCGTTGTATCCAGCAGCTGTAAGATAGCTGCGGGAGAGTTCAATGTCTTGATTGCTGAGAGGTTGTTCATCCCAGTACATTTGGTCTGCAGTACCTATTGGATGGTCGTTAGCATTAGCACCAAATCCATACGTTACTGCCTTTCTTACAAAGTCTCGATCAATAGCGTACTGCAGAGCCTTTCTAGCATTTTTGTCGCTGAAAATACTCTCTTCACGATTATCCAAGACCAAGTTTCTGATTGTGGCAGAGTCGGTTCCGGTGACTGTGATTGAATCTCGCTCATTGAGACCTTCCACCTGTGCCAAAGAGAAACTGCCGATTACATCGACGGCGCCAGATTTTATAGCCTCTATTCTCGTTGCTTCTTCTGGCATGTAGTACATGATAATCCGGTCGTAGAAAGGTTTTCCTTCGACCCAATAACTATCATATTTATTCATTACGGTTCTTTCTGCTGGGTTATGATCACCAAGTGTATAGGGACCTGTTCCAAAGTCAGTGCTTGACTCCTGGAGTGTCTCCTGGGTTATGCCGTCAGGAACAATACGTGCATGATAGTCAGATATATCTTGAGGTAGATTGGTGTTGGAGCCTTTAAGCGTGAATATCGCTGTAGCAGCATCAGGAGTTGTTATCTCACTGATGTAGTCTATTTCCCCTAGTAACGGGGACGCGGTTGTTTCGTCCATAATCCGGTCAAAGGTCCACTTTACATCAGCCGATGTTAGAGCGGATCCGTCGTGGAATGTGACTCCTTGTCTAACATTGATAGTGTAAACAGACAGATCGTCGTTAGCTGACCATGTTTCGGCTATTCTGTTTACTATCCCACCGTCGTACCATGGTTCGGTGAGGTTGTCATATGTATGGTTACTGTATATGGCACTACCTTCCGATAGTCCCATAATAGATGGGTCCATAGCACCGAAGTCTATAATTCCTAACTTCAAGGTACCACCATATTGCTGGCCGCCTGCCCCTGTTATAACGGGCATTGGAGTAGCCACTACTATTACTTCTTTCTCAACTTCAACCTTAACTTCCTTGATGACCTCTTTTATTACTTCTTTTTCAACTTCAACCTCTTTTATGACCTCCACCTCTTTGACAATAGTCTCGCCTTGGCAGGCTGTCATAAATATGGAAAAAGTTGCGATTGATAGAATCATGAACGAGTTCGCGATTCTATTGCCTAAAATACTTTTCAACATATGGCTCTCCTTAGTTTGGTGGAAAATTGCGAATTTTTAAGTTTATAAATATTTCTACACCCTATCTCAGGACCCAATTAGGCAAAGTTTTAGACCACGAGATAGAAGGTTGAAGCACCGGGTTGTTGATTGTTCAGCTCATGATCGATGAACTTGGTGCTACACCATTGCGGTGTTAAGAATTAATGCCATTCAAGGTCCGCCTTGGATGCTTAGCAGTGAGGTATAAACCTCACGAATATGCGGTTGTTTGAAGTTATCTCCCTACTCCGGGTTTGTGGATGATCCTTCCGAAGAGGTACCAAATATATCCAAATACGAGCCAATGGTCAAGTTAGTGAAGCCAAATTTAAGGTAAATCGCAAAGCAATTAGACTCTAAACATTGGGTTGCTTCCCTTTATAGTTGCGGGACCTCCTCCAACTGCTATCGGTGACCCATCAGCCCTCCAGCAAGCAGCACCGTGGATAGTTCCGGTGTCGTCGAATAAAACCCCATTCATCCCACCTGCAACTCTTTCCACCCCTTCAATAACATGCCCTTTTTGGGTTAATGGCTCTATCACATCAGGGGAAATGTCTGGTTCCAGTTCAAGATTTTGACCCTGTGTCCAAACTCTGGGGGCTTCTACGGCTTCTTGTAGCGACATACCATGATCAATAACGTTTATTATCCCTTGTAGTACTGATGGGAATATGCGTCTTGCCCCTGGTGTTCCTAAGGACATGAAAGGTTTACCTGACTTAAATACAGTGATTGGTGCCATGCTGCTCAAGACACGTTTCCCAGGTGCTATTGAATTGGCCGTTCCGGGGTGAGGATCGAAGTTATACATAGTATTGTTTAATAAAACCCCTGTCCCTGGCACCGTAACACGTGAACCGAAGGCGTCATTAAGGGTTTGGGTCATGGACACCACACTGCCGGTTTCATCTGCCACCGTAATGTGGGTGGTGTTTTTTGATTCAGTGGCGAAAGCCGCTGGGTTATCGTGTTCAAAACTAGATGATTTAGACAAATCTATTTTTTGCCTACAGTGTTGCCCATATTCCTTTGAGATAAGACCTTCTACAGGCACTTTGACAAAATCAGGGTCTCCCATGTATTTAAACCTATCAGCGAAGACCAATTTGAGGGTTTCCGCGATTAGGTGTATGTATTCCACACTACCGAATTGCATTTCCTTTACATCGAAACCCTCTATTATATTTAGAGCTTGAATTATATGGGTAGCACCGGAACTTACCGGGCCCACTCCGACAATTTCATACCCTCGGTAAGTACCTCGAACGGGTTCTCTGTATTTGATCTTGTATTGATCTAGGTCATCCAGGGATACGATTCCTTTGTTTGACTTCATGTCTCGGTCAATTGAATTACCTAACTTGCCTTCTGTCAGGGTGGAAACGCCGTTTTTGGCAATGTCTTCCAGTGTTTTAGCATAGTCAGGATTAGCAAGGGTGTCTCCTGATTTTACAGCAACACCATTTCCTAAAAAAATTGATTTACTACTAGGATACAAAGACAATATATCCTTGTTGTTTTCTACTATCCCAGAAAGATAATCACTTACCCTAAACCCTTCCTTTGAGAATCTAATTGCTGGGCTTATAACCTTTTCAATACCCAGAAGTCCATATTTCTCTTCCATATGAGCCCAGGCTTGGAGGGCCGCAGGGACTCCCACTGATAGATATCCATATCTGCTCTGGTGGTTCTTGGTTTCCATATAATCGGGCCACTTATCAGAAATGGGTGTGAACATATCTTCAGTAGCTTTTATAGGGGCAGTGCAGTAATTGTCGATAGTAATGGAAGATTTATCTCTTGAGTTGTAGTAATTGATAAATCCTGCTCCAGTTATACCCACCATCATAGGCTCGACGACAGAAAGTGCGAAAATGGTGGCTATTGCTGCGTCCACTGCATTTCCACCTGATGTGAGCATTTCAACCCCAGCAAGGGATGCTAGGGGATGATTGGATGCTACAACCCCCTTTGAACCGACTACTTCTTGCTTATATGTGGAAAACATCTGTGACTAGATTTTCCCATCTATGACAATATCTAGTAATGCGGGAGCTCCTGAGGCTAAGGCTCTGTCAACAGCGCCGGCGATCTCGTTCGGATCGGTGACACGCTCACTGTGTAGGCCCATCCCTTCAGCAATAGTACAAATATTAAATGGAGTGACGAAGTCAGAATATAGAAGATTGTCTCCGGCTGGTTCAGGCTCGTTAAGAATTTCCTTTTGGTAAACATTAAAGTTAGTCTTGAGGACCCTGTACATTCCGTTATTGCAGATTACAAATATGCAAGGAATTTTGTCGTTTGCAGCAGTCCATAGGCCCTGTACGGTCATCATCGCGCTGCCATCACCAATAATTCCGAAGACAGGCCTGTCAGGGAAAGCACACTTTGTCCCCATAGTGGCTCCAATGCCGCCGCCAATCGACTGACCACGTACCCCTCTAATATCATTTCTTTCGACGGCTGGAAAATAATGTCTCATAGCGGGTCTGTTACTTATTGAATCGTCTACTATTATCGAATTCTTGGGGACAGCATTTGATAGTTCATACATCATTCTTGCAGGGGACATTGGAGTGCTGTTCCATTTTTCCTTAACTGATTCTTCGTAGTCATCCTTTTGAGATGAAGCGTCTGATATTACCTGAGATTTTCGAGTCGAAACTATATTTTGATCTAGTGTCTTGGAAACTTCGGCTATTAGATTGGTAAGACCAGTTTTACAGTTTGAAATTATTCCTACATCTGTCGGTTCAGATCTACCCACCCGACCAGGAATCGGATCAATGTGAATTAGTTTCTGGGATTCATCCAAGATGACATCACCCCAGTAAAATAGTTCATCCAATGTGTCCATCCCTACCGTGAGGATTACGTCGAATTCCTTTAAAGATTCTCTTGATGCTTGTGATCTTAGAGAGTGCATTCCTTGGTATTGTGGGTGTGTGGTAGGAAAAGATACTTCTGCCCCTCGTGACTGAAACACCGCCATTCCTAGGAGTTCCGCAATGCTTATTGATTCACTTATGGCATCATCGTCTGAGACCCTGTCACCCACGATAAGTGCGGGATTTTTTGCATGAGTTAGTAATTTTGCGGCTTCCAAAATGCCTGAGGGGCTTGGAATTACATCGTCATGAACTTTGCCTGAAGGGACAATGTTCATGTTTGCTATGCCTTCCAAAGCATTAGCTGTGAAACCAACATAAACTGGCCCTTTTGGATGGCTGTTTGCTTCGTTGAACGCTCGTCTTAAAACGCTTGGTATTTGATCAGGTAAGTCTAATTCCACTGCCCATTTAGTGACAGGTCGAACAAGTTCAGCGAGATCAGTTTTGGTCTCATTTATCTTTCTCGAGTCATAGTTAGCTGAAGTCACAACCATTGGAGTGCCAGTGTTGAGGGCATCAAGCATCAGAGCGATTCCGTTAGCAAGCCCGCTGTCCACATGGAGGCTGACGAATGAGGTCTTTTCTGTTGAACGAGCGAATGATTCTCCCATACCCATGGCTACACTTTCCTGTAATGCCATGATGTATTTGAATTCTGGGTAGTCTCCCAGCATATCGATCAGCGGACCTTCACTAGTTCCTGGATTACCAAAAATATACTCAATGCCTTCAGCTTTGAGCATTTCAAGTACAGCTTGTTTTCCAGACATGGTTTGCGACATTTTTGCCCCCTAGAATTTCTTTTTCTTGAGGGAAATATGGTACAGATTGACGCTGATAACGGCAATTGCTCTTACTCATGCTAATATGCCGGTGTTGATATTTATCAAAAAAAATTACAGGATTGGGAAAAATGGCAGAAATCGCAGCAGGTCAGGCAGTCATAGAATTACTTAGGGCTGAAGGGGTCGAGTATGTATTTGGAGTTACCGGTTTAACCACTAATAGTATGGTCACCCAAATGTATGG
>CAYMZR010000043.1:0-15935 GCA_964394975.1 uncultured Dehalococcoidia bacterium | reverse complement strand
AGTTCAAACAAGATCAAGGAATCGATTTAAAAAGCGATCGAATGGCTCTTCAAAGGTTGCGGGAATCGGCGGAGAGAGCCAAAATCGAATTGTCCACTTTGATGCAGACTGAAATTAATTTGCCCTTCATAACCGCTGATGCCTCTGGTCCAAAACATCTGGTTGAGACTATGGAAAGGTCGACCTTGGAACAGCTAGTGGATAATTTAGTTCAACAAACAATAGAGCCTTGTAAAAAGGCTATTTCAGATGCTGAAATAGCTACATCTGAGATTGATGAGATCATTCTAGTTGGCGGTATGACTCGAATGCCGGCTGTACAAAAGGCTGTTGAAGCCTTCTTTGAAAAAGAAGTTCACCAGGGAGTAAATCCAGATGAAGTGGTCGCAGTTGGTGCTGCTGTGCAGGCTGGAGTTCTTCAAGGAGACGTGCAGGACATATTACTCCTGGATGTAACCCCGCTGACATTGGGGATTGAAACTCTGGGAGGTGTAACCACACCGCTAATACAGAGAAATACTACTATTCCAACCTCGAAAAGCGAAACTTTTACTACAGCTTCTGACAACCAGCCTTCTGTTGAGGTACATGTGTTGCAAGGAGAGCGGTCAATGGCGACTGAGAATAAAACTATCGGGAGATTTAATCTCGATGGAATTTTGCCGGCCCCCCGTGGGGTACCGCAAGTGGAAGTCACATTTGATATAGACGCAAATGGAATTCTTAATGTATCGGCTACAGATAAAGGCACAGGTAAAGAGCAAAGTATCACGATAACCGCTAGTTCAGGTCTATCTCAGGATGAGATAGATCAAATGATTGATGAGGCTGAACGGCATGCAGAAGAAGATAAGCAAAAACGTGAATTTGTTGAAATACGCAATATGGCCCAAACCGCCGTATTCTCGGCTGAAACCCTACTCAAAGAAAATGAAGAACACATTGATGCCTCAATGAAAGATGAGGTAGAGCAGAATATATCAGGCTTAAAAGCTGCTCTCGAAGGAGATGATAATTCGTTAATTGAGTCTTCACTTCAGCAGCTTCAAGAATCTCTCCAGAGCATAGGACAAGAAGTCTATAGTAAAACTGGTGAGGCACCGGAGACTCCGGCTGAAGAAGGTAATGCTACACCGGAGGATCCCGATAACACGGTTGAAGGGGAATTTCGAGAAGTCTAAGATTGTAGAGGAGAGGATGTCATATCCCCCCCTCTATAACAGGAGATTTAGAGGACGTGATAGGCTAGTAGGTGTTGCCTCATAACATCTTCAGCGAAGTCGTTATCAACGTCCCTCCATACTGAATGTATGTGGTTGGCGCCGTTTTGGCGGTTGTCGAATTCTACGACGAAGTTTCCTCCGTGAAGCCTATAATAATGCTCTCCACTTGCATCTGTGGCCCCACCCCAAGCAAAGTGGATATTCTCTAGCCCATATTTATCAAGGTCACTATATTTTTTCTGGGCTAATTCTTCGGGTACTTGATCAATATATTCTGATATAAGGGACTCAATAATTTGTCGTTGAGTTCCTGACATTTTGGAAATTGATAATCCTTCTTCGGCGGGTAATGACACCTTTGTACTGTTGTAGGTAATAATGTCATTCGGTGCTGCTCCGTAGATGATTGCTTTCTTTTTTTGACCTTCATCGAAGCTGTTCATTAAATCGAAGGCAATGTCCTCTCTGTGGCTCAGTATTCGTAAGCCATTTTTAGGTCCTTTCCTAACTTCAGCAGGGTTGGCTCCAAAGAAAAAAGGCGTCATAGATATGATCTCATCTTTCCAAACGCTGAAATGTAGCGAGACATGGTGACCTTCTGCTCGCCACGCCCAAGGGTCATTTCCACCAGGAGTTCCAAATATAGTGAAGTAATATAATTCTGCGTCTCTTTTGAATGATTTCACGCCACGCTCTTTTTCGAGAGGTCCTAATACATCTTCAAGAGCTATAATTTGTCTCGCTTGATCATAGGACCTATCAGTTAACCCCGTGGACATCAGTTTGAAGGCCAACTCTCTTTGGCTAGATTCCATGTCCCGCAGCGCTAGTCCATGCCGATTCATTGGTGGGTAGTACCAAAATAATCTTTCTCCATCGAGATATTCAAAGCAAGCTTTCCCTTTTTGATCTTGAGAAAGGCTGTTGAGAAATTTGGACCCTGCCTCACTCATCTGCTGAGCCATTTTACTGTGTGCTTTGGTTGCTGCCATTTCCATCCTCCTTCGGCAAATTATTCTTTTTATAGATCTGTTTGGCGTAGGTTAGCATCTACTATTAACAGTTACTAGTAACTGTTAATAGACTTTGACTAGTTTTTGGAAACTTCTCAGAACATCAGGAGGGGTCGTGTAATGGCTCATATTTGTCCTTGCTACTTCAGCAACATATATGCTCATATTGGAATCAAGACATAATCCATGAGGAGCGGCAAATTGACCGGTATCAAAGCCATATCCCATATGTCCTATTCTTTCTACCACCTTACCAGATTGATCTAATACACTGACTCTAGGGCCAATATTTGGGACATTCTTGCTGACATTGTTTCCGTACCCAAGTTCTGCAACATATACTCTTTGTTGTGCATCGATGTAAATGGCACACGGGCGATGGACGTTTGACCAGGCCGCCTCGAAATTCCCGGATTTGTCGAAAACTTGAACGCGGTGATTTTCCCTATCGCAAACGTAAATATAGCCATTCTGATCTGTGGCTATGTTATGAATGATGTTGAATTCCCCTTCTCCGGTTCCTGGTGCCCCCCATGAATCAAGAAGATTTCCATCCGGAGAATATTTATGTATTCGAGAGTTTCCGTAGCCATCCGTTACAAAAATGTCTCCGTTGTCTGGGTCTGTCGCAGTATGAGTGCATCTATTAAAAGGCTTCCCGCTAAATAAATCTGAAGCATTTCCTGGATTTCCGATAGTCATTAGTATTTTGCCGTCCAGAGTACATTGTCTAACTGTGTGGTCCCCATCATCGGTACAATACAGAGTGTTGTCAGGGCCACGGCTCACTCCATGAGCTCTAGTGAATACGCCTTCTCCCCATGATCTTAAAAAATTACCGTCTTTATCAAAAACCATCATAGGATGTTCCCCGCGATTAAAAACGTAAACATTGTCGTTAGCATCTGTTGCTACACCGGCGGTCTCTGCCCATGTGTATCCCTCTGGCATTTGTTCCCAATTCTCCAGAATCTTATATTTAAAGTCTCCATCGCCAAGTGTTACTTTTGAATCCATAGCACTATCCTTTTCTGAGTTATCTTTATCTGTGAATTTGGGCGATTATACAACGCCAACAACTATTAAAAAGGTGTAGAATGAGGCTCTAGGTGTGAATTTATGTCTGGAGGCTGTTTAATATGTTGGGTTCAATAATTTCAATGCGATTATGTGTGGGAAGTCGGGATCCAATGAAAGAGGTCAATGAGGCTACTTTCATTACAGGGCAAGGTATGGAAGGAGACAGGCATCTGCGCTCTGACGGACGAAGATCGAATAGGCAAGTTTTGATTATGGATTCGGAAACGTTGAGTCATTTTGACCTTTTGCCAGGCCAGGTACGAGAAAATGTCACCGTAGAAGGATTAGATTTCTCTTCTATATCGGCTGGGGATAAGGTTTCATTGGGAGGTGATGTGATTCTGGAAATCACGGGAGATTGTGAACCTTGTGCTCGTATGGACGAACTGCGACCTGGTTTAAGGAATGAGATTGACGGAAAGCGAGGCCTTCTTGCATTTGTTGAAAAAGGCGGGGTAGTTTCAGTTGGAACTGAAGTAGGAGTTAATGCTCTCACGACGTAAAAGAGCGTAATCCTTGAAGACGAGTTGGGCTATTCGAACCTCGTTAGTAGGTCGCGCGTCCTCCACTTATGTCAAAAACTGCTCCGGTACTAAAAGAGCATTCGTCTGAGGCCAGCCAGGTAACAAGAGCAGCTATTTCTGCGATTTCACCAGTTCGCCCAACAGGAATTCGATCTACCATATATTGCACCTGCTCCGGGGTAAATTCTTCTAATATTCGTGTCTGCACCACTGCCGGAGTAATGCAATTTGCCAATACCCCGGTTCCTGCTAGCTCTTTGCCTATAGATTTGGTAAGACCTATAACTGCTGCCTTGGTAGACGAATACGGAACCATTCGGGGATTGCCTTCCTTGCCAGCAATCGAGGCAATATTAACAATTCTCCCGTAATCCTTTTCCAACATATGCGGGATCACTTCGTGACAAAAAGAAAAAACTCCGCGAAGATTGGTACGGTACACTCTATCCATTTCATATACATCCAATTCCCAAATATTTCCGTTAATACCACCTATTCCCGCATTATTTACTAAAATGTCTATTTTCCCCCATTTATCGATGGCTTTATTGACTGCTTCCTGGGCTGTTTGAGGTTCCGAGACATCTCCTATTGAAATTTCTACTTCTCTGGTTCTAGCAGCGAATTCACTTGCGGACTGCTCGAGCATATTAGCGTCCATATCCACCATAACAAGGTTTGCTCCATCGTTTGCAAGGCGTTTTGATATTCCGTATCCGATGCCTGTTGCTGAACCGGTAACAATCGCGACTTTGCCTTCTAAGCTACTCATAATGGTCTCCTAATTTGAAACTGATATTTAATGAAATGGGCAAACCCAAAGAGCCGCTTTCTCATCCCACTCATATTGGCTTTCTAAATGACCTTTTTCTCTAATGGTACTGTCCGCTAATCCATATGCTGTTGAAAACACTAATGCCCCTATTATTATTAGCAAGGCGAAAGGGAATATGAGAGGGATTTCTTTCATGTCAAACTATTCTGATATTCTAGGATTTGTTTCATGGTGTTGTATCTCTTTGATATCTGTCTTCAAGTCTAACTATATCGTCCTCTCCTAAGTAAGATCCAGATTGTACCTCTATTATTTCTAGATTATCTTTCTCCCCATTCTCCAATCTATGCTGTGCGCCTGCAGGTATGTAGGTTGACTCATTCTTTCTTAGGATCATTTTTGCATCATCTTTTGTAACAGTCGCAACTCCGTTGACAACTACCCAATGTTCAGTCCTGTGTTTGTGGGTCTGCAACGAAAGAGCTTCACCGGGCAAAACGCTCAATTTTTTCACTTGATATTCTTTGCCCCTATCTAAAATTTCATAGTATCCCCATGGTCGGAATACCTTTTTATGGGTTTCAAAATTGACCGTACTTTCAGTTGGTATTTTTTCTATCACCTCCTTAATCTTGTGTTCTTCGTTTTTATTTGCTACCAAGATGGCGTCGGAAGTTTCGACAATAATGACATTGTCTAAATTGGAGGCTGCTATAGTGCGGTGGTCGCTAACCACTATTGAATCTTGCACTGCGTCGACAATTACGTCCCCCTTTACAAGGTTGTTTGAACTATCCGGAATTTGAGAATTCATGAAAGAGCTCCAAGATCCCAAATCAGACCACTTTGAATCTAAAGGAACTACCCAATTATTATCGGAAGTTTTTGAGGATCGCAGATTCTGCATGACTGCGTGGTCTATAGATTTACTTTGGCACAGTTCAAATGACTTTTGGTCCGGACGAAAAAATATGCCGTCGTTGATACCATTTCGTATGGACATTTCACAAGACGTTAAAATGTCAGGAGCATGAATTCTTAATTTATATAGCCATAAACTGGCTTTCATGAAAAACATCCCACTATTCCATAAGAAATCTTGAGATTCATACATACCCTGCGCGGTTTTATTATCTGGTTTCTCGTAAAACTCATTGAGTTCAAAATAGCTATTTTCCTGTAGATTCCCTTTTTTTATGTAACCGAAGTTCACGTCCGGCTTTTTTATATCTATCCCAAAGGTTACAATCCCACCTTCTTCGGCCAACCTGTGAGCAAGTTCTACTGCTTGAAAGAAATTCTTATCCTCTTCTATGAAATGATCGGATGGCATCGAGAACAATACTGCATCGTCAAAATTATTTAGGAGAAAAATTGCCGCGAGTGTGAGCGCTGGAGCTGTATTTTTGGAGATGGGTTCTAAAAGAACTTTTTCGGGACGAACCGACATAGTATCCAGCTGATTTGTTAGCAAAAACCGATTTTGTTCATTACAAACTATAACGGGAGATGCTAAGCCTAAGTTTATTGTTCGCTGAACGGTATTTTGAATTAACGACATTTGATTGTTGGTTGCGAGGAACGGTTTAGGGTATTGGTTTCTGGACAATGGCCATAACCTTTTGCCTGAACCACCCGCTAATATAACCGGTCGCAAATCCACAGCCAGTAGTACCTCTCAGGGACACAATAAAAAGTAAAGGTAATTCGCCGAGAAGTATAGATTTTAATCAATTGACTGGTCAATTAATCAAACTTATATCTTGTCTACACAGCCCCTTCTAAAATAGAATCCGTAGGCAGGATATTTTATGTGGTTTCAGAGTAAAATTTTTAGACACAGGTTTAGACACAGGTTCAGTAAGGAGAAATGCTATGGGTATTTTGGATGGAAAGGTTGTTGTTGTTACAGGCGCGAGCCGCGGTATAGGAGCAGAGATTGCTAGGATTTTTGCCAAGGAAGGCGGTAAAGTGGTTTGTGCGGCAAGAACCTTAAAAGAGGGAGATCATCCATTAGAAGGATCACTTGAAAAAACGGTAAGTGATATCAATGAAGCAGGTGGAGATGCTAAACCCGTTACAGTCAACATATCGTTACCTGAAGACTGTGAGCGTCTTTTCACTGAAACACACGATCTCTATGGAAACGTTGATGTGCTCGTTAATAATGCTGCCCTAACGTATTTTATTCCAGTTAGAGACTATCCAATTAATCGGTGGATGAGGTCTTGGGCAGTTAACTTTCACGCTCCATTTATTCTGAGTCAGCTGGCCCTAGAGGATATGATCCCGAATGGGTCAGGAAGTATTGTAAATATTTCATCTGGAGCTGCCATTGGACCCGGTCGTGGTCCCTATGCAGACGTTCCGTCGAATTCTGGAGGCACTTGCTATGGTGCGGAGAAAGCGGCCCTAGAGAGGTTTACTCAAGGTTTGGCACAGGAAGTCTATGGTGATGGAGTTTCTGTTACATGTGTATCACCGTCCCAAGTGGTACCTACACCAGGTACCGTTTTCCATAATCTTGTATCTGGAATGGATGACCCAAGAGGTGAACATCCAGAGTTGATGGCCAAAGCGGCTTTACTGCTAGCAACGGAACCGATAGGAAAAGTAACTGGTCGTGTTACATATAGCCAGCAAATTCTAAAAGAATTTGGATGGATTGACGAAGCTAGAGGTACTGGTGTTGATAATGATAGGGTGGGTAGTGGCTACAGCCAAGTATAATCAACCCAACTAAACATTGTATGTAAATGGCTTGCCTTTGAACGCTCTCTATGGTTAGTTTGAATCAACTAATAATTATTTCGTCCGTGGGGAATATATCGCGGATTCGTAGAGTATTTTAAGGTGTAAATTGCCGAGGTGGAAAAGCTATGAAACTCACTCAAGCTAGGGTAGTAAATTATAGAAGTATTGATGATTCATCATGGGTAAAAATTGATGATGTTACTGCCTTAGTTGGTAAAAACGAATCCGGTAAAACTGCATTTCTACACGCTATAAGGAAGATTAATTCAATTTCCGGTGAAGAAGATGCATTTACGATCAGAGATTATCCTCGCAAAGGGTATATAAAATACAAGAAAATTCATGAACAAAATCCGTGCGAGGTGGCACAGGCTGAATTTGAATTAAATCCTGAAGAATTATCTGAAATTGAGTCTAACTTTGGCAATGGAGTTTTAGCTTCAAACAAAGTTATTGTCACTAAGAATTATAAAAATGAACGTGCTTGGAAAATTGATATATCTGAGTCGGTTTCATCTTCTTCCACTGCGAATACTTTTACGGAACCATCAACTTCTACTCCAACCTCTTTTCAAAATCCTGTTCAAACCCAAAATATTGAACCCTATAGTGGTGTTTCTGAAAAAATTGCCCAGCAATTCTTAGAGAGATGGCTGCCTAAATTTGTCTATTTTGACAATTACAGTCTTATGCGCGGAAAGATATCTATAAATGAACTTAGAGAAAGGTCTGAAAACGGAGGTCCTTTAGATGACGCTGATAGGACCTTTTTATCTTTATTAACTCTATCTGGGGTTTCCTTGGAAGATTTGGAAAAAGACCTTGGATATGAAGACATTAAAGTAGAACTTGAATCTGCTTCGATAACAATTACAGATGAAATTTTTGAATATTGGCAACAAAATCGTCAGTTAAAAGTCGAATTTGATGTATCTCAAGCAGATCCAAGGGATCCTGCTCCCCTTAATGAGGGGAAAATTTTACACGTACGAATTGAAAATGCCAGGCATAGAGTCACTGTGTCGTTTGATGAGAGATCAAAGGGTTTTGTCTGGTTTTTCTCATTTTTGTCGTATTTTTCTCACCTGGAAGAAACAGAAAGTGGGGATCTAATAATCCTTCTTGATGAACCTGGCACTGCTCTTCATGCTATGGCCCAAAAAGATTTTTTAAGGTTTATGGATGAGAGGCTTTCACCAAGGTGCCAGGTACTGTACACCACTCATTCACCATTTATGATTGATCTAGATAAACTGCATAGAATTAGATTGGTACAAGATATGGATGGCGTTGGCACTGTAATAACCGACGATGCTGTGCACAATGACAGGGAGACGGTGTTTCCACTGCAAATGGCTCTGGGTTATCAGATGGCCCAGACACTTTTTCTTGCTCCGCATTGTTTGATGGTTAACTCGCCATCAGATCTTATATACCTTCAAGTCCTTGGGGACATGGTGACAGAAATATCCGGGGCCAGGATAGATCCAAGATGGGTAATTATTCCTGTTGGTAGTACAGACAATCTATCCACCTTCGTCACACTGCTAGGGGAAAATTACGTCAGCGTAGCGGTTATGATGGATTTGACCCCGACAAACAGAGAAAAGATAGATGCTATAAATAAGAAGAATGAAATGGAAGGTGAGAACCCTGTAAAGTGGGTTCAAGTTACTCGAGTAAGAGATGCGGATATAGAAGATTTATTTGATCCGAAGGTTTACTTAGAATTAGTTAACCTGTCATACGCAACACACCTGGATGAACCACTTACTATGAGAACTATCACTGATAGTAATCCGAGAATTGTAGAAAGATTGAAGACTTATTTCAGTAGAACTGGATTGGCAAGCGGTGTATTTGATCGATACGTTCCAGCTTCCTACCTTTTGGAAAACTTTGATAATTTCAAAGGCAAATTATCAGAAGACACGTTGGAGAAAATACAAGCTCTTGTTGAAAGAATAAATTCTTTGATAGCAGACACCGATTCTGTAAACGTTAAAGAAGTGCGGGGTAGAGGAAAATCTCGTGCAGCTGGTGCTGCTTCTAGGAACTTAAGCATGGTGGATACAGGGACAGTCAATATAGATTCGATACAGCCATCTACAGCAGTAGGACCCCTACCGATTCAAACTCAGTTTTAAATTTATTTTGGAAAATCCCGATTATCTAGCTGCAGTTGCACAAACTTTAAGCCTGGCTGACTTTGAAAGAAATAAACACAGCCCAAATCATTCCATTTTCCATTTAGATAGGATGCGCCTACTGTGTGAAGGCCTTGGCAACCCTCAATCAAATAGTCCGTCGCTTCATATAGCAGGCACCAAAGGGAAAGGTTCTACCTCGGCAATGATCACTTCAGTGTTGGGATTTTCGGGATATAAGGTAGGCTTGATAACTTCCCCACATTTACATACATTGACTGAAAGGATTCGAATTGGATTTGATCCGATACCGAAACAAGATTTTGTCAATCTGGTTGAACAGATGTGGCCGTCAGTATTGGAGGTTGGAGAAAATGGCCACTTTGGCGAGATTACATGGTTTGAATTCATGGTGTCTGCAGCTTTTAGTTATTTCAGTCAATGCAAAGTAGATTTCCAGGTGGTTGAAACTGGTCTTGGAGGTAGATTAGATGCTACCAATATAATTTCACCTATCGTTTCAGTTATTACTTCTATAAGCCTTGATCATACAAATATATTAGGTGATACCTTGTCAAAAATTGCTGCGGAAAAAGCTGGAATAATAAAGGAAGGGATTCCCATAATTGTTTCACCTCAAAAAGTTGAACCAATGGAAGTTATCATAGAGGCAGCAGACAAACTTAATTCCCCTGTTAAAAAAGTGTCTGACGAGTACAGGGTCGAGGTTAAAAATCAGAGTTTTTCTGGACAATCCATAGAAGTTATCTCTAGTAAAAGAAACTATGAATTTGTACTGCCTTTACTAGGGATTCATCAAACCGAAAATGCGATTACAGCGATTTGTGCCATTGAAACTCTGCAGGAGTTGGGGTATCCGATTAGCCAAGACTCAGTTGAGTTAGGATTATCAAATGTATGTTGGCCAGGTAGGTTTGAAGTATTGAGAGCTTCAAATCCAGTTGTGATTGTAGATGGTGCTCACAATCCCTATTCAATTCAAACATTGGTGAATACAATTAATACCATTTTCAAAAAACCAAAGGTGATTGTTATTTTTGGGGCGATTGGTGGCCACGACTTAGACAGGATGGTTGAGCCACTAAATGCACTCGACGCAATTTTAATTCCTGTGTCATCGCGGCATCCCAAGTCTATTGACAGTAAAATAATAAAGTTAGCTGCAAGGAGCTCTAACCTAGAAACGACGCAGGAATTCAAAACAGTCGGAGAGGGACTAGAACATGCCTTAAAGGTATATTCGGATAAAGATTTGATATTGGCGACTGGATCTTTGTCGGTCGTAGCGGAAGTGTCGGAGGTATTAAAGCAAATTTCACCTGAGATATATCCAAATTTACCTTAAAATATTGAGGATAAAAAAGTGATAAAGATGAATCTAAACTAGAGGGTTTAAAAAATAATGGCTAAAGAAGGTACAAGGGTAGTAGTTACTGGACTAGGTGTAATGTCTCCTTTGGGGGAAACCGTGAATGAATTTTGGGATGGACTGTCCAGCGGTCTTTCAGGTATAGGCAAGATTACTCAATGTGATACGGACGGATTTCCAAGTGATATAGCTGGAGAAGTCACAGGCTTTGACGCTGGCCAATATGCTAATCCAAAAGAGACTCGAAGAATGGCTCGATTTGCTCAGTTTGCCGTCGCTGCTGCGGCTACGGCAATTGAAGACTCCGGTATTGATGTTTCACTTAATAATGAGAGGATTGGGGTTGTTATGGGAAACGGTAATGGAGGATTTCCCACTACCGAAGACAACGCCAGAATACTATTTGAAAAGGGTGGTATGCGTGTAAGCCCTTTCTTCATTCCAATGATACTCCCTAACATGGCAGCAGCACAGGTCAGTAGGGTATTTGGTTTGAAAGGTTATTCATCTACCGTAATCACGGCATGCGCTGCTGGTAATCAGGCAGTAGGAGAAGCCTATGAAGCCATCAGGAGAGGGGCCGCAGATGTAATAGTAGCTGGTGGGTGTGAGGCAGGAATTAGCAGGATAGGCTTGGGCGGATTTCATGTTATTCGGGCTTTAAGTAGATATGGCGGATCACCGGAAAATGCTAGTAGACCTTTTGATTCAAATCGCGATGGATTTGTTCCTGCTGAAGGAGCAGGTGTATTGATAATGGAAACATTAGATCATGCCGTAGCTCGAGGAGCCGAAATAAAGGCAGAAGTTATCGGTTATGCGGTATCTTCAGATGCATTTCATGCTGTACAGCCTGATGAAAATGGAGAAGGGGCGGCAAGGGCTATAAGATGGGCGATAGAAAATGCCAATAAACAGCTAGGCGAAATTGACTATATCAATGCACATGGGACTTCGACTCCCCTTAATGATGCATCCGAAACAAAGGCCATCAAACTTGCTTTTGGGGATCTTGCTTATAACATTCCTATCAGCTCTAACAAATCAATGATAGGACACGCTTTGGGTGGAGCAGGAGCAATTGAGGCCATCGCTTCTATAAAAACAATACAGTCAGACCTAATTCCGCCTACAATCAACTATGAAAGTCCAGATCCGCAATGTGATTTAGATTATGTTCCAAACGTGGCACGAAAATCTGAGGTAAACACTGTACTTTCTAATAATTTTGGTTTCGGTGGTCAGAATGCATGTGTTGTATTTAGCTCATACGGAGAATGATTATCTTTTGCTCATCTAAATTAAGGTATATCAAATCTTTCTGAAATGGGAGGTTTACTCCACATGGAGTCGGCATTTTTCATCGCACTTGCCCTTTCTGGGCTTTGTTTCCATTCGTCGTAGATGGTGTCACTTACCCAAATGACTAAGGAGCTGATTTGTGTAGGATCTGTTTTAGATAGCAATGTCGTTCGGTTGACAAACCCAGGTGCCTTGCTTTGAGCTTTACCATTTCTGTCCAAAAGGTTTCTGGCTTTTTCAAATTTACCTCGTTCAGTCCAATGGTGAGTTAGGACTCCAATCATTTTTGCCTCCCTAAATATTGAATATTTGGTATGTTAAAGATCAATGTCTAAAGATGTCATGAGATTGACACTAGTAGTTTTATTTATTCTATTTCTTTGGTCCTATAGGGCTCTTTTTTCTCCCATAACCTGTTTGACTCAGTCATGGTGGCGGGAGTGTATCTGGTTGTTTCCGGTGGGTTGGACCATAATACCCGGTGAGAAGAATTACTTCCACATTGCGACATGTCTAGTTCCCTCCGACCTTATACACCATGGGTGACACCCCTGCTACATACTATTTATCGCAGTTTCTCTTTCCTCTGTAACCATATAAAATTTTCCAATAATGAGATTGATTTATGATCTACTATGACAATTAGGAACTTATTGAGCTGACAATGGATTTAAAACGTTATATAAGAAGCGTTCCAGATTTTCCCGAACCCGGGATCATTTTCAGGGACATTACCCCGTTGCTACTTAACCAAGAAGCTTTTCGATATTGTGTGGAAGCATTCTCAGAGAGATCTCGAACCATTTCTCCAGACCTTATAGTAGGCATAGAATCTAGAGGCTTTATTTTTGGATCGGCATTGGCCTACGAGATGAATTTGCCGTTTGTGCCTATTCGGAAACCCGGTAAATTACCGTTTTCAATTGAAGAAATTAAATATGAACTCGAGTATGGGTCAGATACTCTTCAAATTCATTCAGATGCTCTGAAACCTCATCAAAGGGTTGTATTGGTTGATGATTTGATTGCAACCGGCGGTACCTTACAGGCCTCAAGACTGCTGGTAGAAAAAATGGGAGGAAAGATAGTCGGTATTAACTCTGTGATAGTTCTGAAGGAAATTTGTCCTGCGAAAATATTGGAAGATGAAGCATTGTTTTATTTGGTCGACTTTTAGGGATTTGACAGACAAGCTGATGTCTGTAAGCATTCGGCGAGCAGATGCTTTTTTACTTTTGACTTCATATCAATTGGAAGGTGAATCAATCTATTCCAGTGGAGGTGACAAATGTATGCTATAACCTTGGGTGGTATGTCTGGAGGGGGAGCGAGGGACGTAGGTCCATTGGTGGCTCGAGAATTGAAAGCTGACTATGTAGACCGAATTTTTCTGTCCAACATAGCTAGAGACGTAGGTGCTACCGTTGAGGCATTACACCAAAGAGAAGAAAAGCTTCCTACTCGCTCTGAAAGGTGGATACGGGTGATGCAGCGACTTCTTGAGCGTTCCGCGGTTACGGGGTCGGCAGGCGATCCATATTTCGGTCCTGGTATAACTGCCTTATTGACCGAAGAATATGAGGACATGCCTCAGCCAACAATAACCAGTGGCCATGAACTTGAGGATGAAGTCTACATCGAGGCCATAGAATCTACCATGAAGCAAATGGCTACTGATGGGGATGTAGTTTTTGTAGGTAGAGGAGGACATGTGATCTTAAAAGAAATGGCAAACGTGTTAAGGGTAGGAATTGTCGCTTCGTTTGAAGATAGAGTGGAAACTTTAATGCACAGAGAATCTATTTGCAGAGATTTCGCTATTTCAACTTTGGGTCAACGAGACCAAGCAAGAAAATATTTTTTTAAAAAGTTTTTTGAAATGGATGACCCCGACAGCCCTGATCTATTTCATTTCACTATTAATACAAGCGAAATGAGCACCAGTTATGCTGCTGATATGGTTGTTCAAAACCTAAAAGCGCTTTCTGAAGGTCGCTTGTTTAAGTAATTTAACCAGAATTATTACGTTTATGAGTTGTTAGTATTCGATCTGTTCATTAGAATGGGATACACCAATTGAGTTAATGTATCCAATTGACAATTAATACCTGAATGGGCAACAAGGGGGAAGACTGTATGGCTCCGTTGCTGGAAGTAAAGAATTTAAAAACGCATTTTTTCACCGCGGATGGTGTTGTAAAAGCAGTAGATGGGATCTCCTACGAAGTGGCCAAAGGAGAAGTCGTCGGAATTGTTGGGGAAAGTGGGTGTGGAAAGAGTGTAGGTGCCATGTCCATTATGCGTTTGGTGGCTAGTCCACCGGGTCGTATTGTTGAAGGTGAAGTCTTGTTTGACGGCGAAGACCTTGTCCAAATGGACGAAAGAGAGATGAGAAATATTAGGGGTAATAGCATATCGATGGTTTTTCAAGAACCAATGACCTCTTTAAACCCGGTTCTTACGGTTGGTCGACAATTAACTGAGACTTTAGAGTTGCACCAGAACATGAACAAATCCAGTGCAAGGGAAAGGGCATCTGAATTGCTTACCATGGTAGGTATTCCGGACTCTGATACTCGCTTGGACGATTACCCCCACCAATTTAGTGGCGGGATGCGACAGAGAGTCATGATAGCTATGGCTTTGAGCTGCAGCCCCCAATTAATCATTGCTGATGAACCCACAACTGCACTAGACGTAACGATTCAGGCGCAAATATTGGAATTAATGCAAGATTTGTCGCGGGATTTAGGTACGGCCTTAATTATAATAACCCATAATTTAGGGGTTGTTGCCAGATATGCCGACCGGGTTATTGTTATGTATGCGGGTAAGATTGTGGAAACCTCTAGCGCCGTGGAGATATATAAAAACCCGTTGCATCCCTACACTATAGGGCTACTTAATTCGGTCCCACGCTTGGATGCAGATGATGATACACGAGAAAGATTAGAAGCGATTGAAGGGATGCCCCCTAACTTGGGTGATAGGCCTTCTGGTTGCGGATTTCAATCTAACTGTTCCTCACCGAGCGAAGAATGCCTAACCTTAGAACCCGTTTTACGAGAAGATGAACCTAATCATTGGGTGGCATATTGCGCGCACTGTGAAGAAGAATACGGGTGCAAATGGTTCCCGAGGGATCAGTAGTACATATTTAGGATATTTAAAAATTAGTTAATTGCATTTTGTGGAGATAAAATGGTTACATCAGTAAGTGACCCAGCTAACGTTCAGGTAGGTGAAGATTTAGTCGAAGTCAACAACCTTAAAATGTACTTTCCGGTTAATGAAGGAATTATATTTCAGAGGAAAGTCGCTGAAGTAAAAGCAGTAGACGATGTCACTTTTACCATAAAAAAAGGTGAGGCACTTGGCCTCGTTGGAGAAAGTGGGTGTGGCAAGACAACCACCGGCAGATGCATTCTGCAATTATACAAGCCCACATCGGGAGAAGTGCTTTTCGGTGGTACAGATGTCACCGCTCTGGGAACTAGCGAGCTACGGCAAATGAGAAGAGATATGCAGGTTATATTTCAAGACCCATATGGCTCTTTGAACCCACGTATGACTTGTGGAGATATTGTCGGGGAACCACTCAAAGTTCATAAGCTCACTGAGAGTAAAGGTGAATATCAAGATAGGGTTGCTGAGTTACTTACCACTTGTGGACTGAGCCCATACATGGCAGATAGGTATCCTCATGAGTTTAGCGGAGGCCAACGAC
>CAYMZR010000042.1:0-16457 GCA_964394975.1 uncultured Dehalococcoidia bacterium | reverse complement strand
CAACACCATCAGAAAATATATCAACCGAGTTTTTATAGTGTCAATTTTGTGTATGTCTTCACAATCCAAATTTGGAGTTTTTAGCCTAAAATATCTTCTCTAAGATTAAAGGTATTAGTCCTCAACAACCATTGTAAAAGAAACTGGCCCTAGCACGCTGTATATTAGGTCAAAAACAATCATTAATACTATCCACTTAAAGAATTGATCCAAATCATTCCCATTCATAATCCCATATGTCGATTCCACAGCTCCTAAAATGATCGGCACAACCACAGGAAGGAACAAGATAGGTAACATAACTTCCTTTGCTCTCATATTCATAGAAATAGCAGCAAACAACATTCCTGATAAGGAAATACCAAACAAAGCTGGTATGGAAACATAGAGCATATACAAGGGAGACAAGGTCACATTAAAAAGCACCATCAAAATAGGAAGTAGTATCAATTCAATTAAAAGCAAGAACAAAACATTTGAAATCACTTTTCCAAAAAAGATTACGTCTCTTCCGATTGGTGCCGTTAATAATCCTCGAAAAGCACCTAGTTCAGATTCAGGCAAAAACAATCTGCCAAATCCTACCATCGCTCCAAACAAAACAGACACCCATAAAATTCCAGGCACTACTAAATTAGCAGTGTTGGGAGTTGGTTCCAGGGCGAAATTAAATGTTACAACCACTAAAAAAGAAAATATAAAAACCGGTAAAACTACATCTTTATTTCTTACTTCTAACAAAAAATCCTTTCGGACCATAACAAACAAATGATAAAAGTATTTTTTCAAAGATTTATGAAGTATCATCAACCAACATCCCTTTTGACATTCGTTGGTTGCGAATTGCACCGTTATACACAATTTCCTGTGAATGGGTGGTCATTAGTATAGAAGTTCCTTTCAGCAACTCACTATCAATGATCTTTTCCAACAATCTCAAAGATTCTCTATCCAATCCAGATTCAGGCTCATCAAACAGCAGGAGTCGCGGTCCATGGAGGAGAGCACGGGCTATAGCAGTCCTTTTGATATATCCGTGAGATAACGTTGAGATTTTCATATCCAGCCTGTCTGAAAGACCTATCTGCGATGTCTTCTCCAAGATCGTGGTTTGGAAATCCTCCAGTGAATTCAATTGTGCATAAAATTCGAGATTCTCTCTAACGGTAAGTTGTGAATACAAAAAGGGTTGATGGGCCACAAAAGCTAACTGAGACCTATAATCATGAGGGTCAGACCTCAAATCTTTGCCGAATATTTTCACAGCACCTGAATCATAGGCGACCAGGGAAGAAATTATTGATAACAGCGTCGTTTTGCCAGACCCATTGGCACCTCTGATGACAACAACTTCGCTCGAATTGACAGATAGGGACAAATTATTAATTACTTTATTCCTACCATAAGACTTTTCTAAATTTTCTATTTCTAAGAGCGAATTCATGGTATACATACCCGAGATGTCAAAAATAATATCAGCCTGACTAGTATTTCATTGTTACAATTAAAACCTTAACAGACAAAAATAGTATTGGAGCGAAAAAATGCCCTCAATCGAAGAATTGCAAAGTGCTTATGAGTCACTAGACGACAAAATTGAGACTGTTCCTGAAGATTCGATAAATTCAGAGGTACTAATCGCCTTCGATTACGAATATCCTGGATCCAATAGTAAAGTCCGAATAGAAACTGAAGAATTCACCGCGGTTTGCCCCTGGACCGGACTTCCTGATTTTGGGACTTTAACCATTGAATATACCCCGTCTAATCTATGTATAGAATTAAAATCCCTCAAATATTATTTGATGGGCTTCACTGGTGTCGGAATAGTCCAAGAACATGCTGCCAATCGGATATTGAACGACCTCGTTGATTCCTGTAAACCCAATGATATGACTATAGATCTAGAATACAAAATAAGAGGAGGCATAACGACCAAAGTTTCAGTGAGTCATAAAAACTAAGGACTGCTTGGTGGAACTACCTTACTTTATAGGTTAAACTTTCGCTCATTCCCTTATCACAGTCGTCTATATAAGTACATTAATGTACGCAAAACAGGAGAGTAATATGACAAATTTCGTAAGGTTTCAAAATAACGGTAACCCCTCTTTTGGAGTTTTAGAAGGCGAAACAATATCAGAGATATCTAATGCCCCTTTCAACCCATACAAAACGACAGGCAATACTTTTTCCTTGGCAAAGGTAAAGTTATTACCGCCTGTTTCCCCTAACAAAATCGTTGCCATTGGACTTAATTACAAGAGTCACCTCGGAGACAGGCCAGGCCCAAAGGCACCTGAACCATTCCTCAAAGCATCTACTACGGTAGTAGGTCATGGAGATGAAATCGTCATACCTACAATAGCGCTGGAAGAAGGCGTAAAAATTCAACCAGAAGCAGAATTGGCCTTGGTAATTGGAAAGGAATGTAAAGGTGCCTCTCAGGCCAATGCCCTTGACTATGTGTTTGCATACACCTGTGGTAATGACGTTTCGGCAAGAGATTGGCAACAAAACGATCTGCAATGGGCAAGGGCAAAATCTTCAGACACATTTGGACCAATAGGGCCCTGGATGACAACAGATCTAGATCCGACCAACATTCAAGTAATATGCCGGGTCAATGGAGAAGAAAAGCAGAATCAAAACACTTCGGATCTATTGCACCCAGTTACCAAAATCATCGAATATGTCAGCGCAGTCATAACCTTAGAAGTTGGTGACGTCATAATGACAGGTACTCCAGGGACTCCTGGTGACATTCATCCTGGAGATACAGTAGAAGTGGAAATTAGTGGAGTTGGAGTGCTTAGCAACCCAGTTGTTTCAGAATAGCCGGCTTCTCTAAGTATTGGGGATGCGATTGGGGTCGTGTCTCCAATACCTCTATATATTACCGAGCCTAAATCTCAACAGTTCAGACCCATCTGCAAACAGCCAGTAGAAAACAATATAGCCGCCCGCGGCTACCATAGACACTTTTCCTATCGTTTCAATGTATGGAATTAGAATAACCACAAGGCGTTGGGTTGCATCTTCAAAATATAAAACAGCTATAGTCACCGAAGTCATGATTAATCCCATCCCAAAACTATAGGCTATTGACCCAACGACGACATTGGCCAGTTCATCAGCCGAAATCCCAGAACCTACCACAATACCCACTGCAGATAAGAAAACTGGCAAAGCACAACTCAGTGAAGCAAGAGCATAAGCGATACCAAACAAGAATATGTGCTTGATCCCGCTTAATGAACCGAATGAAATAGCGCTAAGGTAAGGCAAAGACAAATTACTCCCCATCAATAACAACCAAATACCTAAAATAAGAATTAGTAAGCCAACACCTAGCCCTATAAATGGCAAGAAAGATCCAACCAACCTGAATCCGAGAGACATTAGAATTCCAAAAAAACCAAACACAGCGACGAATCCCAAAGTGAGGATAACTCCGATAAATAAACCTCTTAGGATAATCAACAAAGGCGATAGGGAGTTGGAAGATTTACTCAATTGAAATCCCACATAGGCTGGAAACATCGCAGCCCCGCAAGGGTTAAATGCAGCCACTGTCCCAGCCGTGAAGGCAAACAGGATCGGTACATCCATAATTTGTTACTGCCTAATTACGTCTTAATTTGGATCAACTATTTATCTGTCTTTTTTCCCAGTCCATTGAACCAAAAAAGAAGTTTGTCAAAATATTGCCTCGGCCATCTCAAAGAAGTTGGCCATATAAAGGTTAGGTAAGAAACAATTAAACAGCCTGTACCTAGGACGGCAAAGAAATTAACTTTAGTTACCAAAAGCAAAGCAAAAAAAATAATGCTAACAATTAAAATGTTGAAAGCTGATATTGAACCTATTTTTCGATTTCTAAAATCGAAAAACAAGGAACCTACTTGATCTTTAAAGGATTCGGTCGCCTCATCCTGAATCAAGGATTGATTAGGCAGATCTGGGCTACCTTCAAGAATTTTTTCTATCTCGTTTTTGTATCTATCTGGCATTTTTCACATAGCTTCAAAAACTTATAAAACGATAGGTGAATCGTAAATTAGAAGGTGAAATAATGTCAACAATAATTCCACAAACAATCTCTCAATTTAACATCACTTTTTAAGGATGAATCCAATTAACTAATAACGTAATGATATAATTGTATTCCTGCTTTTTTAAAAATCACTGCTAGGAGACACCGGTGAAAATAACCCAGGACGATGTCGTTGAAAGACAAACGATACTTCACATCGAACTTGAAGATGATGATATTGACCCATATCTAAACAAGGCATACCAAAGGGTAGTTCAGAGAGCTAACATACCTGGGTTTAGGAAAGGTAAAGCCCCCCGCAGCATTATTGAACAGTATTTTGGTCGAGAGTCTATGCTGAATGAAGTCCTAGATTCTATGCTTCCAGAACTCACCAATCAAGCTATAACCGATCAGGATTTAGATGCAGTTGGTCTCCCTAGTATAGAACTAAAAGAGTTAGACCCATTCCAGTTCTCGGCAACAGTTCCGCTGCGCCCCAACGTGGATTTGGGTAACTATCACGAAATCAGGATAACCAAAGATGACATAGAAATAGAAAAAGAAGCCGTAGAATCACGAATTGAACAACTCAGGCTTAGCGTCGCAACATGGGAGCCAACAGTCAGGGCAGTGGTAGTCGGAGACATGATAACAGCCCAGATAAAAGGTAATGTTGGAGAGAAAACAATCTTCGACGAAAATGATGCAGTATATCTGGTAAATGAGGAAATTGGGCGTCCTTTCCCGGGGTTTTCGGAAAAATTAGTCGGCTTGGAAGCCGATAAATCATCTCAGTTTGACCTATCTATCCCAGAGGATTTCTCAGATGCAGATCTAGCCGGCCAAAATGCTTCTTTTGATGTCACCATCAAGGACATAAAGACGAGGGTACTGCCGGAAATCAATGATGAGTTCGCCAAAGGGATTGGGGAAGGATATGAAACTCTTGCTGATTTAAAAGAAGAAATAGAGAAAAGTATACAACTCGAGGCTGAGGAAGAAAGCACACGAACTCACAGAGAAGCGATTGTAGAGGCTTTAATGGAGGCTGCAAACGTAGAAATGCCTGCGCTTTTGCTCCAACATGAAGCTGAACACATGGTCGAGGAACAGGAAAGAATGGTATCTCAGGCAAATATGAATATGGGTGATTATTTGGTTTCCTTAGGAAAAACAAGAGAAGAATTCGCAGAAGAATCTAAAACAGAGGCGACAGATAGACTAAAGCGATCCTTTGTACTGGCAAAATTGGCAGAGGAAGAGGGTATAGAAATATCGGATGAAGATATTGATAGCAAAATAGCTGAAATGTTTTCTAATGCGGAGCAGGAAATACCTGAATCCAGCCAGAATTCACAAATGAGAGATTATTTAAGCCGATCGTTGTTGATGGAAGAAACTATGAAGAAACTGGAAACCATAGCTTCAGGAGGGTCTTTGAAAGAAGATGCCGAAGAGGGAATTGATGAGATTTCAAGTCAAGTAGCTAGTGAAGACAAAGAATCACAACTGACAGAAGGAGAAGTAAATGATTGATAGACCTGAAAACATAATCCCATACGTAGTGGAAAGAGATCCGCGGGGAGAAAGAACTTACGATATTTATTCCCTTCTCCTAAAAGAGCGAATTGTATTTCTAGGTACGGGAATTAACGACCAGGTAGCAAATGCAATTATCGCTCAATTACTGTTCCTAGACAGAGAAGATCCTGAAAGAGATATAAATCTCTACATAAACTCCCCTGGGGGGGTGATTACTGCGGGTCTAGCTATATATGACACAATGCAACTTATACGCCCCGACGTGTCCACTATCTGTGTCGGTATGGCTGCCAGCATGGGCACGGTCCTACTATGTGGAGGAGCATCTGGTAAAAGATATGCCTTACCTAATTCCACGATACACATGCACCAAGCTCTTGGTGGTGCTCAGGGCCAGGCTTCGGACATAGAAATAGCCGCCAGAGAAATCATAAGGATGCAGGATAAAATCAGAAATATTATTTCAGAACACACCGGTCAGTCATATGAAAAAATCGCTAGAGATACAGATAGAGATTTTTATATGAGCTCGGAACAAGCTCAAGAATACGGCCTAATTGACGTAGTTATGGCGTCTCCAACTGATTCCGCCGAATAGAGGTATCAATGTCTTCCACTCAAGATTATGTGTGCTCTTTTTGTACCAAGCCTCAGGCCCAAGTCAAAAGACTTATAGCAGGGCCCGATCGAGTTTTTATTTGCGATGAATGCGTAGAATTGTGCCAACAGATAATTTCAGAAGAAGCTGTCGAGGATGTGGAAAACCTAGATAACCCTATTGAAAAAGGAGTGACACCAAAATTCCTTTACGAGAAACTTGAAGACTATGTGATAGGCCAAGAGAAAGCAAAACGAATTCTAAGCGTTGCTGTATACAATCATTATAAAAGAGTATGGTCAAACAAACATTCAGACGATAAAGTTGAACTTCAGAAAGCAAATATTTTAATGTATGGGCCATCGGGCTCTGGTAAAACCCATTTGGCCCAAACACTAGCCCGCATACTAGATGTGCCGTTTGCAATTGTAGACGCCACTTCAATAACGGAAGCCGGATATGTAGGCGAAGATGTTGAAAATATACTCCTAAGGCTGATACAAGCCGCCGACTACGACATTGCAAAGGCGGAACACGGAATTATATACATCGACGAAATTGACAAGATCACACGAAAAAGCCCCAACCCTTCAATTACAAGAGATGTTTCCGGAGAGGGAGTTCAACAAGCACTCCTCAAAATTATAGAGGGATGTGTGGCCAATGTCCCTCCACAAGGTGGGCGTAAACATCCCCACCAAGAATTTATGCAAATAAAAACAGACGATATCCTGTTTATGGTTGGTGGGGCCTTTGAAGGTATGACTGACTTGCTAATGAAACGAGTACATAAAGACAATTACAGGCTAGGCTTCAAACAGGTCCCGGACAGCAAAACTTCCACACAAAGCCTCGTTGATTCGGTGCGACACCAAATCAACCCTGACGATTTAATGGAATTTGGATTCATCACCGAATTTGTTGGAAGATTACCGGTTATAGTCACGTTAGACGAACTTACCAAAGAAGACTTGGTTCGTATATTGACAGAACCAAAAAATGCTTTTGTAGAACAATACAAAGCTCTATTCAAAATGGATGAGGTAAATCTCAATTTTAGCGATGAAGCCTTACAGGCTACGGCAGAAAAGGCAATCGAGCAAAAAACCGGTGCGAGAGGATTACGATCTATCTTGGAATCAACACTTATGGAAGTAATGTTTGAGTTACCAGGCCTCAAAGATATAACTCACTGCACTGTTGAAGCAGAGGCTATCACTGGAGAGTCCCCAGTCAAACTTTCTAAAGATGGCAGCGAGATAATTGAGTTATCAAAATTAGAAAAAAGGTCTGCTTGACTTTACTCGATCAGCCATATTAATTAGTTTCCTCGATATCAAGTTTCACCACCTCTAGGTGAAGTTCTTCCAATTGACTTTCTTCAATCATAGAAGGGGCACCAAAGAGGGGGTCCATCTGGCTTTGTGTTTTAGGGAAAGCAATGACATCCCTTATAGACTCCTTATCCATAAGTACCATAACAAGTCTATCTATACCTGGGGCAATACCACCATGGGGAGGCGCTCCATATTCGAAAGCGTCTAATATCTGTGCAAATCGCTCAGATACCTCGTTTTTAGTGTAACCAAGAACCGAGAAGACATCTTCCTGCATCTTCCTATCATGAATCCTTATACTTCCACTTGCCATTTCGAGTCCATTGCAAACCAAATCATATGATTGAGCAATTACTTTGCTAGGGTCCTCGGGCAAAAACTTCTCATATCCGTCCTTAGGCATGCAAAAAGCGTGATGTGAAGCATTCCATCGTTGGTCTTCAAGACTCCACTCAAACAGAGGGAAATCGGTGATGAAAGCAAAATGCATGGTATCTGTATCGGCCAAGCCCAGCCGTAAACCCATTTCATGACGTAATGATGCCAGCGCTGCATTAGTCGATTTTGGCTCTCCAGCCACAATGAGGACTAAGTCGCCATTATTTGCCCCTGTTGAAACAGCAAAATCTTTTACATTTTCAGAAGTCAGAAATCTAGTTATATTAGATCGCACTTTCTCCATATCAAGCGTTTCAAAGGAATCCTCAACATCATTAATTCCGATGGCTATTAATCCGCTTGCACCCCTTTCTTTGACAAAATTTGTTAACTCATCTATCTGACCTCTAGTAAAATCTCCACATCCTGGAACTGCAAATCCTTTAACAATACCTTTATTTTCAATTACAGTATGAAAAACATTAAATCCCGTTTTGATCGCGACTTCACCCAAATCTGCCATTTTCATTCCAAATCTCAAATCAGGTTTGTCAGTCCCATAATCAGACATACTTTGGCCATAAGATAACCTGGGGAATGGTTTTAAGAACTTCTTATTCGGAAACAATGACTCCAATAAACCACTAAACAGATCTTCCGTTAAAGAAAGAACGTCCTCTTGGCTGACAAAGCTCATCTCTAAATCCAACTGTGTGAATTCTGGCTGCCTATCTGCTCTGGAATCCTCATCTCTAAAACATCTGGCTATCTGAAAATACTTTTCAAACCCAGCAACCATCAATAATTGCTTTAGCTGTTGGGGAGACTGGGGCAGTGCATAAAAGTGGCCTGGATATAAACGGCTTGGAACTATATGGTCTCTAGCCCCTTCAGGGGTGCTTTTGATTAAAATAGGAGTCTCAATTTCCAAAAACCCTTGGGAGTCCAAAAAGTCTCTAATATATTTCACTACTTTATGCCTAGCTATTAGAGCATCTTTCATGCTCTCTCTTCTAAGATCTACGTACCTATATTTAAGTCTTATATTCTCATCAACTGAAATTTCTTCATTAACGTAAAAAGGAGGGGTTAAAGACTGATTTAAGACAGTTAATTCTGATGCGTACACCTCTATCTCTCCAGATTTCATGTCACTATTAGCTGTACCTACTGGTCTAGCAGATACTTCACCAGAAACCTGAATAACCCATTCATTTCTCAGCTGTTGAGCAATTTCATGTGACTGTTCCTCCAATTCTGGATTGAAGACTACTTGCACCAATCCTTCTCGGTCTCGTAAATCAATGAATATTAAATTCCCATGGTCACGTCTACGGTGAACCCAACCAGCCAAAGTAACAGACTTGCCTATATCTTCTGATCTCAGAGATCCGCAACTAACATTTTTTAGCAATTAAACCCTCCAAAAGTCGTATTAAAAATTATATCCCCCTATATCTATCTTTCGATACTTCCAAAGTTGTAAACGTCTCAACTCTATCCACTCCCTCTATCTTCCCAATTTTATTTTGCAAAAGTGACAATAGGTCAGACAAAGATTCGGCGGCTACATTAACAAAAATGTCAAATGAGCCTGAAGTAATAGTGATCCATCTAATTTCTTCAATTTGGTCAAGTTCAAACACAACCTTTCGAATTGAAGCTAAAGCAACCTGCATACCTACTATAGCCTCAGATCCCACATCAGAATAAGCCGAATTCAATACCACTTTGACGTCAATAATACCCTGTTCTTTCATGATATTTAGACGACGCCTAACAGTTCCTTCACTAACCCCTAAGTTTCTTGCAATAGCGGCATTGGACATTCTTCCGTCTGAACCAAGAATCTCAATTATTTGTTTATCTAGATCATCAATCATAAAAATACTCAGAATATCAATCTAGCCAAAATACTATATGTTCGTTTATAGCATGACAAACCTTTCCAGTTGATAGCAAAAATTAATAACGAGCAGGCCCTCGTTTGATCCAAGGATCTTTAGCAAATATATCTCTGTCGAAAATAAACCTATTTATTAATGTCGATTTCACCGCTCCTCTCGGAATAGCAACATGATTTGAAATAAGCCGCTTTGACATAAGGATGCATCCCAGCACGAGGCTATAAATCATGACATGCATTTCATCTCCAAATACAAAACACAACAAGGGTAGGCATGCGATAGCTACGAGACACCAAACGGCGCTATCCTTATAAACATAGAGACGACCAACAACACCAAAAAGTAAAGTTATCAATAGTAACTGTTCCCACATTTGAAGTCCTATTAAAGTCCCGTAGGCCGTGGCGATTCCCCGTCCTCCTTTGAAGCGCATAAAAATAGACCAATTATGTCCAACTATCAGGGTAATCAACCCGGTCAGTAAAACATATGGACTGACACCTATATAGATATTGAAAAAAATTATTGTGGATGCTCCCTTTAAAAAACAGTCCATCCCACCGGCAATAATCCCAATAATCTTTCCTCCACCTATCAATAGATTGGAGGCACCAATATTTCTTGAGCCTATTGTCCTAATATCTAAATTAGCGAATAATTTGCCTGCCATAAATGAGGTCGGTATTGACCCTATTAAATAGCAAATACAAGCAACCAAAACATATATAGCATATTGACTAAGATGCACAGGAAATCGCCAAATATAATTGTTCTAGTGATTGTTTGGGAGGGCCTACATCGCCCGGGTGAGGATCATGCTGGTTTTCCGAGTTATGGTAGTCACTACCTCCACATTTTATTAGCGAATATTTTTCCGTAATCTTCGATAAATAGGAAATTTGACTAGAATTGTAGTCTGCATAAAAAACCTCTATACCTACCAAGCCAGCTTCGCAAATTTGAGGAAGCAAGTCATCTAGATTTTTTATGTTTTTTCTTCCAGATTTTGTATTAGATAAGAGTGGATGAGCCAATACTGGGACCCATCCGTTTTCTTTCAAGATATTTACGGCTTCCACAGGGGTTGTCACTTCTCTAGGTACAAAGCCAGGTGCATCTACATTCAAATAGTTAGTAAAAGCTTCCTTAATATTTGATGCATATCCTAATTGAACCAACACCATTGCAATATGTGGCCTTCCCACAGAGGCACCATTTGCTATCGTTTCGACTTGTTCCCATGTTACTTTCATTCCGATCGCAGAAAGTTTTTCAACTATCTTTCTACCTCTCGATAGGCGTGCATCCCTAAAGATTGAAAGTTTTTTCTGGAATCTAGGATTTTGGAAATCTCCCCCATAGCCGAGAATATGAACTTCATCCTCCATATATTGAGTTCCAAGTTCTATTCCATTAATTAGCCTAAGTCCAAGCCTGGAGGCATACATTTTAGCTTCAGGTAATCCAAAGGTTGTGTCGTGATCGGTTATGGCTATTGTACGAAGCCCTCTGTCAAAACAAAGTTGCACGAGCTGAGCCGGAGACAAGGCTCCATCAGAGTAATTAGTATGTAGATGTAGATCTACTTCTATTTGATCCATTGCCATCCTTTCTGAGAGTCACAAAAGTCGTGACTCTCAGAAGGTTATCTCAATTACCCAGTGCCATTTTATCTCGCATATTCTACCGATCGTTTTTCTCGGATAACTACCACTTTAATTTGGCCCGGATATGCAAGCTTTTCTTCTATGTTCTTTACCACATCTCTTGCAAGAGATGTAGCCGATACATCATCAATCGAGTCAGGTTCCACCATAATTCTTACTTCTCTGCCTGCTTGTATAGCAAAACACTTCTCAACCCCTTCAAAATCACCTGCAACCTCTTCTAGTTCTTCCATTCTCTTAACATAGTTTTCAACGGTATCTTTTCTGGAACCAGGTCTTGCTGCACTCAAAGCATCTGCGGCTGCAACAATGAAGGACTCAACAGAACTCATTTCATCATCATGATGTTCACCTATACAGGTCGTAACACGATGAGAAACCTTGTACTTCTTTGCAATGTCTGCCCCTATTTCAGCGTGGGGGCCCTCGATTTCATGGCTCAAAGCTTTTCCAATATCGTGAAGAAGCCCTCCGACTTTGGCCACTTTTACATTAGCGCCAACTTCAGCAGCCATCAATCCAGCTAAATGAGCCACCTCAAGACAATGCATTAGCACATTTTCACCGTAGCTGAATCTGTATTTGAGTCTGCCCAATAACCTAATTAATTCTGGATGCAGGCCCCTAACGTCCGCCTCAAGAACAGCGGATTCACCGCTCTTCCAAATAGTCTCCTCTACCTCTTCTTGAGATTTTTTGACCATGTCTTCAATTCTTGCCGGGTGTATCCTGCCATCTGCGACTAGTTTGGACACAGCCAACCTAGCCACCTCTCTTCTGACCGGATCAAAACACGATAGCGTAATGGCCTCTGGAGTGTCATCTATTATCAGGTCCACTCCAGTGTTTCTTTCAATTGAGCGTATATTCCGCCCTTCTCTTCCTATCAACCGTCCCTTCATATCGTCGCTAGGGATCGGAACTGTGCTTACGGTGGCTTCAGATACCACGTCCGACGCCAATCTCTGAATCGCCTGACCCAATATCATTCGTGCCTTGTCATTAGCCTCATTCTTTACTGACTCCTCCATATCTCGATATTTGAGAGCCAGTTCATGTCTGTAGTCGTCCTCAGCAGTTGCCATGATAATGTCTTTCGCATCATCCATTTTCATATCAGCGACAGTTTCGAGTTGTTGTAGGCTTTGAGATTTAACAACCTCTACCTGTTCATAGAGATTTTCTATCTCTTTTTCGCGGTCATTTAAATTACGCTCTCTTCGCTCTAAATTTTGTGACCTCTTTTCTGCATTCTCTTCTCTATTAGCAACTCTACGTTCTATTCTTCTTACCTCTCCGCGTCTCTCTTTGAGCTCTTCATCTCCATCTTTTTGGATTTTCAGAGATTCTTCTTTTGCCCCTAAAAGTATCGATCGCTGTTCTTCCAAAGCTTGTTCCAACATATGCTCTGCTTCAGAACGAGCTGCGACTTTACTCCTAAAGGTTTGAAGACGCCTAACGCTAATACCTAAAACTGTACCAACAATTAAACTGATGAGGGCGGCGATCGCTATAGTTAAAATATCCATAGGATTAACCTCCCCAGTATTCTGTTTTCATATTAGATTCCAAATCGGATTTCTAATCAGCTAATTATATCAGCATACGATATATGAGTTTGGAAAAACGGATTCGATACGTTTCCAATCTAAAACCCGAAAGGATTTCCTTTTTGGGAAAGCATACGCATCATCTTCTTTTGCCCACCGGGTGAGGACATTTCTTTCATCATTTTTCTTACTTGTTTAAATTGGTTCAGAAGTTGATTTACATCTTGTGCGGAAGTACCACTACCTTTTGCAATCCTCTTCCTTCTACTTCCGCCAATTATTTCTGGTTTGGACCTCTCCTCAGGAGTCATTGAATATATGATTGATTCCGCCTTTACCATGTGTCGGCCCTCCAAATCCTCTGAATCAACCTTGCCTTTCATCATCGAAAATCCCGGAACCATTTCCAACAGTTGCCCTATAGAACCCATCTTTTTCACCGCCTGCATCTGACCCAGAAAATCCTCAAGGTCAAAAGTGGCCTGTTTCATTTTTTGTTCCAGATCTGCCATTTGATCTTTATCGAAGGTGGCTTGGGCTTTTTCGGCCAAGGTAAGAACATCACCCATACCAAGTATTCTTGATGCCAATCGGTCTGGATGGAATTTTTCTAGAGCATCTAATCTTTCTCCGATTCCAATATATTTAACTGGAATGCCAGTTACTGAAGTTATCGACAAGGCAGCTCCACCCCTTGCATCACCATCCATCTTTGTGAGGATTAACCCAGTCAATCCAATCCGGTCATGAAAATCCTGGGCAACATTTACCGATTCCTGTCCCGTCATGGCATCAACAACCAAGAGAACCTCTGTTGGGTTAACAGAATTTTTTATTTCTACCAATTCATCCATCAATTCGTTATCTATCTGAAAACGGCCGGCAGTATCTATAATAGTCCAGTCAAAATCGCGGTTTTTACCGATCTCATACCCGTCATGGGACACTTTAGCCGCAGAAACCTCTGTACCGGCCTCATAGAGGTTAATACCTACTTGATTAGCTAGAATTGCCAATTGCTGGATAGCTGCAGGCCTATGAACATCAGCTGCAACCAACCCAACAGATTGGCCCGCCTCTTTTAAGTGTTTAGCAAGTTTGGCAGAAGTAGTGGTTTTCCCAGAGCCGTTCAAGCCCACCATTAAAATGGAATTATGTTTTTCTGTCTTATTTAACTCAACAGGCTCTCCCCCAAGAGTCTTTATTAGCTCATCGTTGGTGACCTTCACAACATGTTGACCAGCTGTAATGCTGGACAAAATATCTTGTCCTATTATTTGTTCTTTGATAGAAGAAACAAATGATCTAGCAACCTTAAAATTGACATCTGCCTCTAATAGAGCTCGTCTAACTTCTTTTAAGGTATCGTCGATATCTTTTTCAGTGAGGCTGCCCTTGCTAGACACTGAATTGATGACGGCCGTTAATTTATCCGTTAACATTTCAAACATAATGGATCAAGGTTACTCTGAGATGACTTCACCGTCTAGTAATTTAACAAGAGTCTCAACCTGACCAAGATTGCTATCGATTCCACTTGAAGCTGAAACTGATCGGTTGTTATACTCGATGTAACACAGTTGTTATGAGGTCACTTTATTATGGAAATTAACTGGCTAGGCCATTCATCAGTGAGCATCAATAGTAGAGATTTGATTCTTATTACTGACCCATATGATAGCTCTGACGGCACATTCATGGCCCCTCAAAAAGCTGATATTGTCACTGTAAGCCATGACAGCTTAAAACATTCAAGTGTAGATTCAATAAGTGGAAATCCAAGAATCATAAACGGTCCGGGAGAATACGAAATAAATAATTTCTACATTAACGGTCACGGGACGGCACTTACAACAGTTGAACAAGGCAGTGCTCGAAAGATAAATACCATTTATACCATCAAAGCAGAAGGCCTAAGCCTTTGCCACATAGGGGCCTTGTCCCAAAAATTAAGCCCATCACAAATCGACCAAATAGGTCAGACAGAGATCCTTTTTATCCCAGTAACGCCTCCAGAAGACGAAGACAATACGATCATGCAGGAAACTATTGCGGCGTTACAACCCAGGCTAGTTGTACCAATTCAGTACACTTTAGGAACAGCTTCAGAAGATCTTCCAAACCCTAACAAATTTTTCGATGCAATTGGAGCAACCGAAAAAGTGGCACAAAATAGGCTTACAGTCACCGAAAGCAGTCTACCCGCCGAAACAACACCTTTTTTGCTTAACCGTAGGTAAGTACAGGTTTTTCGTCTTTAGTCAAAGCATTCCTGTTAATTTTAACCCAGTCATCACAAGGGTATTACCTAGAAGAACTTTCTGTAACCTCTAAAGGCCCCCAACAAAAGTAATGGGCCAATCATAGCAAGAACATTTGCAGTCCCCGTAAGTGGATCGATGTCGCTTACAGCCATACATCCACCCGACTCATTTGGCTCCTCTCCTGCACCAGGCTCTGGGGTCGCAGTTACTACCACAACAACAGGCTCAGGCGTCGGAGCGGGCACCTGGGTAGGTACCGGTACTGGGGTGTTAGTCGGAACCACAACAGCCGTATTCGTGGGGACTGGAACAGCCGTGGCAACGGCAGCGATCGGCTTAGGAGTGGCAACCGGAATCTGGGCAGTCGCGGTAGCCGTAGGTTCTATCAGAGGTAAATCAGTGAAGATGAGGTCGACGCTCCTAATGGTCGGCCCTACCTCGTATATGGCGGTCGTCCTAGCTTCGGAACCATCGATGAAAAACTTAACGGTTTCACCAGTCAACCCTGGATCATTCAAGTCTACAATTAGACTTATATAACTTCCCCCTACGACAGCAACGGGGTTAGATTCATAGCTTCCAACTCTGGCAGTCAGCATAGCACCGTCAACGAGGGTTCCTCCAGAGGCGATCACTATTCCGTTGTACACAACCGTCCCAACTACAATTGGTGTTGCAGTGGCAAGGGGGGTGGCCGTAGCGACTGGCGTGGCAGTTGGCGTCGCCGTCGGCAAAGGTGTTGGAGTGGGAAATGCTGGAAAAGTCAAATCAAAATCTTTCTTCAACGTCGGCAGCGGGTATTTAGCAAAAGTATCGGTCTGGTCAGCCACGGTCGCCCCTTCCGAGTCATTTGGGCCATTTCTCAATTCAAAGGTAATAGTTTTACCAAAAAAAGTTTGGTCAGGTGCGCCAACAGCAAGACCGGACATGCGTCCACCTTTTATTTCTAATGGCACCGAGGTGTAACCATCCATGCGCCCCACAATCCAAAGCCCGTCTGGCGCAGGGGCGCCACCGAGGGTAACTGATCCCGAATAAATGACAGGCCAGGGAGGAATAGAACCTCCAGCCGCCTGCAAGGATTGAGGGTTGAGAAAAAAGGTAAAGCCCATCAGGGCGAATGCTGTCACAAACAACAAAATTTTCATTTCCCGATTCTACCCCATAAAACCAGC
>CAYMZR010000041.1:0-16621 GCA_964394975.1 uncultured Dehalococcoidia bacterium | reverse complement strand
TTAGCCTTCGGGCGTTATCAACAGCCCTGGTTTTCTCAGCAATGTTATTCGTAATGTCGGCATGTGCAGGTGCTGCTGGAAATCCAGGTCTTCCTGGAAATCCAGGTAGTCCTGGAGTAGCTGGTTCGCAGGGACCACAAGGAGAACCTGGTTTGCCAGGATTGCCTGGTAACCCTGGCCCAGCTGGTGCTCCTGGGATGCAAGGGCCTGCTGGTCTTGGCGGAGCTGACGCTGTGGCGCCAGAAGGTAATATCACAGTAAGCAAGTCAAAAATAACGATGTCTGAGGGATTCAGTGTTTATGGATCAGGCTTTAATGCAAATGAACCAGTGGTTTTGCAGCTTAGAATCGATTCCACCTTGTCTCCAATTATTGGGGGAGGTCGGGGTTCGCAGGTGACTGCTAATGGAGCAGGAGCCTTTGAAGTCTCGTTTGACTTCGTTTCAGAAAAGGGGGCTGTTATAAGCAGGGCTGGCGGCCCATCTACCGTATTCGCACAAGGTGCAAGTGGTAGTAAAGCAAGCGCACCTATAACAATAGTGTCCGCATCATCGCCAGCAGGAACAGTGTCTGCTAGTTTGGCAGCAACCCCTGCAGAGACTGGTGGGACCTCGACCGTGTACGGCGCGGGATTTGTCTCTGAAGAGCAGGTCAGCATTATCGCTGCTGGTGCAGCCGGTGGAGTCGATAAGATATTGGCTGGAGGCACTGCAAATAAATCAGGTGCCTTCCAGATCGATGTCAAAGCAGCTGTGGATGCTGGGTTATACACACTTGTAGCCAAAGGCTCCTCAAATTCAGAGGCTACAGCACCATTATTGGTAGCTGACAAATAAGAAAACTTGATGGACTAACTCGGCTGAGCTAATGTAAAATTGGTGAAGAAAGAGTTGAATTGAAGATTAAAAGTCCCCCAGATCAATTTGATCTGGGGGACTTTTAATTTTTGTTTAAAATCTCGTCCATTAAAGTTGCGTAAATCAAAGTATCTGCATCAAATAAGGTGGTATTTTACCTCTATCCCGATGTACGACCTATAATCTACTCATTGCCGAACCTTTCAATCACCCTTGGGTCTAGATACAGGAAATGTCAATTAATCAGGACGTTTCCTTGAAAGAAAGCATAGATATATGTTTCCTATCCAAGTTTAACTATTTTTATTTCCCTTAGTCTCCTGCCGACGGTAGAGATTACTTCTATAGATAAATTGTTGTAGGAAAATTTGTCTCCAGGGCTTGGAATCTTCCCTAGTTCGTGTAGAACGAATCCCCCAATTGTGTCAAAGCCATTACCTTCAAAGGGGGTTCCGATTGCTAGGGTTAGGTCATCTATATCAATGCCAGCATCCATATAGAATTCGTTTTCTTCAACCTGTCTAATTACAGACTCCCGACGGTCGAATTCATCATGTAATTCTCCGACAATTTCTTCCACAAGGTCCTCTACTGTAACCAATCCAGAAACTCCCCCGTATTCGTCGATAACAATTGCCATTTGAATTCGTTTGTCTTGGAAATCAGTTAGAAGGTCTTCTAATGTTTTTGACTCAGGCACAAAAAAAACTGGGCGTAGAAAATCACCCAAGTCCTTTTTGGTTCCTGTCTGTTGACTGAAATCACTTATTTGGGCAAGGATATCCATAGAATGCGCAATACCTTTTATTTGATCAGTTTCATCTTTGTAAATGGGAACTTTACTATGACCTTCTTTAATCATTAGATTGGCGACGTCATTAATGGAGGTTGTTATATCTGTAGCTATCATATCGACCCTAGGGACCATAATTTCTCGGACCACTGTCCTATCCAATTGGAAAACTCCTCTTATCATCCGAACCTCATGTTCTTCTAAGGGCTCTCCTTCATCATCCATTTGCATTGCAATGTTACTGTTCTCATCGATGTCGGAGGCTTCCTCGACGGTGCCGATTTCTATAATACGTTCTTGGGACCTAGTTATAGGTCTTAGAGTTGTACCAATGAATATAGCTAGTCCATAGATCTGAATTGCTGCTTTAGGTCCACTATGTCTGCCTGCTACTTTAGCGACCGTTTCTAGTACCCCTAGAACCAGAAGACTTGATAATCCAATAATGCTTATCTGTCCCAAAGCATGACTAGTGAGTTCAGCTTCAGGGGCCTTATAAAAGATGGAATAGGAAATTATTAATGCGAAGGTAAGCGCGATCGTTTTTATTATTGAAAATGCAGAGTTGGATTGGTCAGCTTTACGGAAGAGATCTTCCAGTTTTTCTAATCCAGATCTTTCTTCGCTGCGCCATATAAAGATGGACTCTCTAGTTACTGTGCCAATCACATGCTGAATAAAGCCGATTAATGTAAAAAGTGCGATAGAAGTTATTAGTGTTAGACTTGATAAGTCGCTTATATCAGTGTCCAATTTGACTTTGGGTCTAAGAAGACCTGTCCCCCTTTAATATGCGTGTAGGAACTCCGATTCCTTTAGAGAAATCAGGGATATCCTTTGTTATTATCGAGCCTGCCCCGGTAATTGACCTTTTCCCTATGGTTACCGGAGCAACCAGTTTGGTGTCAGAGCCTATGAAAGCTTCATCTTTTATGATTGTTCTGTGTTTATTAGTGCCATCATAATTGCAGGTTATGGTACCTGCTCCAATGTTCACGTCAGAACCGATGTCTGAATCACCTAAATAGCAGTGATGACCGGATTTCGTACCGTTTCCTAGGGTACTGTTTTTTATTTCTACATAATTTCCTATGTCGACATTACATTTCAAGATAGATCCTTCTCTAACATGACTGTAGGGTCCAACCTTCACTCTGTCTAAAATGACGGCTGATTCTATAGTAGATGACTTAATTATACAGTCTGAACCTATAGAACTATTTGCGATCACACTGTTTGGACCAATTTCACTGTGAGAAGAAATGTTAGTGTTTCCAGTTAAATGTGTGTTAGGAAAGATGGTGGTATCAGCTCCTATTATAACTTGTGCATCAATGTATGTGGTGTCAGGGTCGATGATAATTACCCCATCATTCATAAATTTTTCACAAATGGATGCCCTTGATATTTTTCCCGCTCTGGCCAAGTCAGATTTGCTATTCACACCTATAATTTCCTGTTCGTTGGTTATTAATGACTCGATATTAAGCTGAAGGCTATTTGCAAAATTTACAAGGTCAGTTAAAAAGAATTCTCCGGACTTCGAAGGTTTCAAAGATTCTAATGCATTCCATAGCCATGATGTTTTGAAACAATAAGCTCCGGCATTAATTTCATCAATAAGCATTTGTTCAATACTGGCTTCTGATTCCTCAACTATATAGGTGATTTTTCCCTCACCATTCCTGATTATTCTTCCGAAAGCTTTCGGCTTGTTGACTTTAGCTGTTAGTACAGTAAGGTCGGCTCCTGATGATTGGTGATGGTTTATCAAGTTGGTAAGAGTTTCAGCCTTTATAAGAGGTATATCGCAATTTACTACCAGAAGGTTCTTGGCCTCGTATGCTTTTCGTTTGCTTTGTAGCAGGGCTTGACCGCTACCTTTTGGTGATTCTTGAACAACCAAATCGGATTGGCCTTCCAGTGCATTTTTGAATACTTCATTCTCTGCTGGGACAATCGTTATGATGTCCTTAATTTGTGATTTAATTACTGCATTCACAACCCAAGTTATCATGGGGGTTCCAGATAACTTGTGTAGAGCCTTTGGTTGACTAGATTTCATTCTAGTTCCCGATCCGGCTGCTAGTATAATCGCTTTAAAATCATGCATGATATTTTCTGAAAATATTCTAACTGATCAGTATTCTTCTAGAAGTAGGCCCAGATAATTGTGGTCAATTTTATTGAGCCGTAATTCCCCCATCAATAACTAATTCTGATCCCGTCATATATGAGGATTCATCAGAAGCTAGAAATAAAACTCCCAAAGCCACATCTTCTATAGTCCCTATTCGTCCTAGTGGTATTCTGGATATTGAGTTTTGCCTCCCTTCCGGTGTGGAAAGATTGTCCGCGATCATATCAGTGTCAATAGGTCCAGGGTGAACAGAATTTGCTCTGATATTGTCGGAGGCATGTTGAATAGCTGTAAATTTAGTAAACAATCTTACTCCTCCTTTGGACGCACCATATGCCCCTCCCCCTTGATTGCCAACCAATCCCGCGGTAGATGAAATATTAACTATCGATCCGCCTCCAGAATGTCGCATTTCTGGGATCGCATATTTTGTTCCCAAGAAAACTCCCTTAAGATTAACTGACATAATTAAATCAAATTCCTCACCTGAGGCTTCCTCAATTGGTACTTTACTGTATATACCAGCATTGTTCACCAGTATGTCTAGACTTTGGTATTTTTCCATAGTGAATTTGATGCAGTTGATCCAACTTTCAGAAGAAGTTACATCTAGACGGATTGCTGAGGCTATGCCTTTGGTTTTGACAATATCCTGAACGTTGGATGTACAGGCTTCAATATCTATGTCTGCCAAGACGACTTTGGCACCTTCACCCGCAAACAGTGCAGCTTCAAATGCACCTTGCCCTTTGCCGGCACCTGAAATTATCGCCACTTTGTTATCCAGTCTTCCCATGATTATATACCTCTATGGCGGATTGTTAATAAGTATTCTATCCCAAAATCAGTCTTTTTATCATCCAAGTCTTTGATCGTATATTAAGTGGGAATAATTGACAGAACAAGTGTTCTGTTCTAAAATGTTCTAAATTAGAATTTTACTGGGTGTAAATATGAACGATGCAACACAGTTGACACTATCAATAAAGAATGACAAAAGTAATTATGCAACTTTTCAGAATGGTTTAAACATAAATAGCGGTCAAAAGGTTATGTACCTAGGGAATGTCAGTGGTGGTCCGGTTACTGGCAGTAAGGGAATAGTGAAAAAGCTATATGCTAATAAGGCAGTAGTTGATATGGGATTGGTCGGAACTTGGAATGTCCCATACTATTTTCTATCGGAAACCGCATAATCGGTTAATCAAAAAAACCGCGTTCAATGTATTGAGATATAGTTGTCGACACAAACATGGGTTTTTGAATAGGGACATCATGTATGCTTTGTTCTAACCAGAGTGTATCAAATTTAGATATTTTTGCTTCTGCCTGATCTATTAATTTTTGTCTAAGTTTTTGTCTTGGACTCTTATCTTTATTTAGTCTTGCCGGTAAATTCAAAACAGGGCAAGTTATTGATGAAAACAATGTCGATGGTTGGTGACTCCAAAATGCCTTCACTACTTTCAAGTGATTAGATCTTTGGAAACGAGGTGTTATGGTGCCATCCAAATTTTCTTGAAAATTAGCCATTATAATATCGGCTAAATCGTATTTAACAGACATTTTATCGCGTTCGCCCCAATCCCTTTTTAAAATTCTATCTCTTAGAATCGTCTCCGTTAAGCCATCAAACAATGGGGGAGCCATATCTATAAGGGCTTTCTTCAGTGAATTTCCTGGTATGGACGATATTTCTATTAGGCCTCCGTCTACAAGGCAGATCCCGCTTATTTGACTCGAGTTCTGGGCCGCAAAACTCAATGCAACACTTCCTCCCCAGGAATGCCCTATCAATAATGGGTTGGTGATCTGGGCAGTATCCAAAAATAAGGATAAGTCGTTAGTAATAGACTTGAAGTCGTACCCATGATTCGGTTTAGAAGATAATCCGTGTCCCCTTTGGTCAATTGCTACCACTCTATTTGTTTTGGCCAACAACGGCGCAACTAGATCCCAGATTTGACTGTTTGAGGCTAAACCATGTATTAGAACTATGTTTTTGCCCTGACCACCCCAATCTCGACTGTTAATCGATATTGGACCGATATCTACTAATGTTTCTTTGGGACTTAATTGGCTGTCTATTATGTCACTCCAGGTATTGAGTTATCCCATTGAGCATGTTTCAAAAACTCTTTTGAGGTCTTATAAAATAATCCTGATTCATTTTCGGTTCTAGTAAGAAACCCATTACGAAGCATAGTTATTCTAATTTGCACATGATCTATTGAAAAAAGGTTCCGGTCTTTTATTCCTTCATGAATATCGTCTTCTGAATATTCTTCTCCCTCGGCGAACGCTAGCATTACAAAATGCAACGCAACCAGTTTCTCTTTTGAATCAGTTGGGAAATCAGGGAGCATTGCAATGTCGTTCGTCCAACGACTAAATAAATTTTTATAGTAATCAGGAGTTATAAGTAGCTGCGGCACTTACTCATCACACACCAGTATGGGTTTATCTGTTTCTATTCCTGTCCGCTGGACTGGCTTTTGAGGAAGTTTTCTATTTCCTTAACCATATCGGTTCCAGTGGGCATATCATTTTGGGATCCGTTAGCTTCATCGTATTGACTTTCCAGTTTAGATACATAAGAACTCACTTCAGGTTGTTTCGAGATGGCGTTAGATATTTCTTCCTTGAAAGCTTGTCCTGCTAAATGCAATTCACTCATATCTATATCTATATCTACGAGGCTTTTCAGTCGCTCCAATAATGCGAAGCTTGTCACTGGATTGGGGGAGGTTTGGACATAGTGAGGGCAATGTCCCCAAATATTTGCATGAGGTATATGGTTCTTATTACAGGCTTCCGAAAAAGCAGAGTGTATCCCAGTCGGTCCTTGGTATCCAGAATTTCGTATTCCTAGCCATCTAGCTTTTTTACTCAGTTCTTGGCTGCTGGCTCGACCAGTTATTTTCACATCTCTTGTATGGGGAACTGCATCCAGTAGCGCTCCGAGGGACACAATTAGTTCCACTCCAGATAATTTGGCGACCTCTAAAACAGTGTCTGAAAATGTTCTCCATTTAAGGTTGGGCTCTGTTCCAACATACATCAAAATACCATTTTCTGGGGTATTTTCGGGGACGTAGCTGTAGAATTCATTGGTGGGCCACTTTATGATCCGTTCTTTCCTCCGGTTGATGCGGGTTTGCGGTCTGTTCACAGTAAAATCATAATAGTTTTCTGGATCTATCTCTGCGATTTTTTTACTGGGTAACTTACGGACCATGTATCTGATTGCTCGAGTGGCTGCTTCCGCAGCATCTGGCCATCCGGCAAAGGCGACAACCATCGTGGTGAGCTTAATCTTTGGGGTCTCGTGAACGATCAAGCCGTCCATATGCTGCTCCGTTGCTGATGAATTTACTCGAGTTTAACACTTTACACAATATAATCCAACAACTTTTTTACAATATCAGGATATTGTGTTTTTAGACGATCATTCAGTTAATTGCAGGTATACTAAAATAGTAAAAGATCGACCACTTCTGCTAGAGGATTTACTCAAATGAGATTGTTTCTTCATTCTTGGAAATTTTTGAGATATGACATAACGAAAAATACTAACTGGTATTGTGTTTCTGTTCGGACAAATTCGGGGGAAGAAACTTTGGTTGAATTTACGAAAGGGCCGGAATCAAATGGGGTAGCTAGGACCATCAATGAAATTCTCGAGGCTATTTCTGAGGGAAGCATACCTGGTGAAAATGATTTAGAAAGATATTTAGGGATCGGTGAAGAGGTAGAGAGTGGATCAAATGCTGCAGCTGCATTAAGTGCTGTTCGCACTCTTATCAGCCAGTTAAATGCTCTTGTTCACAATCTCCCCTTATGTGCATATCTCAGTGGGCAATTTCCGTCGGATATAGATTTGTACGCAAATATAAATAGGGGTTTGTTTGCTACAGATCGCTCCCCTGAAGAATTCGGAAGAGCAGCCTACAGGGCTGTGGCTAAGGGTTTTAAGGTGATTAAATGTGCGCCATTTGACGAAATACAGCATCCGAACCCCAAAGATATTGATTTCGTTGCGAAAAAAGGTATTGACCGGCTACTGGCTGTGAGACAAGAGGTAGGCTCAGAGGTAGAAATTTTGGTAGATTGCCATGGAAGATTTGACGAGGCTTCTTCTAGAACGGTTGCAGAATTAATAAACCCAATTGGAATCGGTTGGTTCGAGGAACCACTGGATCCGATCGGCTTTCCTACAGAATTAGCCGAACTTGCTAAAGTTATAAGTATGCCGATATCAGGAGGTGAGGCTGGTTATGGACAATTGTTTTTTGATTCCCTCATCAGGTTAAACTCAGTTAAAACTGTCATGCCGGATATAAAGTACTGCGGTGGAGTTGAAGAGGCTGTCCGAATTGCCAATAGTGCCATGGACAGTAAAGTAGGATTTTCTCCTCACTGTCCATCGGGTCCAGTATCTCTTCTAGCTTCCGCCCATGTCTGCGCTTCTCTAAACCAGAGAGTAATTTTGGAACATGCTGTAGATGAGACTGCCTATAGGCATGAGTTAATAAATCCTGCCGAGATAATAAAAAATGGGCAATTGCATATGCCTACTGGTCCAGGGTTGGGAGCTACTGTTGACACCGTTGCTTTGGAAAAATATGGTGAATATTTTTCCTTGTAACTCAATTCGATAATTAATTATTTTTCGGCGAGCATATCATAGGCAAGGTGCAACATAACTTTGGCTCCGCTTACCAGACTTTTGATCCCGATAGATTCATCCGTACCATGGGCTTTGCTAAGCATAGGGTCGTCTTCAGGATGAGAACCAGAAAAACCGTAGGTAGTTACCCCAAGTGGCCTTGTAAATCTTGAGTCAGTAAAACCGGTACTGATGGCGGGCACGAATTGAACATCCTCTCTATCCACTGCCTTTTTTGTAGCCTCATGCAGGCTAGTCATTAGCTCTGTTTCAAAAGGAGAAGAATTTGGCACAGCCATGTAGTCAATTGAATACTCTATCCCTGGTATTCCGTCCAGTATTTTGTCTAGTTCGTCTCTTAAATAATCGTCTGTCTGATGTGGCAAAGTTCTGACATCGCAAGTAAGTCTAATTTGCTCGGGTACGCTGTTTGACTTAATTCCACCGTTAATCATGGTTGGGGTTATTGTCATCCGAGATAGGGCCTTGAGCATTGAAGCGAATCTCGGATTATCATCTTCTTGCTCCTTGATGATTTCGTCTACGTTGTTTGATGACGGTTTGTGTTCGATTGCAAATGTAGATAGGTGTTCAAATAGACTGGTAGAGGTATCGCGTTCTGCTTCGTATTCTTCTATTCTGTTTAATACTTGAGACAGTCTATAAAGTGCATTTGTTCCTTGCCAAGGAACTGATGCATGCGAGCTTACCCCTTTAACATCTATTTCTATTTGCAGTCTGCCTTTTTCTCCTACGCCGAGAACATAAGTCAATGATCCAGCCGCTTCTATTGGTGAACCTCCTCCTTCATTCACCGCAAATGGAGCTTGCAATCTCTCCGGATAATTTTCAGCTAACCAGCCAAATCCGTATCTACCGCCGTGTTCTTCATCTGCCCCTGAAACTAGTGATAGAGTATCTTTTAATGTGACTCCATTTTCTTTTAGTACTCTCATTGCCATTAATTGAGCCGATAAAAGACCTTTACAATCGGATGCGCCACGACCGTATATTCGACCTTCGTGAATCTGCCCGCTGAATGGTGGAAATGTCCACTTATCTTCATCTTCTACTGGTACAACATCTGTATGGGACATAAATAAGAGTCCGAGTTTTCCTGAAGACCCCTCTATGTTTGCGATGATATTACCTCTGTTTGGGGATGATTCTAGAATTTCAGAATCGATTCCCACAGCAGATAACCAATCTGAAATGTAGTTACATACAGGAGTTTCGTCTCCTGTTGGCATAAACCCTGTATTAACTGAAGGGATTTTAACCAACGCCTGTTCCAAGGCAATTAGCTCATCTTCAAGGTCGTCAATTTGTTTTAGCATTTGATCAAGGTTTGGCATATTTGCACCTGGTTTTTACATTGTTGAGTTCAAAGTCATTAAAAGTGCAATACTTTTGGAATCTTGTATTTCACCCAGTCTTATAAGTTTCTGTAATCTTCCTATTGGGATTTTTTCGATCGATATATCTTCATCATAATCCTGAGGCAGCTTTTTAGGCACTAGGTCTCGCGCTATAAAGCCATAAATGTATTCATCTGTAAAACCTGGGCTTGTCCAGAATCCAAAAATAAGTCTCAGATCACGTGAAGTGTATCCTACTTCTTCTTGTAACTCTCTAAGCGCAGCTACCTCTGGTTCCTCTTCAGGTTCTATTATTCCAGCTGGTACCTCTAGCAAATCTACCTTCGCTGGGTGTCTGTATTGCCTTACAAGCAGCACATTATTTTCAGAGTCTACCGGAACTATAGCGACAGCAGGTTTGTGCTCCACAACCTCACGTTCAGCTTTAACTCCTGTTTTCAATAAAATCTCATCAATTTTGACGTTTATGATATTGCCTTCATAAACCTTTTTACTATTGATGGTGCGATCAAGTTCTAAATTTCCCATTTTTATTTATTCCAAAGGTCCTTCAGGAGGGCGCTGAGATCTGTAAGCGAGTCCGAGACGCATATTTAAGGCTGTGTAAAAGAAGTCAGGTTTTTCAGAACGTAGGAACCTAGCATCATAAGGACTTCTTTTTACGATGACTTTTTCTCCTGGCTGTACTTCGGAATCCACAAAACCATCCGCACTTATGGATGCCAAATAGTTTTTAGAAGCCTCTAAAGATACCGTAGAGGCCGGATCAAGAACTAGTGCGTCCCGTAGGCCTGTATGAGCCGCTACTGGTTGTAGAATCATCATCTCGGCTTCGGGAAACACAATAGGACCACCGGCGGAAAGTGCATAGCCAGTACTACCGGTAGCCGTGGATACTATGACCGCATCGGCCCTGTAATTGGTTAAATGAACATGGTTTACTGATGCCTCTAATTCGACCAATCTAGAAACCTTTCTACTTCCAACAGTAATATCGTTCAAGGCATGAATTGATAACCTGGGAGTTCCTCCCTTTGTTGGGATTACGTCGGCTTGTATCATCATTCGCTTTTCTGTCCGAATACCATTATCGGGCGAGGATCGGTAATTGATGTATTTTGGAAGAGCCGAAACTGCCTGATCAGGCGATAATTCTGCCATGAATCCTACCTTGCCCATTTTTATTCCAACTACAGGAAGTTCAAATGGACTTATCACTCTTACTGATCTAAGTATGGTACCGTCTCCGCCGACTACAACTACCAGATAGGTCGCTGTCAATTTGGAAGTGTTATCTGATAAATTTCCGGCCGAAGTAAGCCAGGAACCATTTACTAGACCTAGTGACTCTATAATCTCTTCAGCCTTCAATTTAGTGTCAGGAACTTGGGAATTGTATATAAAGGCTATCAAATTATTTTCTGACATAATTATCTAGAAACCTTTTGATTCTCATCCGGGTTTTAAGTATCTATCTTACCAATACTTAACTATTTTAGTTAACCGACTATGGTGCCGATCGCTTCGCGAGCTAATTCGATTATAGGTCTCGGATATAAACCGAAGGCAACTGTACCAACAATGGATATAACAGCTGCTGACAAAGGTCCGATGCTGGTCTTTATTTGAGAATTTTCTGGTGCGCTATTCATGAACATTGTCTTAACAACACGTAGATAGTAATAAGCTGAAATGACGCTATTGATTACTCCTACAAAAGCTAACCAGGTTAAGTTAGTTTCAACTGCAGCTCCAAAAATATATATTTTGGCCATGAATCCAATAGTAGGTGGTATGCCTATAAGTGAAATCATAGATATGGTCATTATTCCTGCTAAAATCGGAGATCTTTTTATTAACCCAGAGAAGGAATCTATGGAATCATCTCCGGAATTTTCAGATACTGCGGTTATAACCGCGAAAGCAGCCAAATTTGTGAAGGTATATCCAGCTAGGTAGACTAGTATGCCGACCGGTCCAGAGGTATTAAGTGTTGTGTCACTTGCCATAGCCGCCAAACCGACCATTACATAACCAGCTTGGGCGATGGTGCTGTAGGCTAGCATTCTTTTAATGTTATTTTGTTTTATGGCTATGAGGTTGCCAACTGACATAGAAATTGCGCTCAAAACTGCCATCATGCTGGTCCAGTCGGAAGATAGTGCTTCATTCTCAAAAACCATGTATAAAATTCTCAGAATTATTGCGAACCCAACCGCCTTACTTGCTACCGATAAGAAGGCTGTTATTGGAGTTGGAGCTCCTTCGTATACATCTGGTGCCCACATTTGAAATGGAACAGCAGAGATTTTGAATCCGAAACCCGCTGTTATTAAAATTACACTGAATAAAAGTACACCATGGTCAGATATGCTGCTGGAGCCCGAAAGTTGGGATGCTATTGCCGGCCCAATTTCTGATAAGTGGGTGCTGCCTGTAAACCCATAAATTAACACCATGCCATAAAGAAGAACGGCAGAGCTAACCGCGCTCAAAATTAAAAACTTCATTCCTGATTCGGCAGACTTCTTTTCTCTTATGAAAGCAGCCAATGCGGCTGCTGGTAAGGCTGTTAGTTCTAGAGCTATGTATATCGTTATCAACTCTGTGGCAGATGCGAGTAACATCATCCCAGTCGCGGATAATAAAATTAGTGAGTAATATTCGCCTTGATGTTTGTCAAATCTTTTTGCGTATGTGATTGAAGTTAGGATAACCAACCCTGTAGCAAGAATAATGATGTATTTGAAAAATATACTAAAATTGTCTACTTGTATTGTTCCTTTGAATCCCCCTGCAGCACTTTCTTGGGCTAAGCTGATACAAAAATACAAAGGTACTAATAGACCTACTAGACACAGAGGGGCTAGTAGTTTTTTATTAGATGAAAAAAGATCTACTATGATTATGAGACCAGCAAGCAAAACCATGCTGATTTCAGGAGTAATTAATTCTAAATCGATGTAATCCATTAATTAGCCCCTGTCATAATTCGCATTTGTGATATCCCATCTGCGAAAACATCAGACACAAATGCTGGGTATATTCCCACAGCTATTATTGAGATAATTAGAATACCAATCGGAATTACCTGCACTGCTGTTGCATCACCAATTTGTTCAAATTGTGTCTTCTCAGGCCCAAACATGGATCTTTGTATCATCCATAATATGTATCCAGCGGTTAGTACTACTCCAAATGCAGCTATTATTGTAGCTAATTTGAAAGCAGGGAAGGCTCCAACGAATATTGTTACTTCAGCGACGAACCCACTAGTTCCTGGTAACCCTAAAGATGCCAAACCTGCAACCACCAGGGATACCGTGAGTATTGGCATGCGACGGGCCAGACCTCCCAGGTCTGGAATGTGGCGTGTGTGTGTTCTTTCATAGATAAATCCTATTGTTAGAAACAAAAGTCCAGTGATGGTTCCATGAGTGAACATTTGTAGGGCGGCTCCGGTCATCGCGAGAGATGTTATTCCACCCCCTACAGCTGATAATCCTAATAAGACGAAACCCATATGGCTTACGCTGCTATATGCGATGAGCCTTTTTAGGTCTGTTTGTCGTATTGTTATGGCTGCTCCGTAAATAATGTTTATTACCCCGAACAAAGCTAATAGCCATGCATATTTTTCGAGCTGTTCAGGAAACATTCCTGCAGAAACTCTCAAAAGTCCGTATCCACCCATTTTCAATAAAACACCTGCCAACATTACGCTGGCGGCAGTGGGTGCATCTGTATGAGCGTCGGGTAACCAAGTGTGAAAAGGAAAAACGGGCAGTTTAACAGCAAAACCTATGCTCATGAATAAGAAAAGTAGGCCTATTGGCATTATGAGGTTAGCAGTCGGCATTAATTCTGCGATTTTTATCATATCGAAGGTACCGGTGCCTGTAAATATGACCAATATCCCAATTAGCATGAAGGCGCTACCAAGAATCGTAAATATCAAAAACTTCATCGCAGAATATTCTTTTCTTCCCGTACCCCAAATAGATATTAGGAAGAACATAGGAATTAATTCTAGTTCCCAGAAAAGGAAGAAAAGTAGGAAATCCATTGAGGTGAAAACTCCTACTACCGCACCCTGCAGAGCGAGCAACCACATGAAATGTTCTTTAGTTCTTTCTAATACGTTCCATGAGGCGAATATCGAGACGATGCCTAGTAATCCCGTTAATAAAATCAGGGGAGCGCTTATGCCGTCAATGGACAAGAAATACTGAACTGGGAATGATTCCGGGAACCATGTTGTCAGTTTTTCTGACATGTCATCCCCGTTTTGTCTATGGGCTATGAATATATAACCTGTGATCGCAAGTTCCACAATCGATGCGGCCAAGGCGAAACCACGGGCGGTTTTCCCATGCAGAAAAACGGCCACAATCACCGCTGATATTAGCGGTAAAAATATGGCTATACTTAATATCCCAGGTATTTCCACAAATTCTCCTAATTACATTCCAAATAGATATATCGCAGCTATTATTATTATTCCGACCGATGTGACAGTCGCGTACATTTGAGTTTGACCAGTTTGAAGTTCTCTTATTAGGCTACCGAAATTGGCTCCAAGCCATCCCACAATGTTGACGATGCGGTCGACTATGTTTCGATCTATCCAGTCAGAGATCTGAGCTATTCCCCGGTAATAAATTTTGCCAGTTATGAATCGCTCGTACGCTTCGTCAAAGTAATATTTATTTAGAAGTAATGTGTATATGGGACCGGAAACTCTACCTAGAGTAGAGGGAGCCAAATAAGGATTTCGTTTGTACATTGCCCAGGCAAGAAGTATTCCTAATAAAGCAATTGACAAGGAAACAATGGCTAATAGGTAATTAAATTCAAGGTGGACTGTGTGTACGTGGTAAGTGTAATCCAGGGCTTTACCCAGAAATTCGTATGTGAACCAATGTTTTGGGATTCCTATATTAACGATGGGATTTACCAAAAAACCTATAATTACAGCTGGTATTGCTAGAATTATCATTGGCAAAACCATGGGAAATGGTGATTCTGCAAGATGGACTGGGCCATGTGCTTGGGCTTCAGGATCCTTTTCTGACCCTCCCCGAAAATCACCTTCAAATGTCATAAATAGGGCTCTAAACATATAAAAGGCTGTCATAAAGACTGCAATAATTGCTAAGAGGAATCCCATCATGCTTATGCTTATTAATTCTCCATGCTTGAAGGCGTTCAAAAGAATTTCATCTTTACTCCAAAAACCTGCTAGTGGGAATATGCCTGCGAGGCTTAAGCTTCCGATGAGGAAAGTGATATAAGTGATCGGCATTTTCTTTCGTAATCCACCCATATAGCGCATATCAAAAGTTCCTGTTGCATGATTGACGCTGCCGGAACCCAGAAATAGAAGTGCTTTAAAAAAAGCATGGGTGAATAGGTGGAAGATAGCCGGCCCGTACGCGCCGACTCCTAGAGCCAACATCATATAGCCCAATTGGCTTACCGTCGAATAGGCTAGAACTCTTTTTATATCATTGGAAACAAGTCCCATAGTTGCAGCAAATATGGCGGTAACTCCTCCAATTATTGTGACTATCGCCATAGCGTCTGAGGAATGTTGGAAAATTGGAAAAAATCTGGCTACTAAGAAAACCCCAGCTGTAACCATAGTCGCTGCATGTATGAGAGCGCTTACAGGTGTAGGTCCTTCCATCGCATCAGGTAGCCAAGTATGTAGGGGAAATTGTCCTGACTTACCAATAGCGCCGATGAACATACCTAAAGCGATTAAAGTTAAGGCCCCCCCAGTTATTATTCCTGCGTCAACAAGTCCAGGTAAGTTTGCGTTGATTACGTGGATCTCCAGGTAATTCCCACTTTTTTCCGTGACAGTTTTGAAAAACAGATACATTAATGCGATGAGAAATCCAAAATCACCAACTCTGGTGACAATGAACGCTTTTTTCGCCGCCGCCGCCGCCGCTGGTCTATGAAACCAAAATCCAATTAGAAGGTAGGAACATAATCCAACCAATTCCCAGAATACGAACATCTGAATCACATTGGCTGCCATAACGAGACCAAGCATGGATGCTGTGAATAAAGACATATATGCAAAATATCTAGCATATACTGGGTTGCCTAATTCTTCAGGGCCGTGATGCTCCCCATTTGCAGATTCATGGCCCGAGGGCTTCATATACCCCATGGAATAGATTTGAACCATAAGGCTCACCCCTGTTACTACCACAAGCATGATTGCGGTTAGAGGATCTAAAAGGATTCCAACAGTGAAATGAAAATCTCCGATTTCTAACCAGGAATGAGTTCCCCAGTCTTGCCCATGGTTTTTATTTGATGCGACCGTAATTAATGTCATTACAGAAAGAATGAAAGAAATACCGATCGAAAGAACAGCTATGGGGCCTGAAAAATGGGACTTTGAGTTAAAAAATGGGCGTACAACTAGAGCCAGGATACAAAATGAGGCTAATGGCATAAAAAATATTGCCCAGACTAATTGCTCGGTGATCATAATTTAAAGTTTCCTAAGTATTTCATCGGCTACATGTTCCCGACCTTTGGGTACATATATTTTGAATCCAACACTTTCTCCCCACGATGTTATATCGCCGTCTGGAAGTATTTTTGTGGGTAGACCTTCTGCTTCAAAGCTGTCTTTCCACATCTCTGCAGTCACCAAATTAGGAGCGTATTTATATTCTGTCCACATAATATTTATCTATTTAATTCCTTAGCGTCAGTAACCAAAACTGACTGCCTGGTCCGATAAATTGCAATGATGAT